>JBOGYE010000343.1:0-3794 GCA_050696635.1 Solirubrobacteraceae bacterium | reverse complement strand
TCTCCAGCGTGCTGATCGTGTCGCTCGGCCGGCTCGGCGACATCTACGGGCGCGTGCGGATCTACAACCTCGGGTTCGTGATCTACACGTCGGCGTCGCTGGTGCTGACGGTCGACTGGCTGACCGGGCGCGACGGGGCGCTGTACCTGATCGCCTTCCGGGTCGTGCAGGGGATCGGCGCGGCCTGCCTGCTGGCCAACTCGGCCGCGATCATCACCGACGCGGTCCCGGCCGACCAGCGCGGCATGGCGCTCGGGATCAACAACATCGTCGGGGTCAGCGGGATGTTTGTCGGGCTCGTGCTGGGCGGTGTGCTGGCCCCGATCGACTGGCGGATGGTGTTCTTGATCTCGGTTCCGGTGGGGCTGTTCGGGACCGTCTGGGCGTATCTCAAGCTGCAGGAGATCTCCACCCCTCGCCACGCTTCGATCGACTGGGCCGGCAACCTCACGTTCGCGGTCGGGCTGATCCTGATCATGGTCGCTGTGACCTACGGGATCGAGCCTTACGGATCCTCGGCGACCGGGTGGGGCAGCCCGACCGCGCTGGCGCTGATCGGCGGTGGGGTCGCGTCGCTGCTGGCGTTCGTGGTGATCGAGCGTCGCGTGCCAGAGCCGATGTTCCGTCTGCCGCTGTTCCGGATTCGCGCGTTCACGTTCGGAACCCTGTCGACGTTTCTGTCGGCGATCGCCCGCGGCGGGCTGATGTTCATGCTGATCATCTGGCTGCAGGGGATCTGGCTGCCGCTGCACGGCTACGACTTCTCGGTGACCCCGCTGTGGGCTGGCATCTACATGCTGCCGCTGACGGTCGGGATGCTGTGCGCTGGGCCGACCTCCGGCTACCTGTCAGACCGCTTCGGAGCGCGGCCGTTCGCGACCGGCGGGATGCTGGGCACGGCGCTCAGCTTCGTGCTGATGACGCTGCTGCCGACCGACTTCGCCTACCCGCTGTTCGCGGGCGTCCTGTTCTTGACCGGCGTGTCGATGGGGATGTTCGCCTCGCCAAACCGCGCCGGGGTGATGAACAGCCTGCCGCCGGCCGACCGCGGCGCCGGCGGCGGGATGAACCAGACCTTCCAGAACTCAGCCCAGGTGCTTTCGATCGGGGTCTTCTTCACGCTGATGATCATCGGGCTGGCCGCCACGCTGCCGCACGCGATGGCGACTGGGCTCGAGGCGCACGGCGTCGCACCGGCGACCGCGACGCGGGTCGCACACCTGCCGCCGGTCTCGATCCTGTTCGCTGCTTTCCTGGGCTACAACCCGACTGCGCACCTTCTCGGCGCGCACGCGCTGGCGGGACTGACGGCGCATCAGCACGCGGCCGTGGTCGGCCGCTCGTTCTTCCCGTCGCTGATCGGCGGTCCGTTCCGCACCGGCCTGCACGAGGCGTTCGCGTTCGCGATCGCCGCCTGCCTGATTGCGGCGGCGGCGTCCTGGTCGAGGGGGCGGGCCGCTGCGGCCGGTGGCGCGCCGACCATCGAGGCCCAGGCGGGGCCGTCGACGCAGGCGGAGCACGCGGTCGCGGGCTGACCGTCCGCCGATCGTCGGCGACTCGCGGGGACATGACGCCGGCGGCGATGACCGGTGCTCAGATGCCAAACTCAGGGGCGGCCGTCGAGTTTGGCATCCAAGCCCCGCTGAGCGGGGCTGAGGTGACAAGGTGCTGGCGCCGGCGCGAGTTTGGCATCTGGGCACCGGTTAGCGGCCGGGTGGCGCGCGGCGGGGCGGCGGGTGACGCGGCGGCGGGGCGGCGGGCGACGGGCGACGGGCGACAGGCGGACACGCTGACACCCGATGGTCACGGCACATCGGCCGCTACGTCCTCGTTGTGACAAAACCGGCGCGTCTCCCAGGCTGGCTGGCCAGCCAGTATGATCCCCGCACGGCCGCGCCGGCGGCGCCGAGGGCGGCGAGCTCGACGTCAGGAGGAGCAGGTGACCTCGATCCGCGATGACCTTGACCGGGTGGCGGTGATCGAGCGCGAGCAGTGGCTCGGCGGCCCACCGCACGAGCTGTTCGCGCGGCTGCGGTCCGAGTGCCCCGTGCACTGGTCCGCGGGGGTGAGCGAGTACCCGCAGGAGGCCGGCTACTGGTCGGTGACCCGCGCCGACGACATCCTGACCGTCAGCCGCGACTGGCAGACGTACTCGTCGGCGAGCGGGGTGACCGCGGTCTCAGACCTGTTCCTCGAGCTGATGCAGGCGATGTTCATCGGCATGGACCCGCCCAAGCACGACCGGCTGAAGATGCTGGTCCAGGCCGGCTTCACGCCCAAGCGGATCGCCGCCCACGAGCCCGCGATCCGCGCGATCGTCACCAGCGTGCTTGACCGCCTCGACGGCCGCGAGCGTTGCGATCTGGTCGCCGACGTGGCCCAGCCGGTCGTGTCGCGCGTGATCGGGAGCTTCATGGGCATTCCCGAGTCAGACGATGTCACCTGGGCGCGGCTGATGAACATCTCGCTGGCCGCCGGCGACCCAGACCTCGCGCCCGAGGGGATCGAAGGAATCATGGCCAACGAGATCCCCGAGATCTTTCGGCGCTGCGGCGAGCTGATCGCGCAGCGGCGCGAGCATCCGACCGATGACCTCACGTCGGTGCTGGTGCACGCCGAGATCGACGGCCAGACCATCGAGGAGCACGAGATCGTGATGGGCTTCTTCCTGCTGATGGCCGCCGGCAACGACTCCACCAAGGCGACCTACTGCTCGGCGATGAGGGCGCTGATCGAGAACCCCGACCAGCGCGATCTGCTGCTCGCCGACCCGTCGCTGATCCCCAGCGCGGTCGAGGAGTCGCTGCGGCTGTTCCCCGCCTTCGCGCACTTCCGGCGCACCGCCACCCGTGACACCGAGCTCGCCGGGCAGCCGATAAAGCAGGGCGACAAGGTCGTGATGTGGTACGTCTCGTCCAACCGCGACGAGACCCGCTACGAGGATCCGGACCGGTTCGACGTGCGCCGCAACCCCGAGCACCAGGCGTTCGGTGCCGGCGGGCGTCACTTCTGCCTGGGCACCGCGCTGGCACGCCTGGAGCTGCGGATCCTGCTCGGAGAGACGCTCGCGCGTTACCCGGCGATGGAGCGCGACGGACGCTGCACGTGGGTCGAGTCCGGCTTTTTGAACCAGCTTAAGACGCTCCCGGTGGCGCTCGGCGCGCGCAGCTGAGCGGCCGCCGCTGCGTCAGCCCCACGAGGACCACGGCGAGGGAGCCGCGGCCGTCTGCTCCTCGGCGCCGATCACGTGCAGGATCGCGTTGATCAGCGCCAGGTGCGTGAACGCCTGCGGGAAGTTGCCCAGGTGGCGGCCCGTGGCGGGATCGATCTCCTCGGCGTACAGTCCGAGCGGGCTGGCGTAGCCGAGCAGCCGCTCGCAAAGCGCCCGTGCCCGGTCGGACTCGCCGATCTCGACGAGCGCCGACACGAGCCAGAACGAGCAGATCAAGAACGCGCCCTCGTGGCCCTCAAGGCCGTCGTCGGTCTCCTCGGTGCGGTAGCGCAGCACCAGCCCGCCCTCGGTCAGCTCGTCGGCGATCGCGAACACGGTCGCGCGGATCCGCTCGTCGTCGGGCGGCAGGAAGCGCATCAGCGGCAACAGCAACAGCGACGCATCAAGTGACTCGGTGTCGTAGTGCGCGACGAACACGCCGCGTGCGTCCAGCCCGTGAGCCAGAACATCGGCCTTGATCTCGTCGGCGGACGCGCGCCAGCTCATCGCCCGCTCGAAGTCCTCGCGCAGGAGCGCCAGGCGGGCGCCGCGATCGCAGGCGACCCAGCAGAACACCTTGGAC
>JBOGYE010000342.1:0-8339 GCA_050696635.1 Solirubrobacteraceae bacterium | reverse complement strand
ACCCCGGGGCCACTGCAAGTGGCGACAACGAGATGTACGTCGCGTACACGAATGAAGGCTTCTCGGGCTCCACGGGGGTGTCCTCCAGTGCTCTTTTCAGGTCGGCGAGCGCGTTGACGCGCGCCTGCGTGATCCCGGTGTCATCCGGGCTGACCACCACGACCCGGTCCACATGCGGCTCGAGGTGAGTGTCGCCACTTGCAGTGGCCCCGGGGTAGACGCTTGAAGTGGCCCCACCTCGCGTCGTTGGTTGTTGTTCTGGATGTTGCCTGATGAGACGGTTGGGAGGGGTTGCCGCGACCGTCGTCACGGGCCCGAGCGCGTAGCGCGAGGGGCTGTGGCGATGGTCGCGGGCGCGCCGTCGGGGTGGGGTCAGCCTCCTTTTTTGGTGCGGCGTTCGAGGCCGTGGCGGAAGCGCCAGCTCTCGGTGCCGGTGTCGATGATGTGCGCGCGGTGGGTGATCCGGTCGACGACGGCCTTGGCCATGCGCGGGTCGGGGAATACCTTGGTCCATTCTCCGAACGTCAGGTTCGTGGTCACGATCAGCGATCCGCGTTCGTTGCGTTCGGAGATGACTTGGAAGACGAGCTCGGCGGCACCGTCGGGCAGGCTGAGATAGCCCAGCTCGTCAAGCACCACTACCTCGGTCCGGGAATAGCGACCGACGACTCTGGCGAGCTCCTTGCGGGACTCGGCTTCCTGGAGTTCGTTCGCGAGCCCGGCGAGGGTGGTGAAGCGGACGCGGCGGCCTTGCTGGCAGGCGCAGACCGCCAACGCGATCGCCAGATGTGTCTTGCCGGTACCCGAGTCGCCAACCAGCACGATCGAGTCGCGGTCGCCTATCCACGAGCCGTCCGCCAACGCGGCGATCGTTGCCTGCGGGATCTTCGGGTTATCAGCGAACCGAAACTCCTCGAGGCGTTTGAGCAGCGGGAACCGCGCGTCGAGGAGTCGTCGGCGCTCGCGGCGTTCGGCGCGTTCGTGCATCTCGGCTTCTAAGAGCGCGGCGAGGTACGCGGTCGGGGTTTGCTGCTCGCGGGTCGCTTCGGCGGCCATCTGGCGAAACCGGGCCTTGACGGTCGGGAGCTTCAGCTCGGTCGCGTGCGCCTCGATCAACGCCTCCAGCGCGGCGGTCTGCGCGTTCTGCCGCGAGGTCATCGGTTCTCCTTCCGGGGACGGGTGAGCTGATCGGCGTGCTCAGCGCAGACCAGCAGCTCGAACGCCAGGCTGCGTGCCTGCTCGGAGGTGAGTCCGCACGCGGCGGGCTCGACCTCTCCGGTGTCGTCGACCATCAGCACCGTGACGAGCTGGCAGAGCACGCCATCGCCCGTCCAGTCGATTTGGCCGTCGTTCTCGATGAACGCCTCGGCATGGCAGTACGGTCCGGGCGCGCTCATCGCTCTGCTCCTTGCGGCCCGCGCAGCTCGTCGTACTGGTCTAGATCGTCGGGCGGTGGCTGCCCGATCCCCGCCAGCTTGGCGTCGATCTCCAAGGCGGCCGGCTGCGGTCGGGCCGATCGGCCGAGCAGCAACGCGACGGCACGCCCGTCGTGCGCGCCGGCGGCCAGCGCACCACGGACCGCCAGCTCGACCTGGCCGGCGTCGTGCTCGCGGCAGAGGATCAGCACATCGACCATCTGCCTCGCGGCTTCCTGGCGCCCCGAGCGCTCTTGGATCTTGGTCCAGAGCTGATCAAAGCACGCGGGCCAGTCACCGCGGTCGCGCTCCTGGCGCAACGCGAGCGACCGCGCGAGCGCGCCGGGCTTGCGCTGAAGCAGATCGAGGTAGTGATCCAGCTTGGCGCTGATCTGGTGATGGCCTTGCAGGCGCTCGTGCCACGCGACCTGCTTGCCGTCATGCCAGAAGCTGATCTCGCCAGCTCCGATCTTCGCGCGGATCTTCAGCCCCGCCAGCGACGCCGGCACCGAGTAGCGGTTCGTCCGCACCATCGCCAGCGCCTTTGAGTCAACCCTGGGGGTCGCCTCCTCCCACGTCGGGAACACCTCACCCGGCAGCGAGTTCAGGATCAGCCGCTCCCGATCGCGCCGCTCACCGACCGTCTCCGCCTGCCCGGTGATCATGCGATCCAGATCGACCCAGCACGCTTCCTCGAGTAGCTCGTTGAGCTCCTCCATCGACGAGACCTCCGCGACCGGCACCAGATGCCGGCGGCGAAACCGGCCGATATCGCCTTCCACGCCACCCTTGGCAAGCGCCGTCAACTGCGCCCGGTCAGTCCGGTGAGCAGCATGTTCGGGTGACGCATCCGTTCCATCCGTGGGCGGGGCGGGAGTTCGTGCTGGTCGGGATCCGTCAGGCGTGGGGCGAGGACCGCGTGTTCTTCTTCGACGAGGCCGGGGTGCAGCGCTCGTTGCCGACTGGCTGGACCGACGTTGGGACGCCGGACCCGTTCGTCGCGGTCGCGGCCGGCCGGGCAGTGCTGCGCGTGGTCGACATGCTCGCGCTCGCGGAGCTGCTCGACGGGCTCAAGTGGGCCACAGCCGATCCGGCACCGTAAAGCGAATTACGCCCCCTGTGTTATGGCAATTATGCCGCCCAATTGCACGTGGCTCTCATCAGCGGCGGCCAAACGCGAGGAAGGACGTGAGAAAAGCCGATCTGGGAGTGTCGCGCGATCGTTCCGTCCGACAGGAAAGGCATAATCGACCTGACACTATCTGAGGGAGGTTGGTGATGGCTGGTCAGGGCGAGGATCCGAAGGTCGCGGCGTTGCGAGCAGAACGGAGCTTGAACCCGCGGCCCGGGGCGGTCAGCGACGAGCGGTTCGCGTCCTCGGAGTTCCTCGACGCGCGCGATCTGGTGCAAGTGAAGTACGAGATGGTCCGCCGCGTTCGTGTCGACGGGGACCAGGTCACCCGCGCGGCGCAGGAGTTCGGGTTCTCGCGCCCGTCGTTCTATGAGGCGGCGGCCGCGTTGGACGCGGGCGGGCTGGCGGGGCTGGTGCCGGCGCGTCCCGGCCCGCGCGGCGCGCACAAGCTGACCGACGAGGTCCTGACGTTCACGCGGGAGCGGCTCGCCGAGGATCCCACGCTGCGCGCGCGCGATCTGGTCGAGCCGATCTTCGAGCGGTTCGGGGTGCGCGTCCACCGCCGGTCGGTCGAGCGGGCACTCGCGCGCGCCGGCGGCGCGCGACAGGAGGGAGATCGATGACCGCGCCGACGGTGGCGGTCGAGGTGATGTCGACTCGACCGCCCCTGCCTTCGCTGCTCGCGCGGCGGGAGGCCCGCGCGTCAGAGACCGCTTCGCTTTCGCTGTTGATCTCGCTGTGCTCGATGAGATAGACGCGACGCGGGTGGCGGACCGGGCCAGGCGTCGTCGTTGGGCTCGCACGGGCCGGCGACGCCGCCGGCGGCCTCGTGGGGGGGTGGGATATGTCGTGTTGGGGTCGCGCAGGCCCGCAGAGCGCCGCAGAGCGCGTCGGCGTGCCGCGGCGGGTCTCGCTGAGGGCTCCTGCGGGCCCGTGGGCGCCCGGGCGGCCTTTCTCGGCGTCTGAACGACGGCTGCCTGGCCGGCGTCGCCGGCGTGGTGCATCTGGAGGTGCGGCCAGAAGTGCGGCTCGAGGTGCGGCTGGTTGGGCCGCACCTGAGCTGGCGTGGGCCCTTGCTGGTGCTGGCCTTGGTCGGGCTTGGCCGGCGGCTGGCGGTGATCTTTGGTGTACGGTGTGCGTTACGGCTAACCTTATGGTTATGGAGCAGATGATCGGGGTTGACAAGGCGCGTGCGCGGCTGGGTCAGCTGGCTGAGCGGGCCGCGTGCGAGCCGGTGGGTCCTGACTCGTCGTGGTGAGCGTCTGGCGGTGCTGATCGGCCCCGAGGACTACGAGCAGCTTTTGGCTGAGCGTCGTGAGCGCGCCCCGTGGTGTGCTGGTCGAGCGGCTGGCGGCGGTTCGCGCCAGCGTGACCGCTTCGGGGCTGGATGTCGGGGTCGTCGACGAGGCGATCGCGGCCGCCCGCGCGCTTGAGTGACCGTCTCGGTCGTCGCCGATGCCAACGTGCTGGTCTCCGGCCTGGGCTGGGCCGGCCCGTCGGCCCAGATCCTTGACGGCGTGCTCGACGGCCGCCTGCAGCTGATCCAGACCGCGGCGCTGTTGGCCGAGCTTGAGCGCGTGCTGGCCTACTCCAAGCTTGCCCGCGTGTTCGGCGATCCCGTCGGGACCGTCGCGTTGATCGAGGCGGTCGCGATCGTCGTGGCGCCCGCCCGCAGGATCGACGCGATCGCTGCCGATCAGACCGATAACCGGGTGCTTGAGGCTGCGGTCGCGGGCAGCGTCGCCTATGTGATCTCCGGCGACCGGCACCTGCTCGAGCTCGGCAGCTTCGAGGGAGTGGCGATCCTCACGCCCGCGGCCTTCTGCGCCCAGGTTCTCGACGGCCTGGGCGCCTGACAGCCCCGGCCGGGGCCGCCGGCATCCTGAAGTGACGGTGCTGGGGTGCCCAGCGTCGTCTATGTGGCGAGCAGCGAAGGCGGGGTGGACGGTCGAGCGCGGCAGGCCGGCGGCCTGGAGCTGACAGGCGCCGTCGCGATCGGCGACCCAAGGTCGCGCAGGCCCGCAGAACGCCGCAGAACGCGCCGGTGTGGCCGCGCGCGGGCGTGGCTCTGCTGGGGCGACTGTGGGCGTTCGGGCGGCCCTGAACGCTCTCTCGGCGCGCCTATCCAGCCTGCGCCAGGGGGTCTGGGGTCGCCTCGGCGATCGGGCCGCAGCTGGTCTTGGGTTGGCGGTCGGGCAGAATTGGCGATATGAGCCAGCCGCTTGATCTGCTCTCCAGCGACCCTGGCGTGATGCACGGCCAGGTCGTCGTCGCCGGCACGCGTGTCTCGGTCAGCGTGATCCTTGACTGTATGGCGGCGGGGATGAGCGCGCCGGAGATCCTTGCCGAGTATCCGAGCCTGACCGCGGAGGGGGTGCGGGCCGCGGCGGCCTATGGGGCGCTTTTGGCGCGCGAGGAGCTCGTGCCGCTGCCTGCCGGCGCGTGAAGGTAAAGCTGGATGAGAACATCCCCCCGGCGCGCGGCATGCGTGCTGGAGCGCGCCGGCCACCAGGTCGACACCGTTTTGGATGAGGGGCTCGGGGGCGCGGTCGACGCCGACGTGCTGCGCGCGGCGACCGCCGGCGAGCGGCTGCTGGTCACGCTTGACCGCGGGCTTGGCGATGTGCGCAGCTATCCGCCGGGCGCTCACGCCGGGGTGCTCGTGCTGCGGCCTGCAGATCAGTCGGCGGCCAGCGTCACCGCGCTGCTTGAGCAGCTGCTCGCCGGCGAGGATCTCGACACGCTCACGGGAACCATCGCTGTCGCGCAACCCGGCCTGCTGCGCGTTCGCCGCGGCTGAGCCGGGCGTCAGCCGGGCGCTGTTGGCGGTTGTCGTCCCTGCCCTCGCCGGTCCATAAAATCGTCGCGATGAGCGTCGAGCTTGGGCAGCGTGTTCTTGCGCCCCGCCCGGAGGCCTTGGGGTGTCCGGTGGAGGCCCACCTACATCGGCAGGGAGCCAGACAAGGAGGCCGGCCCCTACCTTGGCGGGATCGGGATGGTGCGCATCGCTCATGTGCAGGTTCGCTACGACGACGGCACCATCGGCGTGTGCGATCTCGACGGCCTCAAAGCCCCGGGGACGCTGCCTACCTGCACCTCGTCCATGATCGCTGGCGAGTCTGCATCGACCGCCAACGTATCCGTCCAGATCGGGTCTCGCAACCTCTTGACCGTCGTAGGCACGTCGAGGCCTCTCGCCCCGCCGAGTCACGTTTACGCTCAACCAGCTCTCAGGCCCTGCGCATCGGTCACGTTAATGGACAAATTCGTGATGATGGCTGCAGTTCGGGCGGTATCGTCCCGTGTGATCTTGGGCGGTAGTTGGCACGGTTCTTTGGGCGCTTGATGGCCGCCTGGGCGGGGGTCGCGCCATCATCTGCGCGAAATCCAACGCTTACTGTGTGTCGCCACTGACGCCGAGTGGTGGCGTCGGGACGCCTCGGCCAGCGTCGTCGACGGTGCGTAGGGGCCTGAGCTGGCCCGGGGGCGGCGGTTGGCGGTGGAGTTCGTAGCGGCCCAGCGAGTTGACGTGGGCGTGGGCGACGGGAGAGGTCTCGGTAGCAAAGGGGAGCGGGAACCTGCTGATCGCGTTGGGGTGTGGGGATTCGACGCCGTTAGGTCGAGGGGGTATCCAATGGCCGCGGTTTGCCGTCGTGGTACCAGCTGAGGGCCGTAAGATCACCCAGTCGAGGGGCAAACTCGACGCGCCTTGGGTGCTCGGGAAGCCGAAGACGGTATAGCTCGACGCAGATTGAAGCCAGCAATCCCAGGCCGACAATCAGCACGATGAGGACCCCCGGCACTACTGTCCCCGCCCAGTTGTCGGCGTGGTTTGTGGCTTGCCACGCGGCCGTCGCGATCACTGCGTTGCGCACTGCTAACAGCGCCGGATCAGTGATGCGAACCCACGAGTTCGCGGGCATCGCGGCGGTGCGACCGAAGCAGTTGCATCGCGAGTCGCGCGAAAGGCTCAGCCTCGACGAGTAGGCGGCAGAAGCAGACGCGAGGAACGCCAAGCAAACAAGCCCGGCGACAGTGTTACGACCTGCGGTAGCAAGAAGGCAGCCGAGCCCAATTTCAGTGCCTATGACCCACCACGCCACAATTCCAGCCGTCCGCCCGAACGGAACGCGCAGGTAGTCCATAAACTCGCTCAGCGTCCGCCACTTCCCAAGCGCAGCCGCTAAAAAGACGGCAGCAATGACGTCGCGTACGACCGTAGCCGCTACAGCCGAAATGGGGGCAACCCGGCTTGGCTCAAAGCGGCCTAATTTACGCGACGGTCTGCATCGCGATTGTGACTTCCGAGTTCACCAGCTTGAGGATCTGTGCCTGCTGTGCGCCTGCGCCGGGAGCACCGGACTGTGCACTCGCTGGAAGCTTTAGCTCGACCTCGCAGCCGCCTGGCTGCAGGTTGTAGATGAGGACGCGGACCTCGCCGATCGGGGTCATCGCATTGTCGGCGATCGCCTGGTTGATCTCCGACTGGCTCATGGAGGCGCTGGATCGCCAAGTTGCAGGCATGTGTGATGTCTTCCTTTCGGAAATGGGTCTGCTAGCACGCCCGGCAGCAGCAGAAGTTGTTCGACAAGGTGCAGGTGCAGCTCGCACGGGCTCGCGGCGGGCCGCAACGACCACCGGCGCACGTACAGATGAACGGCGCGTAGCCGTGATTGAAGTAGCACTCGGAGTAGTCCGTCGTGCACAGGCCGAGGCACGACCGCTCACAAATGAAGCCCGCGAGATCCTCTCTCGTCCCCGGAAGACACGGACTTGCAGCTTCGGCGACGGGAGTCGGCTCGAAACCAACCAGACCACCGATCAGGGCAGCAACCCCCAAGCCGCCTTTGACGGTCCAGCTAACGAAGCGCCTGGCGTGTCAGTTCAAGCTGACCTCCAGCTTCGTTGCTGCACTCTGTGCAGCCGGCACGTTGAGGTTGTCGTAGATCCACCGAATGTCACCTCCCGGCTTGTGAGCGGTTGCGGTCATCGATTCGACGTCGACGGCGATCAACGTTGGTGTGAAGCGCAGCTCGCAGGCTCGCGCGAGGGTTCCGTCCTCATCCAACGTGGCCTCCGCAAACATCGCCGCTCGCTTATAGATGCTGGGATTGGGCTCCTCGGGCCAGGTCACAACGAGGAAGATTTGGCTTCGGCCCAGCGCACCGGAACTCACGGCTCTCTCGATCTCGGCGACCAGAGACTTGCAGGCAGAGCAGGTGGGACTCACGAGTGCTACGACGAGGACTTGACGTTCTTCTTGCTTAGACCCCACCCTCTCGACGAGATGCTGCGCGAGCGCGTCTGGAATCCGGTCGCCCAGAAACGATGGTGGAGGCGGGTCGGTGATGAGCTGAGCCAAAGCTGTAACCTCGCCGCGCATGATCACCGTCTCGCGCATCGTCCCGAGAATCGCGAGCAGTAGCACAAGACATATCGCCAAGACGATAATGACACCGATGCTCAACCGCTGCTGCCTCCCACTTCATTGCCGCGTCTGGTTGCGCGCTTAGTCCTACTCCTTCCGCCATCCATAGTCAAGTGTGAGCGATGAGCAGGCGCTCATCGAAGGAGTAGCGATCCACGGTGGCCCCGAGTGCGTTGGCGTTCCGGAGGGCGCAGCGAAGCGTTGACAGGGGGCGTGTGGGCGGGGGCTATCGGGCCGCGAAATCGAAGGTCGCTTTTGGCGCACCGCACGCGCGAAGGGCGCGGCTGATCGCGCGGTTGCGAGTTCCAGCACCCCGCTGGTGTTCTGTCCGATCGGGCGCATATGGTCACGAGTTGGATGCTTT
>JBOGYE010000341.1:0-9001 GCA_050696635.1 Solirubrobacteraceae bacterium | reverse complement strand
TGACGACCACCACGAACACCCGCAGCGCCCACAGCAGCGCGGCTGCTCGGGCGCTGAGCGCCATCCGCGCGACCGGCCGCGAGCGGTCGCCGACGAGCTGGTCGCGCTCCAAAAAGCCGACCATCGGCTCGTCGAGCTCGTCGTGGTTGCCCGCCATCAGCCGACCAGGTGGGTGGTATGCAGAAAGGAATCGATCGCGTAGGCGGCGCCACAGATCGAGACGAACGCGATGATCGCCACGCCGACCGCGTTACTTGCAATGGAGTTGACCCAGCGGCCCATCAGCCACCGGTCGTTGGCCAGCATGATCATGAATACGAGCGTGACCGGCAGCAGCGCCGTCGCCAGCACGTTGGCGTTCAGCGCGATCGCCAGCAGCGGCGCGCCCGGAATCAGGATCACGAGCGCCGCGACCAGCGCGACTGCGACGTTGGCGCCATAGAACACGGCCGCTCCCGCAGCCGAGTTGTTAAAGCTCGAGGCGCGCCCGATGCACTCCCCCGCCGCATAGCCGGTGCTGGCGGAGATCGTCAGCACGGCGACCGCGCCCGCCTCGATCAGCCCGAGCGCGAACAGCGCGCCGACCGCGCCACCCGAGCCGGACCGCAGCGCTCCCGGAAAGCCGGCGCCCGCCAGCCCGTGGATGCTCGCGCCGCCGTGGGTCACCAGCGCCGCGCCGGCGATCAGCGCGCCGGCGCCGAACGCGGCCGCCAACGCCCCACCCACGACCGTGTCGAGCCGGCCGTAACGAAGATCGCGCGGGGTCAGGCCCTTGTCGGCCGATGCGCTCTGCTGGAAGAACACCATCCACGGCGTGACGGTCGCGCCGATCGTCGAGGCGAGCAGCAGCAGCAGCGTCTCAAAGCTCCCACCCGGAAGCGGCGAGAAGGTCACGAGCGCCCGGCCGACGGAGCCCCAGTGCGGCCCGGTCAGGATCGCCGCGACCAAGAACAGGCCGTTGAACACCGCCAGCCCCAGCGCGATCCGCTCCCAGCGCCAGTAGCGACCGCCCGACAGCGTGAACAGCACCAGCGCGATCCCGAGCGCGGCCGCGATCCCGGCACCGATCCCGAAGTACGCCAGACCGATCCTGATCGCGACGAATTCGGCAACCAGCGTGACCAGGTTGGTCAGAAGCAGGTCGCCGGCCGCGAACCAGCCCCAGACGGCTCCGAACCGCTGCAACACGAGCGCCCCGTAGCCGCGATGGGTGACCGCGCCCACCCGCATGCACATCTCCTGGCAGACCACCGCCATCGCGAACGTGACGACCACGAACGGCAAGAAGAAGCCGAACCCGTAGGTGGCGCCCGTGGTGGCGTAGGAGATCATGCTCGGCCCGTCGTTCTCGCCCAGCATCGCCAGGATCCCCGGCCCGATCAGCAGCCACAGCAACTGCCAGCGCCGTCCGCGACGTCGCGCTTCGTGAACGCGCGATCGATCCAGTCCGCGCGCAACGTCCTCGGCGGTCAGCGGCGGCGCCGCCTCGCCGGTCCCAGCCCCCGCGCCCTGCAGCGCGGGCGCAGGCCCGCCGCGCACCGGCGGCGTCACTCCGGCTCCAGGACTACTTGCATCGCGCGCGCGAGCGCGCCACCCAGGACGTGGACCTGCTCGCCGAAGCGGACGAACAGCGGGCCCTCGAACGGCTGCTTGTCGATCACCTCGAACTGGTCGCCGGGCGCGATCCCGCGCTCGGCGAGGAAGCGCAGCATCTCGGGCTCGGAGTCCGACACGCGCACTAGGCGCCCGCTCGCGCCGGCGACCAGCGATTGCAGGCTGTCGGTCCTGGTCGCCTCGATCGTCAGCTCGCGCGTCGGGATCGGATCGCCATGCGGATCGTGGGTCGGGTCGCCCAGCTTGGCTGCGATCAGATCCTCCAGTTCATCGGAGAGAACATGCTCGAGCACCTCCGCCTCGTCGTGCACGCGGTCCCACGGAACCCCGAGCGCCTGGACCAGATACAGCTCCAGCAGACGGTGGTGGCGGATCACCTCGAGCGCGACCTGGCGACCGGCGTCGGTCAGCGAGACGCCGTGGTAGGGCTGGTGCTCGACCAGCCCCAGCTCATGCAGGCGCTTGACCATCCCGGACGCCGAGCCGGGCGTCACGCCCAGGCGCTCGGCCAGCGCATTGGTCGACACGGCCTCGGTGCCGGACTCCTGCAGCGCGTAGATCGCCTTCGTGTAATCCTCAACTGCGGCGGACATCAACCTGTTATCGGCAGCCGACACAAATAAGATTATGGCACACCGGAAATCCTCGAGGTTTCCGGCACACTCGTCGATCAGGCACCAACCTCAGCGCGCCTGCGCGGCGACCTCCGCGATCAGCTTCGACAGCCGGCTGCCCTGCCACGCCACCGGCGAGCGCCCCGGCTCGTCGGTCACTAGCCGCGCTCCCGAAATCGTCTCGGCGTAGGCCTCGCCGACGGCGCGCGGGTGGTCCGGATCGGCCTCGTCGTCGGACGCGACCACGATCGTGGGAACGGCGATCGCTCGCAACTCCGACAGCGACTCGAATGGGCGCGAGCGCGGCACCTCACGCAGCGCGTCGGCGACCGCCTGTGGGTGCTCGTGCAGCGCCATGCGCTGGCGGATCACGGTCAGCACCGTCTCGCGCCAGCGCTCGGGGACCTGCGGCTCTCCGTAAGCGGCCAAGAACCCGTCCACCCCCCCGCTTCGCAATCCCTCAGACAGCGAGTCCCAACGCGCCAGACGGCGCTGATCGCGGTCCTCGTCGCCGCTGAACGCCGGCGTTATGACCACCAGGCCGGCGACCCGCTCCGGGCGCGCCAACGCCATCCAGATCGCGGTATGAGCGCCCATCGACGCGCCCGCGAGCACCGCACGTCGCACGCCGCACTGGTCAAGCACGGCCTCGAGGTCGCCGCCGAGCGCCTCGTAGCCGTAACCGTCGCAGGTGGGCGCCGGCGCCGATGACCCGTGTCCGCGAGCGTCGTAGGCGATCACGCGATGGCCGTCGCGCTGCAGTGAGCTGGATCCCATCACCACATAGCGGCGCGTGGCGGTGAGCCCGTGTGCCAGCACCACCGCCGGGCCGTCGCCGTCGTCTGACCCCGCCAGTCGCACGGAAGCCCTCGTCACGCTCAGCTCGCTCACCGTTCGGGTGTCTACACCATCGCCCGCGTCGCCGTGGCTACCATCGAAGCCGTCGTGGACGTCACCGATCAGAGCTTCGAGACCGAGGTCGTGCAGCGCTCCGCCACCGTTGCGGTGGTGGTCGACTTCTGGGCACAATGGTGCGCGCCGTGCCGCCAGCTCGGGCCCGTGCTGGAGCGCGAGGTCGCCGCGCGCGGCGGTCGGATCGAGCTTGCCAAGGTCGACGTCGACTCCAGTCCTGGCGTCGCGCGCAGCTTTCGTATCCAGAGCATCCCCGCCGTCAAGGCGTTTCGTGATCGGCGCGTGGTCGCCGAGTTCGTCGGCGCTCAGCCACCGGCCGCGATCGAGTCGTTCCTGGACTCGCTGCTCCCCTCCGAGGCCGACGAGCTGGTCGCCAGCGGCGACGAGGAGTCACTGAGGCGCGCGGTGGCGCTCGAGCCCTCCCGCGCTGACGCGGCGGTCCCACTGGCGCGGATCCTGCTGGGCCGCGACGACCCGCAAGGTGCATTGGCGCTGCTGCGCGAGGTCCCCGGCAGCTTCGAGGCCGACGGCCTCGCGGCACGAATCGAGCTCGAGCATTCCAAGACGCCGCTCGCGGACGACCTTCAGGCGGCCTTTGCGGCGCTCGACGCGGGCGATCACGAGCGCGCGCTGGACCTGCTGATCGGCCATCTGCCGTCCGCCGACGGTAGCCGCGACGACATCCGCCGCGTGGTCGTCGGGATCCTGGACGAGCTCGGAGTCGGCAGCCCGCTGGCGCGCGAGTCGCGCCGCCGGCTGGCCAGCGCGCTGTACTGACGCGCCCTTCGTGAGCCCTCAGAGCGCGAGCGAGAGCTGACACTCGACCGCTGGCTCGACGGATGGCTCAAGGCCCGCGACCCGTACGCCCAGCAGCCGCACCGGGCGGGCTGCGGCGAACCGCCGCAGCAGCTCGAGCGCCACGGGCAGCACCCGGTCGACGGTGGCTACCGGCTCGGGCAGCGTGCGCGCGCGGGTGTGGGTCGAGAAGTCGTCAAGCCGCACCTTGATCCCGATCGTGCGCCCGGCGCGTTGTTGGCGCACCAGCGCGTCACACAGCCCGCGCGTGAGCTGCGCGAGGATTCCCTCGAGCCGCGCGGGATCGACGATGTCCTGGTCGAAGGTCGTCTCGCGCGACTCCGAGATCACCTTTCGCTCCTGCGTGACCGGGCTGTCGTCCTCGAACCTGCCACGCCGCGCCAGCGCGATCCCCATCCGCGCCCCGAACCGCACCGTCAGCGCCTCCGTCGGCGCGGCCGCCAACTGCGCGAGCGTGCGGATGCCGCAGTCGCGCAGTCGCTCGACCGTCTTGGGCCCGATCCCAGGGATGAGTCCGCAGGGCGCCTCCGCGAAGCGCTCGCGGGCCTGGGCCTCGGTCAGGACGACGAACCCGCGCGGCTTCTCGGCATCCGAGGCAACCTTGGCGACGAGCCGGCTGGGGCCGATGCCGATCGAGCAGCAAAGACCGGTCGTACGTTCGATCTCGAGCGCCAGGCGCCGCATCTCCGCGCGCGGGGCAGGCATTCCCGACAGGTCCAGATAGGCCTCGTCGAGACCGACCACCTCAACCGTCTCGGAGCAACGGCGCACCAGTGCCATCACCTCGGCCGATGCCTGACGGTAGTACGCGAAGTCAGGGGTCAGATAGATCCCGCCGGGGCACAGCCGGCGCGCCCGCGCGGCCGGCATCGCCGAGCCGACGCCGAAGCGCCGGGCCTCGTAGGAGGCGGTGGTGACGACCGCGCGTGGGCCGCTGCCTGCCACGATCACGGGCCTGCCGCGCAGTTCCGGGCGACGCCGCAGCTCGACCGACACGTAGAACGCGTCCATGTCGAGATGGGCTATGCAGCGGCCGGCCATCGCGATCGACAGTACGCCGGGCGCCAGACGGCCCCGCCGAACTCGGACCCGTGATCAGCCTCCGACCCAGATCGTCCCCACGCCGGCAAAGCCGAGCGCGGCGGCGGTCGTTTGGCTCAGATCCCAATCGCGTCCGGCGACGAACGGCCCGCGGTCGTCGACCACGGCGACCACGGAGCGCCCGTCGTGGCGCATCGGGACCCGGGTGCCGCAAGGAAGCGTGCGGTTCGCGACCCCGTAGGTGGCGTGAAAGCCGCACGCTGTCGCGCCGGCGTCGTAGTACCAGGACGCGACGCTGCGCGCCAGCGCCGAGGCGTCGCCGACGGCACGCGTCGATCGTCCGTTGTCGGCGTCACCGGCGAACAGGACGCGCAGGCGCGCAGGCGCGCCACCGGTCGGACGCCAGCGCAGGCCGAAGCCGCCGCGCCTGCCGGTGCGCGCGCTCGCGACCGTCCGCCAGCCGCGGTCCGTGTGACGCTCGAGCACCACGGCCCTGCCGGCGGCGCCTGGCAGCAACCTGCCGACGACGTGGATCCGGCCCCCGCCGAGCAGCTGCAGGGTCCGGCGGGTCAGCGCGAAGCGCGGGGTCACGGTCACCGGCCGCGCGTGGCTGACCTGCATCGTGGATGGCGCCGCAGCGGACGCCGGCGCCGCGGACGGCGCCGTCACCAGGTCAGGAGCGGGCACCGCGCTCGCCTGCCCCAGCAGCACAGCGCGATAGATGGCCGAGCGCCGCGGGTGCACCCGGAACGAGAAGCGGCCGCGCTGTCCTACGGTCGCACCCGCAACGGTGCGCCATCGCGAGCGGCCTTCACGGACGCCACGCTCGAGCGCCACGCGCTCCCCGGCGCCGGTGCGCGCAACGTTGCCTGTGAATCGCACGGTGCGTCCGAGCGTCACCCGGCGCCGGCTGACACGCAGGTCGACCGTCGCCGGCGTGCCGTGGCGGCGGAGGCCGGCGAGGCGTGCCCGCCGCGAACTCGCGGGGCGCGGTGCGGATTGGGCGCCGGCGAGTGCGAACGCCGACGGGGGCGCGGCGAGCGCCGTCGCGGCGAGGGTCACGTGCACTGCGCGCATGCGGCGCAGCCTGATCTTCGGCCTCAAGACGAGGACCTCCTTGGGATTGACCGCGCGCCTACGAGGTGAGCTGACGGGCTCGCGGCCGCTCGGCGGCGCGTGCTGCGCCCCTCGAGCTGTCGCTACGTTCGCGGCTGGGCTTGCTGGGCCCAGGCGATCGATTCGCCCCGGCCGGGTGCGGTGCTGGCCACCCGGCGATCTGGGTCCCCCGCTCCCCGGCGCTCCGTTGCGACGAGGATTAGGCAGGTCTTGTTTGGAGTGCTGCAAGCCTGACAGCCACCAGCGGACCCTTATGTGAGCCTCGTCACACCCCCGTCGTGGCAGAATTCGCCCGTGGTCAATCCGGACCGGCTGACGGTTCTCGACGCCTCGTTCCTGCACCTGGAGCGCGATAGCGCGCACATGCACGTGGCGGGAGCGCTGCTACTCGCAGGCAGCGCCCTGGCGTACGACGAGCTTGTGGAGCACGTCCTCTCGCGACTTCACCTGGTCCCGCGCTACCGCCAGCGGCTCGCGTACGTGCCGTTCGGCCAGGGCCGGCCGGTGTGGGTGGACGACCCTCACTTCAACGTCGCGTTCCACATCCGTCACACGGCGCTGCCACGCCCGGGAGGCGACGGCGAGCTGCAGCGGCTCGCCGGACGGGTGTTCTCGCAGGCGCTGGACCGCTCGCGGCCGCTGTGGGAGCTGTGGCTCGTCGAGGGGCTGGCGCGCGGGCGGTTCGCGCTGCTGTCCAAGACCCACCACGCGCTCGTAGACGGAATCTCGGGCGTGGACATCGCGACCGTCCTGTTCGACGCCACGCCTGACCCGCCCCCGGTGGATCCCGCGGCGGCCCGCGACTGGATCCCGCGGCCGCTGCCGAGCGGTGCCCAGCTGCTCGCCGACGCCCTGCTCGAGCGCGCCACGGTGCCGGCCGAGATGGCCAACGCCGCGCTGCGAGGACCTCGCGACCTCGCGACCCGGATCGGCCACGCGGCCGGAGGACTCGGCGCGCTCGCGCGAGCCGGCCTGTCGAGCGCACCCGAGAGCCCCCTCAACGTCCGCATCGGACCACATCGCCGCTTCACCTGGGTGCGTGGGGAGCTGGCGCAATTCAAGGCGGTCAAGGACGCCCTCGGCGGCACCGTCAACGACGTCGTGCTGGCGGGGGTGGCGGGAGCGCTCGGCCGCTACCTGCGCCGGCGGGGGGAACTCGCGCCGGACACGACGTTGCGGGCGATGATCCCGGTCTCGATCCGGGCTGACGTCGAGCGCGGGGCGCTCGGCAACCGGGTGGCGGCGATGTGGGCGCCGCTGCCGATCGGGATCGAGAACCCGGTGTCGCGCCTGGCGCAGGTGAGTCGCTCGATGCGCGGGCTCAAGCAGTCCGGACAGGCGGTTGGCGCCCAGGTCCTGACCCAGTTGAGCGGCTTCGCGCCACCGACGATAATCGCCCAGGCGGCCCGTCTGCAGGCGCGCCAGCGCCTGTTCAACCTGGTCGTCACCAACGTTCCCGGGCCGCAGATGCCCCTGTACATGCTGGGTCGCCGGCTCGACTCGATGTATCCGATGGTGCCGCTGGCCGAGAACCAGGCGCTCGGGGTGGCGATCATGAGCTACGACGGGCAACTCAACTTCGGTCTCAACGCAGACTACGACGCGCTGGCGGACCTGACAGTCCTGGCCGGCGACCTGCGCGCCGCGATCGACGAGCTGGCGCAGGCGGCGGCCGGCGCGAAGCGGCCCGCACGCGCGAGCAAGTGATCCCGCGCGCGGTCCGATGCCGCGGCTGATCGAGCGGGCGCTGATCGTTGTCGCCTCGGTCGCGATCGCGATCGGGGTGATCGCGCTGCTGTCCGGCGGGCTGCTGGCGGGGCGGGACGCCCCCGCGCTGTCGAACCCCGACGCCGGTCCTGGCAAGGCCTTCCCGGATCTCGGCGCGGCCGTGCTGGCGCCCGGGGAGCTTCGGCCGGTGTACAACTCCGACCCCCCGACCAGCGGCCCGCACGTTCCGGTGCCCGTGACGCGCGGCGGCGCACAGCTGAGCGACGACCAGCTCCTGCAGGCGCTCGAGGTCGGCGACGTGGTGCTGATGTACGGCGGCGCCCAGCCACCCCCCGGGCTGCACGCGCTGGCCGCCGGCGTGGCCCCGTTCACCCCCGCCCTTGCCGCGACGGGCGGAGCGGTGGTGCTTGCCTCGCGCCCAGGCACTCGAGGCGTGATCGCGCTGGCGTGGACTCGGATGCTGCGAGCGCCGTCGGCCGCCGACCCGGCGCTGCGTGCCTTCGCGCAGTACTGGCTCGGCCGCGGGTATCGCGCGGCGCGCTGAGGCGGCCGGCGCTGGACGGCAAACACGCTTGCACGCGGGCGGGTCGCCACCGTCAGCGCGGGCGGATCGCCACCGTCACCCGCGCCAGAGCGCACAGGCACCCGGCGTCGTCGGCGATCTGCACTTCCCAGACCCAGGTCGTGCGCCCGCGATGCAACGGCCGCGCCTGCGCCCGAATCGTGTCACCGGCCAGAGGCTCCAGATAGCTGGTCTGGTTGGACAGCACCTCCGCCACGATTCCGCCGCCGGCGGCCGCGGCGGTGGCGCCGCACGCGAGGCTGTGCGAGATCGCGGCCGCGACGCCGCCGTGGACCCGCCCGCCGGGCTGCCTGAGCTCGTCGCGGACCTGCACGCTGCCCCGCGCGCCGTCGCCGGACAGCTCGTCGATCTGCAGCCCGTACAGGTAATCGAAGCCACGATCGAGATCGAGCGGCGCGTCGGCTGCCATGCGCGCGCACGATAGTGCCTTCCCGGGCGATGTTGAGGCCCTTGCAGCACTTAGTGCTCTCCGCCATAAGTACCGTCCCATTCGAGCGCCCGCTGACGGCGCCCGGCGGTGTCCTCGGATCTCGCTGTAGCGCCGCTACAGCTTCGATCCTGCGTCCTGGCCGGGCAC
>JBOGYE010000340.1:0-4388 GCA_050696635.1 Solirubrobacteraceae bacterium | reverse complement strand
GAATCGCTCCGGGTGAAGCGCGTTGACGATCGTGCAGTCGAGCCTGAGGCCCTGCTCGGCGAGCGCGGAGCGCAGCCACAGCGTCTCGTTGACCGGCATCTCCTCAGCGGTCGCGACCGCGGCCACGGCGGTGAAGTCGGGGTCGGCGATGGTCGCGGCGATCGATCCGGCCTGGTGGGCGATCGGGCCGACGCGCGCGATCTCCGCAAACGAGCGCGGGGTGCGCAGGATCGCGGCCCCGTGGCCGGCCGCGGGCGCGTCGACGATGACGAGGTCGTAGGGCTCGCCGCCCTCGGTGCGCCGGTGCTCCTGGGCGAGCTCCCACACCTTGCCGAGGCTGAGCAGCTCTCGCATCCCCGGGGTCGCCATCGCCAGCGCCGAGAACAGGCGGCTGGCCCCGAGCGCCTGCCCGACGGCGCCGGTCTTGACCCGCAGGTACTCCTCCATCGCGCTCTGGGGATCGATCGAGATCGTGAACAGCCCCGCGGCCAGGGGTGCCTCGACGAACGGCGCCGTCTGGCGATCCAGCGACCGGCCGACGCGGTCCTGGCCGGCCAGTTCGGCGACGATCGTGCGCTTGCCGCGGCGCGCGGCGGCGAGGCCGAGCGCGGTCGCGACCGTCGATCTCCCGACCCCGCCCTTGCCCGTGACGTAGATCAGGCGGCGCTGGAGGAGGTCTGACACCACGTCGCGGAGACCATAGCCCGCCCGGTCCGGAGGCCCGGAGCCCTGGTTTGTCAAAGGATTTCCGGGGCGTCCTGCGAATACTCACCGCGTATGAGTCCCCGATCGCATCGGAGCCCGGAGCCAATGCCCACCTGCAAGGTGATCGCCCTCGCCAACCAGAAGGGCGGCGTCGCCAAGACCACGACCACGCTCAACCTCGCGGTGGCGTTCGCGGAGGAGGGGCACCGCGTGCTGTGTTGCGACATGGATCCTCAGGGCAACCTGACGATGTCGCAGGGGATCGATCCCGACACGCTGGAGAAGTCGATGTACGACGTGCTCGTGCATCACATCTCGATCCGGGAGGTGGTCCGCAAGCGCGAGGTGGACGTGGCCTGCGCGTCGATCGACCTGGCCGGCGCCGAGATCGCGATGTCGACCATGATCGGCCGCGAGCGCTCGCTGCAGAAGGCGCTGAAGGAGGTCGCCGACGACTACGACTTCGTATTCATCGACACGCCGCCGAGCCTCGGCCTGCTGACGATCAACGCGCTGACAGCCTCCCACAAGGTGATCGTCCCCGTGCAGTGCGAATATCTGTCGATGCGCGGCCTGATCCAGCTGCAGAACACGCTTGGGATGATCCGGGAGAACCTCAACCCCGATGTCGAGATCGAAGGCATCCTGCCGACGCTGGTCGATCTCCGCACCCTGCACGCCAAGGAGGCGATCGAGCTGCTGGAGGAGAACTTCGGCGACCGAGTGTTCGCGTCGCGGATCCGCAAGACGGTGCGGTTCGCCGAGGCGCCGGTGAAGGGCATGTCCGTGCTGAAGTACGATCCCGACGGTCTCGCCGCTCACGCCTACAGGCAGCTCGCCAAGGAGGTTCTCGCAAATGGCATCCGGTAAGCGCGCGAGCATGCGAGAGGGGCCGCTGGCGGAGCTGTTCCGCCGGACGAGCTCGGACGACAAGGGCGAGCCGTCCAAGCAGTCCGCCCCGGCGGCGCACGCCGACGCGGCGGCGCAGGCCCCAGCGCCCGAGGCCACCCCCGCCCCGGCACCCACCTCCCCCGCGTCCGAGTCGCGGCGCGCGCGCCCGCACCCGTCGCTGCGCGCCGATGCCCACGCGCCGGTTCCAGGCGAGGCGGACGAGCGCCAGATTCCCTCGCCGCAGGAGCGCCTGCGCCAGGCGTTCTCGTCCGACGTTCCGGCCAACCTGATGGAGCCAACGCAGGCCACGCAGGACGTCTACGCGCGCGCCGAGCGCGAGCCCGATCCGTTCGCCGCCCCGGTGGTGGGTCGGCCCGTGCTGCGGGTCGTCGGCGTCGGCGGCGCGGGCGTCAACGCGGTCAACCGGATGGTCGAGGCAGACGTCGAGGGGGTCGAGTTCGTCGCGATCAACACCGACCTTCAGTCGCTGCAGCTGTCGGCGGCCAGGGAGACCCTGCACATCGGGGACGCGGTCACGCGCGGGTTGGGGTCGGGTTCTGACCCGGAGCTCGGCCGCCGCGCGGCACGCGAGGAGTACGACCGGATCAAGGCGATGCTGCGCGGCTCGGACATGGTGTTCATCGCCGCCGGGGCGGGCGGCGGGACCGGGACCGGCGCGGCGCCCGTCGTGGCGCAGATCGCGCGCGAGCTAGGGGCGCTGACGGTCGGGATCGTGACGCGCCCGTTCCAGTTCGAAGGCTCGCGCCGGCGCGACCAGGCCGAGGTCGGGATCGCAGCGCTGGGCGCTGAGGTCGACACCCTGATCGTCGTCCCCAACAACCGGCTGCTGTCGGTGCTGGATCGCGGCGTGTCGATGGTCGAGGCGTTCCGCGTCGCCGACGACGTACTGCGTCAGGGCGTGCAGGGGATCTCGGACCTGGTGACCCTGCCCGGGCTGATCAACCTCGACTTCGCCGACGTGCGCACGATCATGTCCGACGCCGGCAACGCCCTGCTCGGGATCGGGATGGGCAGCGGCGAGCGGCGAGCGATCGACGCCGCCGAGCAGGCCGTCGCGTCACCGCTGCTGGAGACCAGCGTCGAGGGCGCGCGCTCGATCCTGCTGTCGATCACCGGCGGCCCCGACATCTCGCTGTGGGAGGTCAACGAGGCCGCCAGGGCGGTCGCCGAGGCGGCCCATCCGGAGGCGAACATCATCTTCGGCGCGATGGTCGACGACAAGCTCGACGACCAGGTCTGGGTGACCGTCGTGGCGACCGGCTTCGGCGAGGCGCGTCCGCGGCGGGCGGTGCAGTCACCCGGGTCCGGCGCTCGCGCGGCCGAGGAGCGATCCGCCTGGCGCGAGCCGGCGGGCGAGCCACGAGTCAGCCGCCTGACCCGCGGCTCGGAACTGGACGTCCCGGAATTCATCCCCCGCCGCTGACGGTCGGGTAGCGGCGCGTGCCGGTGTCCTCGCTCGCTCGCGTACGGAGTACGCGTCGCTTGCTGCGTCCTTGGCACGCTTGCTCCCCGACCGTCAGGAGCTGACGGTCGGCGAGCCGTGAGCGCGAGTGGCGCCCAGCTCGGCGTCGTCGCGGCAGGACATCCAGTCAGCGCCGGGGCCGGGGCGGACGCGCTGCGCGACGGCGGCAACGCCGTCGATGCCGCGCTGGCGGCGATGCTCGCCTCGCTGACCTGCGAGCCGCTGCTGACGGGTCTCGGCGCGGGCGGCTACATGCTCGTCGCGACGCCCGACGGCGCCGCCACGCTGCTGGACTTCTTCGTCGAGGCACCCGGTCGTGGTCACCCGGACCCGACCCGACCCGCCGGCGAGCTGATCCCGGTGTCGGTCTCGTTCGGGGACGCCGTCCAGGTGTTCCATGTCGGGGCGGCGTCGGTCGGCACGTTCGGCTTTCCGGCCGGCGTCTGCGAGGCGGCGGCTAGGTACGCCCGGCTGGGGCTTGAACGGCTCGTGCGCCCGGCGGCGGCGCTGGCGCGCGAGGGAGTGGAGCTCAACCCCCAGCAGGCCTACATCGTCGAGATCCTCTCCGGCACCGTGACGTCGACGGCCGAGGCGGCGGCGATGTTCGCGCCGGGTGGCCGGCTGCTGCGCGCCGGCGACCGGATCCGCCAGCCCGAGCTCGGCGACGCGCTTGAACGGCTCGGCAGCGACGGCGCGGCGCCGTTCTACACCGGTGACGTCGGCGACGCGATCGCCGATTGGCTGGCGCCTCGCGGGGGTCTGCTGTCGCGTGCGGACCTGGCCGCCTATCAGGTGGCGGAGCGCGAGCCGCTGCGGGCCGCTTACCGCGGACGCGAGGTTCTGATCAACCCGCCGCCGTCGGCCGGCGGTCTGCTGATCAGCCGCGCCCTGGCGATGCTCGACGCAAGACGGCCGCACGGTCAGCGCACGGCACCGACCGTCGCCGAGCTGGTCGAGGTGATGGAGCGCACCCAGTCCGAGCGCACGCCGGAGTTCCTCGCCGGCCTGCACGATCCGCAATTCGTCGCCGGCTTCCGGGCGCTGCCCGTGGGTCGGCTGGGCTCGACCACGCACGTCGCGGCGCTCGATCGCGATGGCTGGGCCTGCTCTGTTACGTGCTCCAACGGCTCGGCGTCGGGCGTGATCGTCCCCGGCACGGGTGTACACCTCAACAACATGCTCGGCGAACAGGATCTGAACCCGACCGGCTGGCACCGCCACCCGCCCGGCCGGCGAATGCCGAGCATGATGGCGCCCGCGATCGTGCGTCGCGACGGGGCGCCCGAGCTGGTCGTAGGCAGCGCAGGCT
>JBOGYE010000339.1:0-8938 GCA_050696635.1 Solirubrobacteraceae bacterium | reverse complement strand
CCTCCAAGCCGCGCGCCGCGGGCCCCGGCGCGGGCGCCGGCTCCGGCGCGCGCACCGGCACCGGCGTGCGCAGGATCCGGACGCGCCCGGCGCCACGCAGCGCCGACAGCAGCGAAAGCACCCGCTGCACCCCGCGCTCCCAGTCCGGCTCCAGCGTCAGGAAGGGGTGCAGGACGACCACGATCGGTACCTGGCGGGCGGCGCTGTGCTCGATCGCGGCGGCGAGCCGATCGGCGGCCGCGGCCGCCGTCAGCGGCTCAAGCGGGTCGCCCCGTGCCACGCGCAACGGGCCAAAACGCTCCATCAGGTGGTAGGCGTCGACCAGCTCCCAATCGAACGGCACGCAGGCCGGCCCGCTGTCCGCGCCCTGCACGGATGACCACCACCGGTATCCCAGCTCGTTCAGCAGCGCTTCGGTCGCGGCCGTCGGCTCGCCGCCGGGGGGGCGGAAGCCGTCGGCGCGAAGGCCAAGCCGCGCGAACGCCGCGCGGCAGCGCTGCAGCAGCTCCCGCTCCGCCCCGGGTTCCAGCGCGCTCCAGCGCTCGTGCCGCCAACCGTGCACGCCCAGCTCGTGCCCGCGGCTGACGATCTCGCGCAGCGCCTCCGGATACAGCTCGCAGTTGAGCGCCTCGACGAAGAAGGTCGCCTCCAGGGCGTGGTCGTCGAGCTGGCACAGCAGGCGCGGCAGCGCCTCGGTGACGGACGGATCGCTGCCGAGTGGCACCCGCCCCGTCCATTCACCCCGCTGCAGCGCGCTCGCCTCACCGAGGTTGTCGAACGTCAGCCAGACCGCAGGCGTCGGTTCGCTCATGTACGATGATCGTCGTACAAATGAAGAATCACGGCCATCATCTTCGCGCGACCCTGATCCTGGCGTGCCTGGCGCAGTTCATGGTGATCCTCGACGTGTCGGTCGTGAACGTCGCGCTGCCGGCGATCCGCTCCGGGCTGCACTTCTCCGAGGTCGACCTGCAGTGGGTCGTCAACGCCTACACGGTCACGTTCGCCGGCTTCTTGCTGCTCGGCGGCCGCGCTGCCGACCTGCTGGGGCGCCGACGCGTGTTCGTGGCCGGCCTGGTGCTGTTCTCGCTGGCATCGCTGGCGGGCGGACTCGCGGGCAGCCGGGGCCTGCTGATCGGCGCACGAGCGATCCAGGGCCTGGGCGGCGCGATCGTCGCGCCGGCTTCGCTCTCGATCCTGACCACCACCTTTTCCGAGGGCGCCGCCCGCAACCGCGCCGTCGGGATCTGGGGCGCGATGGGCGGCGCGGGCGGGGCGGCCGGCGTGCTGCTTGGCGGCGTGCTCACCGACCTGCTGTCGTGGCGCTGGATCCTGTTCGTGAACCTCCCGATCGGCCTGCTGGCGGCGCTCTTCTCCCAGCGCCTGCTGACCGAGGGTCGCGACGAGTCCGCGACGCGCGACTTCGATCTTCGGGGCGCGCTGTCGGCGACGCTCGGACTGTCGCTGCTGGTGCTGGGGATCGTGCGCAGCGACCAGTCCGGCTGGGGCAGCGCCCCGACGCTGGCGTTGCTGGTGGCGGGGGTCGCACTGCTGGCCGCGTTCCTCGGGATCGAGGGCCGGCTCGCTCACGCGCCGCTGATGCCGCTGCGGATCTGGCGCTCGCGGACGCTCACCGCGGCCAACGTCGTCGTGGCGCTCGTCGGCGCGGCGTCGTTCGGAATGTGGTTCTTCCTGTCGTTGTATCTGCAGCAGGTGCTCGGCTACTCGCCGATTCGAGCCGGGCTGGCGTTCCTGCCGATGACGGTGTGCATCGTGCTGGGCTCGGTTGGCGCCTCGCGCCTGGTCGTGAAGGTCGGCGCCAGACCACTGCTGGTCGTTGGCATGGGCTCGCTGACCGTCGGGCTGGCCTGGTTCACGGACATCTCCGTGCACGGGACGTATCTGGGCGCGATCCTTGGTGCATCGCTGCTGACGGCGGTCGGGATCGGGCTCGCATTCGTCCCGGCGACGATCAGCGCGGTCGCCGGGGTGGCGCGCGCGGAGGCGGGGCTCGCGTCTGGGCTGGTCAACACCTCGCGGCTGTTCGGCGGAGCGCTGGGGCTGGCGATCCTGGCCGCGCTGGCGACCGCGCGTACCGACACGCTGCTGCACGGTGGCGGGACGACCGTGCACGCGGCGCTGACGAGCGGCTTCCGGGTCGCGTTCTGGGTCGCGGCGGGGATCTCGCTTGCGGGCGGCCTCGTCGCCGCGCTGGCGTTGCCCGGGGTCAAGGCGCCGTCGCGCGAGGGCGCCGCGGCGGTCGAGTCCGCGTAATCGGGCACAATCCGCCCGCCGTGGCTCACTGCTTCGTCACTCGCAAGCTTCCCGGAGCGGCCCTGGACCGCCTGCGCGCGCGCCACGATGTCGACGTCTGGCCCGAGCGGCTGCCGCCGCCGTATGACGTGCTGCGCGAGCGCACCGCCGACGCCGACGGTCTGCTGGCGCTCCTGTCCGATCGCGTCGACGCCGAACTGATTGCCGGCTCGCCTCGACTGCGCGCGGTCGCCAACTACGCGGTCGGCTACGACAACATCGATCTGTGCGCCGCCGCGGCCCGCGGTATCGCGGTCGGCAACACCCCCGACGTGCTGACCGACGCGACCGCGGACCTGACGTTCGCGCTGCTGCTGGCGGTCGCCCGCAGGCTGCCCGAGGCGGTGCGCACCGTCCGCAGCGGCGACTGGCTGACATGGGAGCCCGGCGCCCATCTCGGCGCCGACGTCCACGGCGCGACGCTGGGGATCGTCGGCATGGGGCGGATCGGACGCGCGGTCGCGCGCCGCGCCGAGGGCTTCTCGATGACCGTGCTGCATGCCGGCGCGGACGGCGGCGTGCCGCTGCTGCAGCTGCTGGCGCGGTCGGATTTCGTCTCGATCCACTGCCCGCTGACCGCGCAGACGCGCCATCTGATCGACGCCGCCGCGCTTGAGCTGATGCGCCCGAACGCGATCCTGATCAACACCGCGCGCGGCCCGATCGTCGATCAGCGCGCGCTCGTGGCCGCGCTGCACGAGGGCCGGATCGCCGCGGCCGCGCTCGATGTCACCGATCCGGAGCCGCCGGCCGCGGACGATCCGCTGCTGAAGACGCCCAACCTGCTGGTGGTGCCGCATATCGGCTCGGCGACCCGCACCGCCCGCGAGCGGATGGCCGATCTGGCGGTCGGGAACCTGATCGCGGCGCTCGACGACGAGCCGATGGCCCACCCCGTCGCGCCGCCCGTCTGACCGGTGGTAGCGCCCCGATGAACATCGCGGTCGTCGACATCGGCTCCAACTCGACCCGGCTGCTGATCTCATCGACGGGCGATGATCGACGCATCACCGAGCTGGTGCGTCTGACCGAGGTGACGCGGCTCGGAGCCGGAGTCGACGCCGACGGAAGGCTGCGCGCGGACGCGATCGACCGCGTGCTGGCGACGCTCGATCGCTACCGGGCGCGGATCGACGCCTTCCACTGCGAGCGTGCGATCGCGGTCCTGACCAGCGCAGTGCGCGACGCGGCCAACGGCTCCGAGCTCGCCGCGCTGGTCGGCGAGCGCTACGGCCTGGCGCCGCACGTTCTGTCCGGCGAGCAGGAGGCGCGGCTGACCTACCTCGGGGCCACCGGCGAGCGGGATGCGCGCAGCGGCGCGCGGACGCTCGTGATCGACATCGGTGGCGGCTCGACCGAGCTGGCGATCGGCAGCGGCCGCGAGCTCGAGTTTCGGGTCTCGACGCAGGCGGGCGTGGTGCGCCAGACCGAGCGCCACCTACCGGGCGACCCGCCGCCGGCGACGGCCGAACTGGGGCGGCTGTCGGAGGAGGTGGCGGCGATCCTGCGCGCCGCCGTGCCGGACCGGCGACGCGCCGGGCTGGCGCTGGCGATCGCGGTCGCTGGGACCGCCACATCGCTGGCGGCGATCGCGCAGCAACTGGACCCCTACGACCGCGCGCGGGTGCACGGCTACACCTTGACCACGACCGACTGCGCGCGGATGCTGAGCGAGCTGTCGACCCTGACGCTGCCGCAGCTGCGAGCCATCCCCGGCCTGCATCCGGATCGCGCGCCGACGATCGTCGCCGGCGCGGCGATCCTGCGCGAGGCACTGTCGGTGTTCGGCCTGCACCACGTCAAGGTGTCCGAGCACGACATCCTCCGCGGTGCCGTGCTGGGGCTGCTTGCGGGTGATTTGTAAAGGGTTACGGTTAGATATCTGACGCCGTGTTTGGGAGGTTTGCGTCGGGAAGTGGACGAATGTTCGATTGCTAACCGCAACCATTAGGGCCATTGTTCGTCACGGGGTGCGATTCGTTTCGGCGAGGAGCACCTGCACATAGGCTCGGGCGAAGCCGTATGATCGGCGCCTCCCGCCGCCCGAGCCAACCTAATGGCCCTTTCTGGCACGTACCCCTGCCCGTCCTGATTGGGCCACCCCTGGATCGGAAGCCGCCCGCATTATGCGGGCGGTTTTCGTGTCCGGAGCCGGACGGTCGCCATGTGCGCGGCGTGGGCTGTGGAGTTGCGGACCTGACCGTCCCCGCCGCGTCGGGGTCAGGCGAGGTTCGAGCGGCGCGGGTAGGCGATCGACGGGTCGGTCAGTACGTTGACCAGCGCCGGGCCATCGGCGGCGAACGCGCGCTCGAGCGCGGGGCGCAGCTGCCCCGGCGCGCGCACCAGCTCGCCGTGGCAACCGAGCGCGGTCGCCACCTCGTCGTAGCGCGTCTCCGGTCGCAGCTCGGCAACCACCGAGTAGCCGTAGATCTGCTCCATCGGGTGCTTCTCCAGCCCCCAGATGCCGTTGTTGCCGATGATCGCGACCACGCCGACCCCGTGCCGCGAGAGGGTGTCGAGCTCCATCCCGGCAAAGCCGAAGGCGCCGTCGCCGAGCAGCAGCACGACCTGGCGATCGGGGTGAGCCAGCTTGGCGGCAAGCGCGTAGCCCGGGCCCGAGCCGAGGCAACCGTAGGGTCCGGGATCCAGCCAGCAGCCGGGCCGATATGAATCCACGACCCGGCCGGCGTAGGAGACGAAGTCGCCGCCGTCGCCGATCACGATCGCATCACGGTCGAGCATGCCTGCCAGCTCGCCATAGATCCGCATCGGGTGCAGCGGCGCGCGCTGATCGCCCAGCTCCGCCGCCTCGCCGGCGCGGCGCTCACGCTCGTCGGCGCGCAGCGACGCGACCCACTCGTCACGCGCGCGCGCCAGCTCTCCAGCCACGGAGGCGGCCCCGTCCGCCAGCGCCGCAAGCGTCGCCGGCAGCGCCCCGTACAGCTCCGCGTCCACGGGGCGCGGATGCTCGCGAGCGGGCGGCGCGACATCGATCGCGACGATCCGGGCGTCGGCGGCGAACGCTGCCCCGAAGCCCAGCCGGAAGTCGAGCGGCACGCCGATCACGAGCACCACGTCCGCCTGCGAAAGCGCGGCCGCGCGCGCGCGTGAGAAGAACAGCTCGTGGTCGGCGGGCAGGCAGCCCCGCCCGAGGCCGTTGAGCAGCACCGGGACCCGCAGCCGCTGGGCCAGCTCGCGCAACGACTCCTCGCCTCGGCCCCAGTACAGGCCGCTGCCGGCCATGATCGCGGGACGCTGCGCGGCGCGCAGCAGCTCGGCCGCGCGATCCAGCGACGCAGCATCGGCGCCCGCCGCGGTCCAAGGCTGCGGCAGCGACGGCGTCGGGCCGTCCTCCTCGGCCTCGCTGAACACGTGGTCGAGTGGGAAGTCCAGGAACGTCGGCCCCGAGCGCGGGCTGACCGCGGTGCTGAGCGCCTGCGCCACCAGGGTCGGGATCTCCGCGGCGGCGCCGACGGTCACCGCCGACTTGACCAGCGGCGCCACGAACGGGACGTGATCGATCTCCTGCAGCGACCCCTGCCCCCAGCGCCACGCGGGGGCGCGGCCGCCGAGCACGACGACCGGCGAGTCGTTCTGGGACGCCGACGCGATCGCGGACAGGCCGTTGGTGACGCCCGGACCGGCGGTCAGCGCGCAGACGCCAGGGGTGCGCGTGACCTTGGCCCAGCCCTCGGCCGCGAACGCGGCGGACTGCTCGTGGCGCACGTCCACGAGTTCGATGCCCTCCGCGCGGCAGCCGTCGTAGATCGAGAACAGGTGCCCGCCCGACAGGGTGAACAGCTTCGTTACACCACGGGCCGCGAGCGCCCGCGCGACCAGCCGCCCACCGTGCATCCGCGTCTCGGTCTGCGTGCTCACAGCCGACACGCTACCTGCCGGGGCTCAGGGAGGGCCGGCTGTGAGGCGCATCGCGTTGACGATCCCGCCCGACAGGATGATCAGCGCGAGCGCGTAGAACCAGGCGAGCAGGATCAGCACGAATACGATCGTCGTGCCGAACCGGGCGATCGTCGAGATGTTCGACAGGTAGGCGGGGAAGGCGTAATCGATCGCCGCGATCGCCAGCGTCGCTCCCAGGGCCCCCGGCCAGATCGCGCTCCAGGGGACACGCCGGTGCGGCACCCGCGCATAGATCACCGACAGGCAGCCGAACACGATCGCGAGCCCGATCACGAGCGAGGCCGCATACACGAGCACCGTGACGTGGGCGAGATCGAACGGGAGCGCGTTGGCGCCGGCGCGCAGGATGCTCTGGATCGTCGGGACCGACACGGTCGCGACCATGAACACGATCACCACCAGCAGCATCGCGATCGCGAACCGCTTCTGCGCGAACCAGCCCCGCGGCACGCCGCCGTAGATGCGGCTGAAGGCCGTGTCGAGCGCGCCCCAGAACGACGAGCCCAGCCACAGGCTGCCGACCAGGCCCAGCACGCCGGTGCCGGTGGTGGTGGTACGGACCTCCTTCAGAAGCGCGTCAAGGGTCCCCTCGGCGGTCCCCGGGAAGACCTCGCGCAGGTCGCCGAGCACGCTGCGCTGCACCGCCGGGCTGGACAGGATGTGCCCGGCGACGAACAGTCCCAGCAGCGCGATCGGGATCACGGCCAGCAGCATCGTGTAGGCGACCATCGAAGCCATGCCGGTCACGTTCGCGCGGTAGGCGATGCGCCAGAACCGGATCAGCGGCCCGGGGATCAGCCGCATGCCGGCTCCGGGCCGCCAGCGCAGGCCCGGCCAGACGCCGTCACGGACGGCGGTAATGCTGTCATGTGCGCTTAGTCTGCCAGCGACTGGGGCGGAGACGCTCGGAAGGCCGCCCGCGTGGGTTATGCTGGCCCGGCTAGGTGCATAACGACGGGCAGGCATCGGGGAGCCTCAATGTCACACGTTCCACCCACCAAGCGCCATCCGTACGACCAGTGGTCGCCCGACGCGCGAGCGCTGGACCTGGTAGGCGACAAATGGACTCTGTTGATCGTCCGCGACCTGATGTCCGGGCCGCGACGCTTCGTCGAGCTGCAGCGCGTTCTGCCCGGAATCTCCACCGAGCAGCTGCGCTCGCGACTGAACCGGATGGTCGCCGACGAGATGCTGACGCGGACGCGCTACCGCGAGGTACCGCCGCGCGTCGATTACGAACTGACGGAGCGCGCCCGGGCGCTGGCGCCGGTGCTCGGGCAGCTCGCCCGCTGGGGCTACGCCTGGGCCTGGGGCGCGCCGCACGATGTTGAGCAGGTCGATTTGGGCGCGATCTTCAGGCTGATCCCAGGTCTCGCACAGGACGCACAGGGCGGGCCGGCAGGGACCGTTGCGCTCAGCGTCACCGATGGTCGCGGCGATGGGCCATCGGCCTACCGCGTCACGCTGACGACCGACGGCGCCCAGATCGCCGAGGGCGAGGCGGGGTCCGCCGACGCGCAGCTGAGCGGCTCGACCGACGCATGGATCCGAGCGCTCGCTCCCGCCGGCGATCGCAGTGGGCTCAGCGGCAGCGGCGAACAGCGGCTTGCGGCCGCGGTCCTCGATCTCCTGGGGAGCGATCGAAGGCGCTAGCGTCCCGGGTCTCGCCCGGGTGGTGGAACTGGTCAGACACGGTCGCCTTAAGAGCGACTGCCTTAACGGCATGAGGGTTCGAGCCCCTCCCCGGGTACTGGCAGCGGCGCGGCCCACCGGGTGACGGCCTCGCGGGCCTGGCCGTCTGCGGGACGGTGGCAGCCTTGCGGGCCGCAACTTCGGCGCTGCTACGGTGTCCTGGAGCCCCGAAAGGAGTCTCCCGAGACCTGAGCCGGATGGAAGTCTCAGCGCTGAAATACCCGGCCGCCGGCCTACATGGACGCACGCCGCTGTTGCGGCTGCAGTCCGACGAGCGCCTGATCTCGCTCCTGCGGCGCGGGAACGTGGCCGCGTTCGAGGTGCTCGTCGCGCGCTATCACTCGCGGCTGATCGCGTTCTGCCGGCACCTGCTCGGCTCGCGCGAGGACGCCGAGGACGTGCTCCAGGAGGTGATGACGGCCGCGTTCAACGCGATCCTGGCCGACGATCGGCCGATCAACGTGCGCCCGTGGCTGTACCGAATCGCGCGCAACCGCAGCCTCAACCATCTCCGACGCGTGCAGGCGATCGGGGTGGACTCGATGGACCACCACCTCGCCGAGCACGGCGCCAGCACCGCCGACCAGGTGCACCGCCGCGAGGAGTTCCGCCTGCTGGTGTCCGACATCCAGCAGCTGCCCGAGACGCAGCGCACCGCGCTCGTGCTGCGCGAGATGGACGCGCTCTCCTACGAGCAGATCGCCGAGGCGATGGAGACCACGGTGCCGAGCGTCAAGTCGCTGCTCGTCCGCGCGCGCGTTTCGTTGGGCGAGGCCTCAGAGGCCCGCCTGATGACCTGCGAGGAGGTCCGCAACGAACTCGGCGAGATCGCCGAAGGTCTGCGGCGACGCCCGGGGGCTCCGGCGCGGCGTCATCTGCGCGGATGCGAGCGCTGCTCCTCGTTTCGCTCCGGGCTGCGTCAGACCAACCGGGCGCTGGCGGCACTGCTGCCGATCGGCCCGGCGGCGATGCTGCACAAGCTGTTGTTCGTGCACCTCGGCCACGCTACCGG
>JBOGYE010000338.1:0-6797 GCA_050696635.1 Solirubrobacteraceae bacterium | reverse complement strand
GGCCAGCCCTGACCGCCGGCCCACCTGGCGCCTAGGGGCGTTATCCACGGCAGGATCAAGCGACCGCGGGGGTCGTGGCATCAAATGCATGGTGAATCCTTTCCGCAACCGGTGCGCCGCCCTGATGACTCGGGCTGCGGGCTGCAGGTAGAGGGGGTCACCACAGCAAGACACCCGGCCCGCGGTGATCCTTCCCCGGCGCGGTCGCGCCGCATCTCAGCGGCGACCGCGCGTCAACCAGATCCTTCCTCGTCATCCGCGGAAGATCTCGGCTTGCCATGGAGTCCTTGACTGCTGACGCCCGTCTAGACGCCCCGGAACGTTCCGCCGCCGGCGGGAGTCGTCAGCACCCAACGGCCCCGCGTCTGAAGCGAGGGCGTTTTCTACACGGCATCTCACGAAAGGACCCCACCATGACCAACCACGATCACTCCGCGACCCTCCCGGAGCCGGGCGCAGAAGACCTACACGGCGTCTGGCAGCGAGTCGTCGGACGCCGCTCGTTCTTGAAGGGCATCGGCGTCGCCGGCGTCGCGGCGGTCCCCGCGGCCGGTGTGCTGGGGGCGGGCAGCGCCTTTGCGGCGGGCTCTCGTCTGACCGATGGTGACGTCGCGGTCCTGCGGTTTCTCGCCGCCGCGGAGATCATCGAGTCAGACCTGTGGTCGCAGTACGCAGAGCTCGGCGGCGTCAACGACGGCAACCCCGCCTACATGGCCGCGCTGCAAAACCTCGACTCAGACATGCCGCAGTACATCGCCGACAACACCGACGACGAGCTCAGCCACGCCGCGTTCATCAACGCCTATCTGCGCTCCCATGGGGCCCAGCCGGTCTCACTGGAGCGCTTCCGCACGCTGCACGGCAGCGACGCGACCGGCGCTGCGCACAAGCAGCGGCTGACCGATCTCAAGGCGCTGAACGTCGACACCAGCTGGTACACGCGCTACCGCTCGGGCCAGAACCCCGACTTCGGCGCAAGCTTCCCGCAGGCCGTCACGATCAAAAACCAGCCCGCGATCCCGCTCAACGACCAAGACACGCCGCCCGCCACCAAGATCCCGACGCCTCCGTTTCCGTCCGGCACGGACCCGAAGGCGGTGCGGATGCAGGCGATCGCGAACGCCGCCGGGTTTCACTTCGCGATGATCGAACAGGGCGGCTCGAGCCTGTACTCGACGCTGAGCCTGAAGTGCTCAAGCGTCGAGGTGCTGCGGATCCTCGTCTCGATCGGCGGCGTCGAGACCAACCACTTCTCGCTCTGGCACGACAAGGCCGGCAACGCCGTCTCCCAGCCACTGGCAGGGATCACCGACCCTGAGACCGGGCTTCACTTCCCCGACCTCAACGCCCCCAAGTCAGAGGCGCTCCAAACCAACCTGATCCTCCCCGAGCCGACCCAGTTCATCTCCGCAAGCCTGCCGAAGTGCTCGGTCGTGCGCCCAACCTCTGACGCGCTCGGCGGCGCGCGCGCCGCGGTCAAGGGCCTCACCGCCGACGGGCTGTTCACCGGCCAGTCACCCGAGTTCTTCCGGTTCGTGACCCGCCTTGCCGATGCCGCCGACGCCGCGCAGCGTCGGGTGCACTGAGGGGCCGCGTTGCGCCACAAGCGCCAGTACGCTGTCGCGTTCTGCGCGCCGATCGCCGCCGCACTCCCAGCGCCAACAGCAATCGCCGACCCAACATGACGCGTCGAGCACCGCGAACCGTCATATCCGCGCCCCGATCGGATCTTGCAGTGGTGCTCACACCGCCGCGCGGGATCTCATCGCGCGTCGCCGGTCAACTCGCGCCGGTGGCGCGCACCAGGCTGCTGGTCACGGCCGTCGTGGCCATGATGGCGTTGGTGGCGACCAGCAGCCGGTATGGCTATCACCGCGACGAGCTGTATTTCATCGCGGCCGGCGCGCATCCCGCCTGGGGCTATCCGGACCAGCCGTTGCTGACGCCGTTGCTGGCGCGGGCGATGGATCTGCTCGCCCCGGGGTCGCTGCTCGTGCTCCGGGCGCCGGCGATCCTGGCTTGTGGCATCACCACGATCACGACCGGCCTGCTGGCCCGCGAGGCGGGCGGCGGCCGGCGTGCGCAAGGCTTGGCCGCCGCGTGCTGGGCGGCCGGGGCGGTCTGCCTGGTCACCGGGCACTTTCTGGACACCACTACCTACGACGTGTGCGCGACGGCCGTCGTCTGCCTGCTGATCGCGCGGGTGATCCGAACCGGTGACCGGCGTCTGTGGCTGGCGGCTGGCGCGGTGCTCGGTGTGGCTCTGTTGAACAAGTCGCTGATCGCGGTCGTGATAGCCGTCGTGGTGCTCGCGCTCGCGGCGCTGGGCCCGCGCGAGGTGCTGCGTTCCCGGTGGCTTGTCGGGGGCGCGATGCTCGCCGTGCTCGGCGCGCTGCCCTACGGACTGTGGCAAGTCGCGCACGGTCTGCCGCAGGAGCAGTTGGCGCGATCGATCGCCCAAAGCGGCGCCGAGGGCGGCCGCGCCGGATTGATCCCGTTTCAGCTGGTCCTGATCGGGCCGCTGCTGGCGCCCGTATGGATCGCCGGCCTGCTGAAGCTCGCGCGCGATCCGGCTCTGCGCCCGCTGCGTTGCTTCGCCGCCGCCTACCTCGTGCTGATCGCGGTGTTCATCGCCACCGGCGGCAAGGCGTATTACATGTCGGGCCTGTATCCGGTGCTGCTCGGCGCCGGGGCGGTCGGCGCCGAGCGCTGGCTCGCGCATGCCCGAGGCCGAGCGGCGCGTGCCCGAGCCGGCCTTGTGATCGCGGCCGTCGGGCTGACCGCCGCGGCCAGCGTGGTGCTCGGCCTGCCCGTATTACCCCCGCGAGACCTCCAGGGCAGCGTCGTGATGGCGCTCAACCCCGACGCCGGCGAGACCGTCGGCTGGCCACGCTTCACCGACACGATCGCGATTGTGTACCACTCGCTTCCCCCCTCAGAGCGCGCCCGCACCGCGATCTTCACCCAGAACTACGGCGAAGCAGGCGCGATCGCGCACTTCGGAGCGGCGCTCGGGCTGCCCTACCCCTACAGCGGGCACAACGGCTGGGCGCTATGGGGACCTCCCCCCAACCGCGACACGGCCGCGCTGCTGGTCGGTCTCGACCGCCAGCAAGCCGCCGCGGCATTCACCAACTGTGAAGTCCGAGCGCGGATCAACAACGGCTACGGCCTCAGCAACCAGGAACAGGGCGCGCTGGTCTGGGTCTGCAGCGGCGAGCGACGACCCTGGACGATCCTGTGGCCATCGCTGCGCCACTACGACTGAAGCTCAGTCCAGCCGCTTGATCAGGCTCAGCGAGTCCACGGAGTAGCCCAGGCGACGGTAGAACGCCAATGCGCCATCGTTCGTCGACCACACATCGAGACTGAGCAGATCAAAGCCCCGATCCCGCGCCCACATCTCTGCGGCCTCCATCAACGCCGTGCCGACGCCCATCCTTCGCGCGGCCTCGCTCACCGCGAGATCGGCCACGTGACCCCGGTCGCCACCCTCGATGTTCTCCACGACCCTGAGAGAAATAAACCCAAGCGGCGTCTCGTCGCGTGCCTGTGCAACCAGGACGGCGACGCGACGATCCTGACCGCCCACCGCCCGAGCGAGCAGGTCGCCGAACCTCGGCACCAAGTCGTCCACGTCTCGCCAGGCCGGAGATCCGAAACGAACCAAGCTCGGCACCAGCCCAACTACGAAGCCGCGATCGCCCACGTGCGCCGGTCGAATCACAATCTTCTCAGTCATGCCCAGTTGATAGCCGATCCGCAGGGCTACCGTTGCGGGGAGACTCCTCTTGGCGACGCGGCGGTCGAGCCTGAGCTTCGCCTGGATATTCGAAAGTCTCCTAAGGTCAAGGCTGCGGATCGCCTGGCCGACCCGCGACGATGAAGCCGATACCACGAGTCACGGTCCAGGATCGTCGGCGCGCGCTGGTGCGTCGTCACCATCTTGCGGCGGACGCCGACGGTCCCGAGGCCGTCGTACAGGCATTGGTCGCCCTGCACGCCACCGATCCGGCCTCGGTGTACCTCTCGGTGCTCGCCCGCAGCGCCGCCACGACGTTGACCGACGTGGCGGAGGCGATGTACGAGCGGCGCAGCCTCGTGCGGTGGATGGCGATGCGTCGGACGCTGTTCGTCTTCGCGCGTGAGGACATTCCGATGGTCCAGGCCGCCGTCAGCACCGACATCGCCGCGACCTTGCGCCGGCGTCTGATCAGCCAGCTCGAGCGCAATCGCAGCGAACCGCCCATCGAGCGCGACACCGCGGAGTGGATAGCCGACCTCGCGGCCGGCGTCGAGAGGGCTCTGACCGAGCGAGGCGCGGCCACCGGCACGCAGCTGGCGGCCGACCAGCCCGCCCTGCGCACGCGCATCCTCGCCCGCGCCGCCTCAGAGCGACCGCACAATCTCACCACCCCGCTGCTCACCCTGATGGCCGCCGACGGCCGGCTCGTCCGCGCCACCCCGACCGGTGCCTGGACGAACCGGCAGCACCGATGGGAGCCGGTCGCCCGCTGGTGGCCCGAGGGGCTGCCCGCGATCGATCTCCAACAGGCCAGACGCGACCTCGCGCGACTGTACCTCGCCCGCTTTGGACCAGCGAGCACCGATGACCTTCGATGGTGGACCGGCTGGAACCTGGCCACCACCCGCCGTGCCCTGGAACACCTTCCGATCCAAGAAGTCGACCTCCACGGCCAGCCCGGGATTGACCTTGTGGGCGCCGAACGAGAACCCGCCCGGGAGCCCGTCGCGGCGCTGCTGCCCACCCTGGACCCGACCCCCATGGGATGGAAGAACCGCGACTGGCTGCTGGGCATCGACGCCGGCCACATCTTCGACCGAACCGGCAACATCGGACCGACCCTCTGGTGGGACGGCGAGATCATCGGCTCATGGACAATCGCCCCCGACGGTGAACTGCGCTGGAAGGCCATCGCCGACCGCGGCGCGGAGGCCCGCGGCGCCCTAGAGCAAGCGGCGTCGAACCTCCACGCACGGCTCCACCGCACGGTGCTCACGCCGGCGATTCGAACCCCGCTGGAGCGGTCGCTGACCGCCCCCGAGCAGTAGCGCGCGCGCCCTCGCCGCAGCTCTAGCGCTGCCGGGGCTGGCGGGCGCAGTGAGCCGCGCCGGCTCGGGTCCGGCGCTAGGCCGGCTGCCGCGCGGCAAGCTCGGCCGGCGTGACGGTCTCGATCCGGGCGGCCAGCATCCACTGGTTGCCGAACGGATCGCCGAGGCGGCCGCCGCGCTCGCCGTAGAACTGGTTGGCAAGCGGATAGATGACCTCGGCACCGGCGCGCACGGCACGATCCCACGCGGCGTCGACGTCGGGCCAGTACGTGCACAGCAGCGCGTTGAACTCGTCGTCCTGGGCGTCCTTGACCATCACCACCGAATCGCCGATCAGCAGCTCCGCGTGGACGAGCGTCCCGTCGGGCATGTGGTAGCGCTCGCCGAGCTCCTTGGCGTCGAACGCGGCCTTGTAGAAGTCGATCCCAGCCGCAGCATCGCTCAACGCGAGCCGCGGCGTGACCGTGTGAAGGTGCTCGGGCACCGGCCCGGGTGTCCGTTCGCGTTCGGCCAGGCCGGGCTGCTGGTAGATCCCGATCACGTTGCCGGCCGGGTCGCGAACGTGCCCGACGCGCTCTCCGGACGCCGCCTGTTCGTTCAGCACCTCGCCGCCGGCGGCGCGGACGGCCGCGAGCGCTGCCTCGAGGTCGGCGACCATGACGTGGACCATGATCCCGGGCTCGGCCGACGGCGGCCGGCCGGTGACCCACGAGCCGCTCACCTCCTTGACCGCGTCGTCGAATGCGATCGCGCCGTCGCCGCGGGTACGTAGCTCCCAGCCGAACGCTTCGTGGTAGAAGCTCGAGGAGCGCTCGACGTCGGCTGCGGGGATCTCGAGGTAGCAGATCTTGCCGGTTGCGAGCGTGGGGATGCCGTGTGCCACACGGATTAATATACATGTAGAGCAAATGTCGCCGAAACCGTCCAGAGACCGCTCGTCGAAACGGTCGCCAGACGGCGGGTCCGCCGAGCGGCCCCGCCGTCGCCCGCCGAGCCGAGATCGCGACCCGGCGTTGTGGACCACGGGCCCGCGGCCCCGTGGTCGCCCGCCGCGGATCAGTCGCGAAGCCGTGCTCGACACCGCGATCCGGCTGCTTGACGCCGAGGGTGCCGAGGCGCTGACGATGCGCCGGCTCGCGAGCGAGCTCGGCGTGTCCACGATGACGCCCTACCGGCATGTGGGCAGCAAGGACGAGTTGCTGATGGTGCTCGTCGACCGTCTCGCGGCCCGGCTCATCTACCCGCCGCGCCCGCCGGACCCGAAGGGCGCGATGCTGGTGCTCTGGTCGACGATCTACGACAGGCTCGCGGAGCACCCCTGGGTGCCCGAGGTGCTGGCCCGCCGCCAGATGATCGCTCCGTCGGTGCTCGGCGCGATCGAGGAGATCCACGCGGCGGCGCACGACGCGGGACTCTCGATCGAGGCGGCGGTGCGCGCGTACCGCCTGATGTGGAACTTCACGCTCGGCGCGCTGCTCGTGCGCGCCGGCGCGAGCTCTGAAGGGCACAGCCAGCAGCGCGAACTTCGCGGCGCGCCCGATCCCGCGCGCTACCCGGTGCTGGCGGCAGCCGCTGAGGTATGGACAGCGGCACGCGGCCACAACACGTACCGAGAGGATCTCGGAGCGCTCATCGACGCGTTGCTGGCGGACGCGCGCCACTCCTGAGCCTCAGCGCCAAGCGAGCCCCGGTCGGAGCGGCGAGAAGCACAGACGCCGGAGCAG
>JBOGYE010000337.1:0-6660 GCA_050696635.1 Solirubrobacteraceae bacterium | reverse complement strand
CGCGTCAGCAGCTCGGCGACCCGAGCCGGGAACTCGCGATCGAGCAGGTTGCGCGTCGAGAGGTTGACCGAGATCGACAGGTCAAGGCCGGCGTCTCGCCATTCCCGTCCCTGGCGCAGCGCCTCCTCGATCACGTACAGGGTCAGCGGCCCGACCAGTCCGGTCTCCTGCGCGATCGGGATGAAGGCGTCGGGGTACACGAGGCCGCGGGTCGGGTGCTGCCAGCGGATCAGCGCCTCGACGGAACGCACCTCGCCGCTGTCCAGCGCCGCCTTGGGCTGGTAGTGCAGCAGCAGCTCGTGGCCGGCGAGCGCGCGCCGCAGCTCGGCCACCAGGGTCAGCCGGGTGACGTCGTACTCGTGGTTGGCGCCGTCGTAGAAGGTGAACGGGGCGCTGTCGCGCTTGCAGTCGTACATCGCCACGTCGGCGCGCTGGATCAGCCGCTGCACGTCGTCGCCGTGCTCGGGGAACACGGCGATCCCGATCGACGCCTCGACCGCCAGCGGCAGCCCGTGCACGTGCACGGGTCGCTCCAGCGCGGTGCGGATCCGCTCGATCACCGGCAGCGCATCCTCGGCGGACTCCAGCTCGGGCAGCAGCAGGCCGAACTCGTCGCCGCCGAGCCGCGCCACCGTGTCAGTCGCACGGACCGCGTCGCGCATCCGATCGCCGACCTTGCAGAGCAGCTGGTCCCCGGCGGAGTGGCCGAGCGAGTCGTTGACCTCCTTGAAGCGGTCAAGGTCCATCAGCGCGACCACGCAGCGGGTCCCAGCGCGCTGCGCGCGACGGACCTCCTGCCCGATCCGCTCTCCGAACAGCAGCCGGTTGGGCAGGCCGGTGAGCGGATCATGCAGCGCCTGGTGCTCGTTGAGCTCGGACTGGCGGATCAGCTCCTGCTCGGCGCGCTTGCGCTCGCTGATGTTCTCGATCATCGCCACCCCACGGATGCCCCCGTCGCCATCACCGCGCTCGGCGACGGCGCGTAGGTGCACCCACAGCAGCTCGCCTCGGGAAGAGGTGCAGCGCGCCTCCAGCTGGAACGATTCGCGGCCGCCTGCGTACAGCTCGGCGAGCCGCTCCTCCACGAGCTGACGGTGCTCGGGGACCAGATGCTCACACAGCGCTCGCCCGACGAGCTGATCGGCGCTCGCGCCCAGCATCTCCGCCACCGCGGGGTTGACCTCGACCGCGGTGCCGTCGCCGTCGAGTCGCACGATCCCGATCGAGGCGCTCTCGAACAGGGTTCGAAAGCGGGCGATCGCCTGAGCCTGCTCGCGCCGCGCGTGCACCTCGGCAGCACTTGCGACCGCGGCCGACAGCACCACGGACAGCAGCTCCAGCGTCGCTCGGTCGTCCTCGTCAAGGCGCTCGTGCACCGAGCAGCTGAGCACGTTCAGCGTCCCGATCACCGCCTCGCCGCCGAACAGCGGCACGCAGATCATCGAGCGATCGCCGATCTTCGCCCGCAGCTCCTGGTTGATCCGGTGATCTCCGAGCGTGTCCGCGATCAGCAAGGGCTGGCGGCTCGAGATCGCGAACCGCGCGACCGAGCCCGACAGCGGTCGGCGCGCATCGAACGCCTGCTCGGCCACGCCGGTGACCGCGCGCGTGTGCAGGGTGTCGCCGTGCACCAGGTTGACCATCGCCCCGTCGGCGCCGATGATCGCCTGTGAGCGTTCGGCGACCAGCTGCATCACCGCCTGCAGGTCGTCTCCCGCGGCGGCGATCGCGCGCTGTGTCTCGACGATCAGCGACAGGCGCTGGTCGCTTGAGCGCTTGGCGCCCGGCATCGTCGGCTCCGGCTTTTCAGGCCGTCGCGTCCGCGCCCACGCGCGCATCGTCGACTGCAGTCATGCCGCCACTATCGGCGGCTGCCCCTCCATCTTTAGGTTTCCCGACCTGCTCGGGCGGCCGCCAGGGCGCCGGACGGGTCGAGCGCCGCGTCGCCCTGGTTCAGCGCGAGCGCGCGGTCGGCGAGCTCGGCGGCCTCCGCCCCGCCGAGCTGCTCGTCACGTAGCGCCAGCGCCAGCAGCACCTGGCGCAGCAGCTCGGGGTCGCGCAGATCGGGCGGCGACCCCGCCGACGGCAGTCCGCGGACAGCCGCGAGCAGCCCGCGAGCCCCGCCCGACCCGCCTCCGCCGCGCAGCGACAGCAGCCCGCCGGGATGCTTCTCCGGGATCCTGGCGAGGATCGCTCCGGTGGCGGGGTTGACGACCGCGACCCGGCTGCGCAAACCGACGCGCTCGGGCGCCAGCCGGTAGCCGGACAGCCGCAGGTAGCCGAGCTGCGCGGCCAGCTGCGTGAACGATTGCAGCTCGGCGTCGTCGCGCAGACGCGAATGGTGCAGCGACACCTGGGTGCCGGCGTCAGGCAACGAGGGGTCCGGGTCGGGGGCGACCAGCAGGAACGCCTGGTCCCCGAGCCGGCCGGCACCGACGCCGGCGACGTCGGCCAGCAACTGGTAGCCGCCGAGGCCGAGCGCGCCGACGATCCCCGGCGGCAGCGGGTTGGCGAGCAGATGACCGGGCGGGTGCGGCATCGGGCGTGTGCGGTATCGCGGGGGCCGGGCGGGCGCGTGATCAGTTGCCGAGCACCCCGCCGACGAGGTTGCCGAGCACCCCGCCGGGACCCTGCTGGGCGTTGCCGGCCCCCTCCTGGACGGGCGGGTGGAAGTAGGCGCTCTGCAGCCCGACCCGGCCCGGTCCGACGAAGCGGTTAAACACGAGGTTGCCAGCACCGCCGCCCAGCAGGCCCGTCTTGAACCCATAGACCTCCTGAGCCATCCCCACCGAATGGTCGCGGTACAGCCAGCCGCCGGGCTCGATGTCGATCGTCTCGCCCGCGTCGAGCTGCTTCTCGAACACGTTGCCGTAGCCATGGACCCACACGACCCCCTCCTGGTCGCCCGCCATGAACTCGTCGACGAAGAAGCCACCGCCATAGAGCATGTTCGCGAAGCCCTTCATACGGCTGTAGTCGTACTGGACGTTGGCCGTCGCGGCGAGGAACTGGTGCTCTCGAACGATGATCCCATGGCCGGGCGCCAAGTGCAGCGCCGCGACATGGCCGGGCGCGTCACGGCTGAACGCCATCTCGCCGGCCGACTGCGCCTCCAGCAGCAGCAGCGGCATGCCGCCGAACACTCGCCGCTTGAGGCCCTTGCGCAGCGGGTGCAGCCCGATCTGCATGCCGGGGTACTTCCACAGCAGGACGTGATGCTCGAAGTAGACGGGCACCTGGCCGTCGAGCGCCATGTGCAGGACGGGCACCAGCTCACCCTCGAGGCGATACTGCAGCCCGGGCGCCCGGCCCTCGCTGATCTGGGTCGGAAGCATCGTCGGAGCTGACGGCACGGCTCTCCTCTCTCTCGCGCGCGGCGGCGGGGAAGCGCGTCGCCGGCCCCCGTTGTCGGGTGGGCGACGGCGGTCGGCCGCGCCGCCCGGGGTGCACGCTAGCGCGATCGCGATAATCGTGGCATGCGTCCGATCTACGTCACCGGCCACCGCAACCCCGACAGCGATTCGATCGCCTCGGCGATCGGCTACGCCGAGCTGAAGGGGCGCCTGGACCCCAACAACGAGTACATCCCGGTTCGGCTCGGCGACTGCAACTCGCAGACGCGCTGGCTGCTGGCGCGCAGCGGCGCTCCGGAGCCCCGCAACCTGTCCCATGTGATGTTGCGCGCCCGTGACGTGATGCAGGAGCGGTTTCCGGTCGCGAGCCATGACGAGCCGGTCCGCGAGGCGGGGCTGGCGATGGCCAAGGCCGACCTCGAGCTGGTCCCGATCGTCGACGACGCGGGCGCCCTGGCCGGGGTGCTGACCGAACGCGCGCTCGCGCGCCGGTTCGTGCGCGACTCGCTGCGCACCTCGACGCTGGAGGAGTCCCACGCCCATCTGAGCAGCGTCGTGTCGGTGCTCGAGGGGGAGCTGGTGGCAGGCGCGGAGCGCGAGCTGTCGGGGCGAGTATGGGTGTACGCGATGGACGCCTCCGATGACGACGGGATCGGCGAGGGCGACATCGTCGTGGTCGGCAACCGTCCCGACGCCCAGCTGCACGCGATCGAACTGGGGGCGGCGCTGGTCGTGCTGTCCGGCTCGGCGAGGCCATCCGAGCTGGCGCTCGACGCGGCCCGCGAACGCGGCACGGCGATCGTCAGCTCTCCTCACGACAGTTACGTCTGCGGGCGCGTGATCACGCTCGCCGCGCCCTGCGGCGCGCTGATGGAGTGCGATCCGCTGAAGGTGACCACCGACTACCTGCTCGACGACATCTCCGAGCAGATCAAGGAGAGCCATTACGGCGCGGCTGTCGCGGTCGACGCCGAGGACCGGCCGGTCGGGCTGGTGACGCGCTCAGATCTGGTGGCGCCGCCGCGGCGCCGGGTGATCCTCGTCGATCACGCCGAGCGTGCCCAGAGCGCGATCGGGATCGACGACGCGGAGATCATCGAGATCCTCGACCACCATCACATCGGCTCGATCGAGACCAGGATCCCGGTGACGGCCACCTTCGATCCCGTTGGATCGACGGCCACGCTTGTGGTTGAGCGCTTTCGACAGGCCGGGATGGAGCCAGGCCGCTCGACCGCCACGATGCTGCTGGGCGCGGTCTTGTCGGATACGGTGATCCTCAACTCGGCGACCACCACCCCGCGCGATCATGCGGTCGTGCAGTACCTGGAGCGCGCGCTTGCGCTCGATGCGGAGCAGTTCGGGCGCGAGATGTTCGAGGCCACCTCGGACGTGTCGGGTCTGAGCGCGGAGCAGATAGTCAGCGGGGATGCGAAGCGCTACCAGCTGCGCAGCGGCCAGGAGATCTGCATCGCCCAGGTCGAGGTGGTCGGCGACGCGCTGCTCGAGCGCCGCGAGGAGCTGATGAGCACGCTGGACCGGGAGCGCGCCGAGCACGAGCTGGCGGTGTACGCGCTGATGATCACCGACGTGGTCGCCAAGGGGACCGAGATGCTGGTGGCGGGCGACGCCGCCGCCGTGGGACGCAGCTTCGGGATCGAACCCACCGATGGCTCGGTCAGCCTGCCGGGCGTCATGAGCCGCAAGAAGGAGGTCGCGCCGCGGCTGATGACCGCGCTGTGAGAGCGCGGGCGGCTACCGTCAGTCGACGTCGCGCACGGTGCGCCGTCAGCTCTCGTCGGCCGCGGCGATCGCCGGCTCACGCGCCGGCGCCTCGCCCCACAGCTGCTCGAGCCGGTAGAAGTCGCGCGTGGCGGGCGTGAAGATGTGGACGACCACGTCGAGGTAATCCATCAGGATCCAGCGCCCGTCCGAGAGGCCCTCGACGCGGCTCGGCAGGAGCCCATACGCCTTCAGGCCATGGTGGATCCCGTCGTGGATCGCCTTGCACTGGCGGTCCGAGCGCCCCGAGCAGATCACGAAGCAGTCCGTGTAGCCGATCAGGCCCCGCAGGTCGAGCGCCACGATCTCGAGCGCCTTGCGATCAGCCGCCAGCCGTGCGATCTCGGCGGCCAGCAGCTCCGGCGTCAGCGACGGGCCCGTCCGGCGGCGGCGATCGAGACCCGGGCCGTTCATCTCGCGTACAGCCCGTCCCGGGAGATCGCCTTGGCGACCGCGTCGGGAACCAGATAACGGATCGGCGCGCCGGCGCGGGCACGGTCGCGGACCATCGTCGAGGAGATCGCGATCCGCGGCATCGCAAAGAACCGCGCCCGCTCGCCTCCGCGCAGCGTGCCTAGGGACCGGACGACGGCGCTGCGCGCGGTGCCGCGGCGACCCGCGATCGCCACCGTGGCCAGCTCCAGCACGCGCTCGGGCTCGCGCCACGAGGGGAGTCCGGCGGCGATGTCGCCGCCGAGGATCAGGTAGAGCTCGTCATGCGGCGCCTGCTCGTTCAGCAGCTGGAGCGTATCGACCGTGTAGGACGGGCCGTCGCGGCCGAGCTCCAGATCGCTGACCGAGAACCGCTCGTCGGGGCCGACGGCCAGCTCGCACAGCGCCAGCCGCCGCTCCGGGCCGGGCTCGTCGCCGACCGGCTTGTGGGGCGGGATCCGCGCCGGGACGAACAGCACCCGGTGCAGGCCGAGCGCGCGGTGAGCCTCCTGCGCGCAGATCAGGTGTCCCAGGTGGGGCGGGTTGAACGTCCCGCCGAGGATCCCGACGCGCATCCGCGATCCGGCGGGGGCCTACGGGCGCACCTGGCCGGTGCCCTCGACCAGGTACTTGAACGTGCACAGCTCGCGCAGCCCGATCGGGCCACGCGCGTGGAGCTTCTGGGTCGAGTTGCCGATCTCGGCGCCCATCCCAAACTCGCCGCCGTCCGTGAACCGGGTCGAGGCGTTGACGTACACGCAGGCGGCGTCGACTCCGAGCTGGAATGCCCGCGCGGACACGGCGCTGGGCGTGACGATCGCCTCCGAGTGGCCGCTTCCGTGCGCGTTGATGTGCGCGATCGCGTCGCCGACGGAGTCGACCACCGCGACCGCCATCTCGAGCGCCAGGTACTCGGTCGCCCAATCGTCGTCGGTGGCGGCGTCGATCGCGACCCCGGCCGGGGCGGCGGCGCGGGCGCGCGCATCGCCGTGCAGCGTGACGCCGGCGGCGTGCAGCTGCGCGAGCAGTTCTGGCAGCAGCAAGGGCGCCGCGGCGGTGTGAACCAGGAGCTTCTCGGCGGCATTGCAGGTGC
>JBOGYE010000336.1:0-7652 GCA_050696635.1 Solirubrobacteraceae bacterium | reverse complement strand
ACGTCGACGTCGTACCGCCGGCGGGGCTGTATGACATCTGCGCCGGGGTGCGAGCGCAGATGACCGGCGAGCACGCGGTCGGGCGGGTGATCGCGAGGCCGTTCGCCGGTGCCGACGGGTCCTGGGAGCGGACGGAAGGCCGCCGCGACTACGCCCTGGCGCCACCGTCCGCGGGCTACCTGCAGGCCGTTCGCGCGCGTGGCGGCGAGGTGCACGCGGTCGGCAAGGTGGCGCAGCTGTTCGCGGGCCGGGGCGTGGACGTCGAGCACCCAGCCGCGACCAACACTCAGGCGCTGGACAAGGTCGACGAGCTGATGGGCTCGCTCGAGCATGGCCTGGCGTTCGCGAACCTGATCGAGACCGACCAGGTCTACGGCCACCGCCACGACTTCGAGGGCTTCGCCGGGGCGCTTGAGCGGATCGACTTTCGGGTCGGCGAGTGGCTCGAGCGTCTGGGTGGCGAGGATCTGCTGGTGCTGACCGCGGACCACGGCTGCGATCTGACCTCGCCGCGCACCGACCACACGCGCGAGCACGCGCCGCTGCTGGCCAGCTTCCCCGGCCACGGCGGTCGTCGCTTCGACGGTGCGCTGGCCGATGTCGGCGCGAGCGTGCTTCAGTGGCTGACCGGCGCCGGGTCTCCGGATCTGCCCGGGCACTCGTTCGTCTGATGCCCGAGCTGCCCGAGGTCGAGACGATCCGCCGTCAGCTCGCGCCGGCGCTCGAGGGCCGTCGGATCGAGCACGTTGAGATCCTCGATCCGCGCTTCACTCGGCCCGCGCCCCCCGGGGAGGTCGCTGCAGGCCTGGACGGCCGCGTGATCGAGCGGCTCGCGCGCGCCGGCAAGTACCTGATCTGGCAGCTCAGCGGCGAGCGCTTTCTGCTCGTCCACCTGCGGATGACCGGCGCGCTGCTGCTGAACCCGGCGTCAGAGCCGCCGCATACCCGGATGCGAGTCGCCCTCGAGGGCGGGCAGCGGCTGATCTACAACGACCCGCGGCGCTTTGGTACCGGCCACCTGCTGGAAGGGGAGGCGGCGATGTCCGCCTACCTGGGCGCTCGTCTCGGGATCGAGCCGCTGACGCCCGAGTTCACGGCCGCGCACCTGCGCTCGCTCGCGCGCGGTCGCCGCGCGCCGATCAAGTCGTTCATCCTCGACCAGCGTCGGATCGCCGGCGTCGGCAACATCTACGCCGACGAGGCGCTGCACCGTGCGCGGATCCACCCGCTGCGGCCGGCAGGAGCGTTGACGCGCGCCCAGTCCGAGGCGCTGCGCGAGGCGATCGAGCACGCGCTGGCCTCCGGGATCGACGCCAAGGGCGCGACGATCGACGACTTCCGCCACATCGATGGCGCCAGCGGCAGCTTCCAGGACCGCTTCCAGGTTCATCAGCGCGAGGGGTTCCCGTGCCCGGTCTGCGGCACCGAGATCCGCAAGCTGTTCGTCGGCGGCCGCGGGACCTACGTATGTGAGCGCTGCCAGCCGCGTCCCCGCGCCCGGCGCGGGTAGGCACCGCGCTGAGCGAGGCCGGCGGGTCAGGCGCCGAGCAGGCCCGCAAGCTGCCCGGCGCGGTCGGCGGCGAGCAACTCCTGAAAGCCGCCCAGCGACTGCTCCCCGATCACGATCTGCGGGAAGGTGATCATGCCCGTCCGCTGCGCGAGCGCGGCGCGACCGTCCGGGTCGCGTGCCAGATTGATCTCCTCATAGTCGATCGCCCGCTTGGCCAGCAGCGCCTTGGCGCCGGCGCAGAAGGGACACGCCTCGGTGGTGTAGAGCTTGACCGGCTTCATCGCTTTACTTAGTATAGCGCAGGGTCCTCGGGGGCCGAATTGGGGCCGCTGAGGGTCGAGGCGGTGGTGCTGCGCTCGATCCGCTACGGCGAGGCCGATCGGATCCTTCACCTGTACACGCCCAGCCACGGTCGCCTGAGCGCGATCGCCAAGGGGGTGCGCCGTACCCGCAGCCGCTTCGGCGGCCGGTTGGAGCCGTTCCTGCACGTCCGCGCGCTGCTGTACGAGGGCCGCAGCGAGTTGCTGACCGTCACCGGTGTGGACACGATCGCGCCGTTTCGGGCCCTGCGGGAGCACGGCTGCACGCTCGACGCCGCCGCTCGGGCGTGCGACGCGGTCGCGCGGCTGTTCGAGACGCCCGAGCCCCACCCCGAGGTCTTCGCGCTGCTCGTCAACGAGCTGGCACTGCTCGACTCAGGCCCCGGCCACGCGCGCGCCGGCAACGGGCTGGCGTTCCGTCTCAAGCTGCTGCTGGCGGCCGGGATCGTTCCCCAGCTGTCGGCCTGCGCGGCCTGCGGTGCCGGGGAGGGGCTGCGCGGCTTCTCGGCCGCCGCCGGCGGCGTCGTCTGCGGCGCCTGCGAGGCGGGGGCGTTCCCGCTCTCCCAGGAGGCCTACGGATACATGGTCGGCGCGCTGGGATCGCCGCTGGTGCGCGCGCCGGACGGGTCCGATGCCATGCTGCGCCAGGTCGAGCGGGCGATCTGCGAGACCGCCGAGCACCACGGCCATGTGCGCCTGCGGCCGCTGTTGGCCGCGTGACGAGTGCACCCGACCGTCAAATTGTTCTGTCACGGTCCCTAAGCCCTGGGCACCGGTACCGACGGGTGCGGGTGTCAGAATCGAAGGGTGAGCTCGCAGGCGGTCCCCACCCCCTCCACGCAGCACCCATCGGGGTCGGTGGCCGACGCCTTCGCGCAGCGCGTGCGGGCGCACGAGCAGGCCGCGCTGTCGCCGCTGGCCACCCGCTCCTATCCGGCCGCCAGGGCGCTCCCCGAGCCCGACTGCGGTCTGCGCACGCCGTTTCAGCGAGACCGCGACCGGATCGTGCACTGCAAGGCCTTCCGCCGCCTCAAGCACAAGACGCAGGTGTTCGTGGCGCCGACCGGCGATCACTACCGCACGCGGCTGACGCACACGCTGGAGGTGAGCCAGATCTCGCGTACGGTCGCCCGCGCGCTGGCGCTCAACGAGGATCTGTGCGAGGCGATCGGCCTCGGGCACGACCTCGGCCATCCGCCGTTCGGCCACGTCGGCGAGGAGGCGCTGGACCGCTGCCTGCGCGAGCGCTTCGACACCGGCTTTGCGCACTGGGAGCACTCGCTGCGCGTGGTCGAGGTGCTCGAGCGCGAGGGCCGCGGCCTGAATCTGACCGAGCAGGTCAGAGACGGGATTCGCGGGCATTCCGGCGGCGCGCGGCCACCGGTCACGCTCGAGGGCGCGATCGTGCGGCTGATGGACCGGGTGGCCTACATCAACCATGACATCGACGATGCCGTGCGGGCCGGGGTCCTGTCCGCGCGGGAGCTTCCCGCTGGTCCGATCGAGATCCTCGGCGACACCGGCCCGCGGCGGATCGACACCCTCGTCCACGACCTGGTCGAACGCTCGGCGGCCGACGGCGAGATCGTCCAGGGCGAGGCCGTCGGCGAGGCGATGTCGCAGCTGCGCGCATTCATGTTCGAGCGCGTCTACCTGGGCCCTGTCGCCACGCGCGAACATGTCAAGATCGCGACCGTGATCGCGGCGCTGTTCGAGCACCTGTGCGAGCACCCTGAGGAGATCCCCGCCTCGATTCCCGACGGCGAGTTGTCGGTTCGCGTCACCGACCACCTGGCCGGGATGACCGACCGCTTCTGCATCCGCGCATTCGAGGCGCTCAGCGTGCCGGCGTCGTTCGCACCTTGAGGCCCGTCACGAACCCTTGAGTCGATACACGTCTGACTCGCGCGACCGCGTGTTGGAGGCGGTCGACATGCTGGCGCTCGTGAACCCGCGCGTGGAGCTGCGACGCGCCGGCGCCGACAGCTGGTTCGGGCGCTGCCCGTTCCACGACGAGCGGACCGGCTCGTTTCACGTCAGCCCCGACAAGAAGCTCTACCACTGCTTCGGCTGCCAGGAGTCCGGGAACCCGTTCGACTTCGTGATGGCCACCGAGGGTCTGGACTTCAAAGGGGCTCTGGAGGCGCTCGCCGGTCGCTTCGGCGTCGCGCTTGCGACCGAGGACGAGGACCCACAGGCCGCCGCGCGACGTGAGCGTCGCGAGCGACTGTACGCGCTGCTGCATCGGACCGCCGCCTACTACTCGCGGTACCTGTGGGAGGCGCGGGAGGCCGATGACGCGCGCGCCTACCTGCTGGGGCGCGGCCTGACCGAGCAGACGCTGCGCGAGTTCCGCGTCGGTTACGCGCCCAGCGCATGGGATCGGGTGCTGCTCGCCTCGCGGCGCGCCGGCTACGGCGACGAGGAGCTCGAGGCGGTCGGGCTGGCGCAGCGGTCGCGCAGCCGGCCGGGGAGCGTGTTCGACCGCTTCCGCGAGCGGATCATGTTCCCGGCGGTCGACGCCCGCGGGCGGGTGCACGGATTCGGCGCGCGCCGGATGCGCGAGAACCAGGCCGGCGGCGGGGCCAAGTACCTCAACACCTCCGAGGGTGAGCTGTACCACAAGCGCGAGGTGCTGTTCGGAATCGACCTGGCGCGGGCCGCGGCCGCGCGGGCTGGGCGGATGATCCTGGTCGAAGGCTACACCGACGTGCTGGCGCTGCACCAGGCGGGGCTGCGCAACGCCGTCGGCATCATGGGGACGTCGCTGACCGAGGAGCAGATCGGCGAGCTCCAGCGTGCCGTCAAGGTGCTGGAGCTGTGTCTCGACGCCGACCGAGCAGGCCAGGATGCGATGGTGCGGGCCGCGAGGGTCGTGGCCGGGCGGGCGCTCGAGCTGCGCGTGGTCGCGCTGCCCGACGGGACCGACCCGGCCGACATGGTGCAGCGCGACGGTGCCGACGCGATCCGCGAGCTCGTGGGCACGTCGGTGCCGTTCTCGAAGTTCAACGTCGAGCGGATCCTCGCCGCGGCCGATACGCACAGCGCCGAGGGGCGCGACGCGGCGCTGGCTCAACTTGCGCCGGTGCTGGGCGAGCTGCCCGCGAGCGTCCTGCGCGATGAGCTCGTGCGGCAGGTAGCGGGACGCCTGGAGCTGTCCGAGACGCGGCTGGTCGCGCTGCTGGGCCAGCATGGGCGCAGCAGCGGCGCCGGCGCCTGGTCGGACCGCGCGGCCGCGCCCCGCGCTCCGACGACGGTCAAGCCGAGAGGCGGCCCGCCCCGCTCCGAGCGGCTGTTTCTGGCCATGTGCGTCGCGCTTGGCGAGTGCGGTTCACAGACGCTTGCCGGGATCGACGAGATCGACGAGCTGCTGACCAGCGGGATGTTGCGGCGCGCGGCTCGCCACCTGGCCGATCACGGCTCTGAGCCGCTCGCGGGACTGCCGGGCGACGACGAGGAGCTGGCGCGCACGATCGCCGGATTGGTGGCGCTTGCCGGACGGGTCCCGAGTCCGGGGCCTGTTCGCCTGGAGCATGCTCGGCTCGTGCTGGAGCGCGATCGGATCGATCGCGCCCTGATTCGCGCTCGCGCGCAGGGAAGTGGCTCGAGCGAGCTGGCCCGACGACGCGAGACGATCCTTGAGCAGATCCGCGACGCCGTGGCGCGGCTCGAGGGCACGATCTGAGCGCTTCCCGGCTCGTCTGGAGTCCAGGGTGGCGGCGGCGATGCCCAAGGCATCCAGGGCGGTGGTTGAAGTTCCGTTGGCCGCAGCCGATACAGTGAATCGGCGCGCGCACCGCCTTCGGATGCGGGGTAGCTCAATGGCAGAGCGTTCGGCTGTTAACCGAAATGTTGTGGGTTCGAGTCCCACCCCCGCAGCTCTCGATCCCTAGCGGCCTTGGGGACCTTCGGCACGAGCCCTCAGGGAGCCCTTAGCTCCCCAAGGCCCCGGACCCGCGAGGCGCTCCAGCAGGTCGGCCGCGCGCGCCGGTCCCGAGTGAGCCGCCGCCCAGGCGCCCAACTGCGCCGCGCGCCGCGCCAGACGCGAGCGCGTGAGCGCGCGACCCGTCATCAGGCGCAGTGTCACCGGCGACAGCAGCGGCCACGGCAGGCGCAGGCCGGCGCCGGCCCACACCAGCCGGGCTGCGTTCTCGGCCATGTCGCCTACGTGCGGCACGGCCAGCACCGGGCACGAGCACGCCAGGGCCCGCACGAGCGTGCCATGACCGGCGTGGCAGATGACCAGCGCGCAATCGGGCATCGCGCGCCCGTATGAGAGCCAGTTCACCAGCCGGGTGCGGGGGCCGAGCCGCGACAACCCGGCCGGCGGCCGGCCGTTCAGTACCCCCAGCAACCGCACCGGTTCGTCGGCGAGCCCGGCGACGGCCGCCCGCAGCAGCCGGCCGGACGGATCCTGGGCGGTCGAGGGCGCAACCAACACGAGCGGCTCGGAGCCCGGCGGGGGGACGACGTCCTCGGCCGGTGGCTCCCAGATCAGCGGCCCCACGACGTGCACGTGCGAGGGCCAGTGGCGCGGGTACTCGAGTGCGGGCAGCGTGCCGACCAGCGTCAGACGCTCGCTGAGTCCGCCGTGCAGTCGCACGACGGGCGCCAGCCCAAGCTGGTCCCGGGCGCCGTTGAGCTGCTCGCGGCCGTGGGCGAGCGCGGTGCCGACGGGCCGGTCAAAGGCGCGCCAGAGGCGTGCGCCAGCCGGCGTGCGGGGCATCCGGGCTCCCAGCGAGTATGGGGGAAGGCCGGACTGGCCGACCGGATAGACGTGCGGGATCAACGTCGCGCACGGGATCCCCTCCAACTCCGCCGCCAGCGCCGGCGCCAGCGTCAGCACGTCGTGGACGACGACGTCCGGTCGCGCGGCGACCAGCGTCGGGCGCGTGTCGCGCGTCGCGCGCACGACCGCCTCGTAGGGACCGAGCGGTCGCGGCAGCGGCTGCTCGCGGGTTGGGAACACGGGGTACTCGGGCGCCGGCACGAACCGCATCCCTGCGCCCTCCACTGCGGACCGCCAGCGGCCCCAGGTCTCGTAGGTGACCTCGTGGCCGCGCGCCGCCAGTTCGGCCCCGAGCGCGAGCATCGGGAACGCGTGCCCCGGCTGGCCGAACGCGCCGAGGAAGACGCGCAGCGGCCGTGCCGCGGTCAACCCGTCAGCCCGCCAGCTCGGCGATCTCGCGCAGCTGGGCGATCCGGTCCGCCAGCCCGAAGGCCATCGGCATCACCATCAGCGTGCTGACGCCCGCCGCGCGGAAGGCATCGATCCGCGCGCGCACCACCTCGCGCGGGCCACACAGCGTGATCATGTCGATCAGCGCCGCCGGCAGCGCCGCGGCCGCGTCGTCCTTGCGACCCTCCAGGTAAAGGTCCTGGACCTCGCGTGCGGCATCCTCGAAGCCGTAGCGGGCGACCAAGTTGTTGTAGAAGTTCTGACGCCGGGAGCCCATCCCCCCGACGTACAGCGCAAGGCCGGGCCGCATCAGATCGCGTGCGGCCTCGCGGTCGTCGGACACGTAGGCCTGTACGGTCGGCGCGATCTCGAACCCTCCGTCGTCCAGCGACCGTCCGGACCGCGCTGCGCCGCGCTGGAGCAGGGCCCGGAAGTCGGCCACGTGCTCGGGCGAGAAGAACGTCGGCAGCCAGCCGTCGGCGATCTCGCCGGCCAGCTCCGTGTTCTTGGGACCGATCGCGGCCAGCAGGATCGGAATCCGCTGCTGAACCGGGGTGATCATCAGCTTCAGCGCCTTGCCCGGCCCGTCCGGAAGCGGCAGACTCAGCGTCTCGCCCTCGAACGTCAGGCGCTCGCGCGCCAG
>JBOGYE010000335.1:0-10206 GCA_050696635.1 Solirubrobacteraceae bacterium | reverse complement strand
CCGCCCAGGAGGTCGCGCCGGCGATCGCGACCGGGAACACGATCATGCTCAAGCCGGCCGAGGACGCGCCGCTGACGCCGCTGTTGATGGCGCGCCTGGCGCATGAGGCCGGGATCCCGCCGGGCGTGATCAACGTCGTGTGCGGCTACGGCGCCGAGGCCGGCGACGCGCTCGCGCGCAACCCGGGGATCAGGCGGATGAGCTTCACCGGCTCGCCGGAGACCGGCAGCCGGGTGATGGCGGCGTGCGCGACCAACCTAGTGCCGGTCCACCTGGAGCTGGGCGGCAAGTCGCCGCAGGTGGTGCTGCGCGACGCGCCGCTGGAGAAGGCGATCCCCACGATCGTGCGCTCGATCACGCTGAACACCGGTCAGATCTGCGCCGCCGGCTCGCGGGTGGTGGTCGACGAGGCGATCCGGGAGCAGGTCGTTCAAGGCCTGGCCGAGGGCTTCTCGAAGGTCAGGGTCGGGTCCTGGCACGAGGACGTCGACATGGGCCCGCTGATCAGCGCCAAGCAGGAGCAGCGCGTGCTCGACTACCTGGACTCAGGCCGCGAGCAGGGCGCGCGGGTGGTGGTCGGCGGCGACAAGCTGACCGGCGAGCGCTACGACGGCGGCTACTTCATCGCCCCGACGATCTTCGACGATGTGGCGCCGGAGATGCGAATCGCCCAGGAGGAGATCTTCGGCCCCGTGCTGTCCGTGCTGAGCGCCTCCGACGAGGAGCGCGCGCTGGAGATCGCCAACGGGACGCGCTACGGGCTGGTCGCGTCGGTCTGGACGCGCGACGTCGGGCGCGCGGTGCGGCTCGCGCGCCGGATCGAGGCCGGGCAGGTGTCGATCAACACGCTGTGGTCCGGCGGGGTGATCGGGGCGCCTTTCGGCGGCTACAAGTCAAGCGGCTTCGGGCGCACCGTCAGCGCCGAGTCGATCCTCGACTACACGCAGCTGAAGTCCGTGATCGTGGATGGGCGCGTATGAGCCCAATGGAGATCTCGCTGGAGGGCAAGGTGGCGCTCGTCACCGGCGCGGGCCCGAACATCGGCTCGGGGATCGCGCTGGCGCTGTCACGTTACGGCGCGCGCGTGGCGTGCAACGACCTGGAGGCGGACGCGGCGGGCGCCAGCGTCGCCCGGATCGAGCGTCACGGCGGCGAGGCGATGGCGGCGGTCGGCGACGTGTCGAGCGAGTCAGACGTGCAGCGTTACCTGGGCGAGGTCCTGGACCGCTGGGGCCGGATCGACATCCTGATCAACAACGCGGCGATCCTCGGCGGCCGCGGCCTGCTGGAGGAGAGCCTCGAGTTCTTCAACCGGGCGGTCGAGGTGGCAGGCGCCGGGACGTTCTTGAACACCAAGCTGGCGGCGATCGCGATGATCGAGCGCGGGATCGGAGGAAGCGTCGTCAACGTCCTGTCCTCCAACGCCTGGCAGGGCTGCGCGGGCGTGATCGCGTACGCGTTCCACAAGGGCGGGATGGCCAACTTCACGCGCGCGGCCGCGATGGACCTGGCCCCGTACGGGATCCGCGTCAACTCCTACTCCCCCACCGCGCCCCGTCCCGACAACCCCGAGCTGCTGGCCGAGCTGCCCGAGTCCGGCGGACTGCGGCGCCACTTCAAGCCGCCGCCGCCGCGGCCGGACTGGTGGCGCGACGTCGGCAAGATCGACGTGCGCAACAACATGCCGATGGAGCCCTCGACGCCGACCGACATCGGCCACTGCGTCGCCTGGCTGTGCTCTGACTTCGCGAGGCTGATCACCGGCTGTGACTTCGTGATCGACGGCGGCGCACGCGCCAAGTACTGGGCCTACACGCCGCCGGCCGAGAAGGCGACGCCGGCGCCGCTGATCCCCCTTTACGAGGACGAGACGATGACTGGAGGCTTCTAGATGTCCGTTCGCGCTGCCGTCCAGACCGGGCCGCTGGCCTACGAGGTCCGGGAGCTGCCGCGGCCGCAGATCGGCGACGACGACGGCCTGCTGCGCGTGGAGGCCTGCGGGGTGTGCGGCTCCGACGTCGAGCAGTACCGCGGCCATCTGGTCCGTGAGGGAATGTTCCCGCTGATCCCCGGCCACGAGCCGCTGGGGGTGATCGAGGAGATTGGCGAGCGCGCAGCGCAGCGCTGGGGGGTATCCGTCGGCGACCGCGTCGCGGTCGAGATCCTGCGTCCCTGCCGCGCCTGCGACCACTGCCTGACCGGCCGCTATATGTCCTGCCCCAATCGCCACGGGGCCTACGGGATGACGCCGCTGTCGGTCGAGCCGGCGCTGTGGGGGGGCTTCGCCGAGCACCTTTACCTGCACCCCAACGCGATCCTGCACCCGATCTCGTCCGAGCTGCCGGCCGAGCTGGCGGTGATGTTCAACCCGCTCGGCGCCGGGGTTCGCTGGGCCTGCCAGCTTGGCGAGGTCAAGGTCGGCGACACCGTGCTGATCCTCGGGCCCGGGCAGCGGGGGCTGACCTCGGTGATCGCGGCGCGCGCCGCCGGCGCTGGCACGATCATCGTCACCGGCCTGGCGCGAGACGCTCACAAGCTGGCTCTGGCACGCGAGTTCGGCGCCGACCACACGATCGACGTCGAGTCCGAGGACGTGATCGAGCGGGTGACCGAGATCACCGGCGGCGCGATGGCCGACGTGGTGCTCGAGCTGACCCCGATCGCCGCGCAGCCGATCTCCGACGCGATCGAAGCGGTCCGTCACTCCGGTCGGATCGTACTCGCCGGGCTGAAGGGCAACCGGCCGATCGAGCTGGTGACCGACCGGCTGATCAACAAGGGAGTCACGGTCGTCGGCGCCTTCGGGGTCGATGCCGCGTCCTACATCGAGGCGATCCGGATCATCGAGTCGCGCCGCTTCCCACTGGAGCGGATGCACTCCGCGAGCTTCGAGCTGGCCGACACCGAGGCGGCGATCCAGGAGCTGGGCGACGGGCAGGGGGTCCACGTCTGCGTCGTACCCGACGGCGCCGGCGCGTCCTCCGCCCGCGCCACCGCGCAAGCGACCACAGGAGGAAGCGATGCTGGTTGACATGCACGCCCACGTGATCCCCGGCGCGCTGGACGCGGTCGGCACGCGGGAAGACCATCGGGGCCCGCGCGTCTGCGCCTGCGAGGACCCGCGCGCGCGGCTGCTCGAGACCGACCGGATGCAGTTCAAGGCGTCGGACGCCTTCTACAGCGCGCAGCGGCGCCTGGAGGAGCTGGAGCGCTCCGGCGTCGATGTCGAAGTCGTCTCGCCGATGCCGCCGCTGCTGGACTGGAGCCTGCCCGGCGACGAGGGGTTGGAGCTGTGTCGCCGCGTGAACGAGTTCATCGCGCAGCTGACCCAGACCGACGCGAACCGTCTGCTCGGGATGGGGATGGTCCCGATGCAGGCCCCCGAGCTGGCCTGCGCGGAGCTTGAGCGGATCAGGGACGCAGGGCTTGTGGCGATCGAGATCACCTCGAACGTCGCGGGCCGATCGCTGCACGAGGACGAGTTCGCCGAGTTCTGGTCAGAGGCCGAGCGGATCGGGATGCCGGTGTTCGTGCACGGGATGCCGGGCGACCTGGGCGGCCGCGTGCCCGCGGGGCTGGTGGCCGTGGCCGGGTTCGCGGTCGGCGCCGACTGCGCCCTGGCGGCGACCTCGATCGTCGCCGGCGGCGTCGCGCAGCGCCATCCGGATCTGCGGCTGGCGTTCAGCCACGGCGCCGGCGGCTTCCCGTGCATGCTCGGGCGGGCCAACTTCTTCTGGGGCAAGACCTGGAACGAGGAGCCATCGGACGAGGGCGAGGGCGAGTCCCCAATGGAGCTGGCCAGGCGCTTCTACTACGACGGGCTGGTGATGGACGCACGCACGCTGCGCCACCTGATCGAGATCGTGGGCCACGATCGGGTCCTGGTCGGCTCGGACTTCCCGGCGATGGCGCGCGAGGACCCGTGCGCGTGCACGCTGCGCACGCTCGAGCTGGAGCCCGATCAGCTGCACGACATCACCTGGAACAACGCGTTTCGCTGGCTGGGCGTGCAGGCGCCGGTGGCCGCGGGCGCCGGCACCGCTATCCAAGGAGCATCACGTTGAAGACACGCGCGGCAGTCGTCAGAGGAGCCGGCCAGCCCTGGGAGCTGGTGCAGTTGGAGCTGGACGAGCCCAAGGAGCACGAGGTGCTGGTGCGGGTGATGGCCTGCGGGCTGTGTCACTCCGACGAGCACGTCCGCGAGGGCGGCCCCTACCGCTACCCGATGGTCGGCGGGCACGAGGGCTCGGGGGTGGTCGAGAAGGTCGGGCCCAACGTCACCAGGGTGCGCGAAGGCGAGCACATCTGCACCTCCTGGATCCCCGTCTGCGGCCACTGCCGCTACTGCTCGACTGGCCATCAGAACATGTGCAACGACGGGCTCAACGCGGCCACCGGGATGATGCCCGACGGCACCTTCCGCTTCCACGAGAACGGCGCCGACATCGGCGGCATGTGCGTGCTGGGCACCTTCTCCGAGTGGATCGTGATCCCCGAGAACTCGTGCGTGCCGATCGACGAGGACCTGCCGTTCGAGGTCGCGGCGCTGGTCGCCTGCGGCGTCACGACCGGCTGGGGCTCGTCGGTCTACGCCGCCGGCGTGCGCGCGGGCGAGACGGTCGTGATCTACGGCACTGGCGGCGTCGGCATGAACGCGGTCCAGGGCGCCGCCTACGCGGGCGCCAAGCACGTGATCGCGGTCGATCCGAACCCGTTCAAGCAGGAGATGGCGGGCAAGTTCGGCGCCACCTTCACGACCGGCGACGCGGCGGAGGCGGCCGAGCACGTGCGCGAGGTGACCCGCGGGGAGATGGCCGACCACGCCGTGATCACGATCGGCGTGATGGAGGCCGAGGTGCTGCGTAACGCGGTCGACGCGATCGGCAAGGGCGGCAGCGTGGTCGTGACCTCGGTCGCGGGCGAGGGCCACACCTTCTCGCTGCACGGCTCGCCGGTCACCGGCTGGCATAAGAACATCCAGGGCTCGCTGTTCGGCGGCGCCAATCCGCTGTACGACATGCCGAGGCTGCTAGGGCTGTACCGCTCGGGCGACCTCAAGCTCGACGAGCTGATCACGCGCCGCTACCGCCTGGAGGAGATCAACCAGGGCTACGAGGACATGCTCGCCGGACGCACGATCCGCGGCGTGCTGCTCCACGACCACTAGGAGGAATGACGATGACCAACGAGATCATGGACCCGACCGGCGGCCAGGGCGTGGCGAGCGCCGGCGCCGGGCTGACGCTGGCGGCGCGACGCGCCGATCTCAACGGCGCCGCGATCGGCCTGCTGGAGAACGGCAAGCAGAACGCGCGCCTGTTCCTGTCCGAGCTGGCCGACGTGCTGCGCCAGCGCTACGGCGCCGGCGAGGTGACGCTGCGCCAGAAGCCGGTGTTCTCGGCGCCCGCGCCGCCGGAGCTGGTCGACGAGATGGGCGCCACCTGCGACGTGGTCGTCACCGGGGTCGGCGACTGCGGCTCGTGCAGCGCCTCGGCGGTCGCCGACGGTGTCCTGTTCGAGCGCCACGGGACGCCGGCGGCGGTGATCTGCTCCGACGCCTTCCGCGCCACCGCCGACGCGATGGCAGACGTCCAGGACGCGCCCGGTTACCACTACGTGACGACGCCGCACCCGGTCGCGGGGCTGACGCCGGCGCAGGTGCGCGAGCGCGCCGAGACCATCGCGGCCGAGGTCGCGGGGATGCTGGCACAGGCGCGGGCGCGGGAGGCGGCGTGACCCCAGAACCCGACCTCGCACGGGCGGCGATCGAGCACTGCTACGCGCAGGACTGGACCGACGGCCTGCCGGTCGTGCCGGCCTCGCGCGCGCTGGTTGACGAGTTCCTGGCGAGCACCGACCGCGCGCCGGACGAGGTCCTGTGGCGGATGGACCACATCGGACGCGAGTGCACCGTGGCGCTGGCGGCGATCAACGCCGCGATGGCGGGCTGCCTGCCCGAGTACTTCCCGGTCGTGCTGGCCGCCTGGGATGCGGTGATGCGCGACCGGGCCGCGAAGGGCGGCGGCTGGCAGTCGACCAGCGGCCCCGCGCCGCTGATCGTGATCAACGGCCCGCTGCGCCACGAGCTGGGGTTCAACTGCACCGGCGGCGTGTTCGCGGGCGGCTTCAGGCCCAACGCGACGATCCCGCGCGCGCTCGGGCTGATGCTGCGAAACGCCTTCGGCGTGATCCCGCACGTGTTCGACCAGACGACCCAGGGGCTGCCGGGGCGCTGGGCGATCTGCTTCGGCGAGAACGAGGAGGAGAGTCCGTGGGAGCCGCTGGCCGACGAGATGGGCCTGTCCGCGGGTTCCAGCGCGGTGTCGGCGACGCTGACCCGAACCTGCGAGTTCGTCGACAACCGCCACACCCAGGACCCCGAGCAGCTGCTGTGGGACTTCGCCGACACGATCGGCCGCACCGGCTCGCTGATCTTCCGCGCGCAGTCGGCCGGGATCGTGTTCTGTCCCGAGCACGCGCAGATGCTGGCGGGCGCCGGCCTCTCCAAGGCTGACGTCAAGGACTGGCTGGTGGAGCACTGCGGGCGGACCGAGGCAGACCTGCGCCGTGCCGGCAAGGACGGTGTCGGCGACGGCGGCCCCGGCGTGCGCTCGGCGAGCGAGTCAGAGCGCGTCTCCGGCGACGCGTTCACGCCGGTCCTGGAGGGCCGCCGGGCGGTCCCGATCGTCGTCGCCGGCGCACGCAACGCCGCCATCTCGATGGTCTTCCGCGTGTTCGGGGAATGGTCCAACAGCTCGGTGGAGGTGGTCAGGAGTGCTTGACGGCGAAGGCCTGGCGAGCGTGCGCGCGACGCTCGCGGCGGACGGCTACGAGCTGGCCGCGTGCGAGGACGGCGCGAAGGTAGTGGTGACGATCGCCGCCACGCCGGAGGCGTGCGAGGACTGCCTGGCGCCGCCCGAGGTGATGCGCGCGATCCTCGTCAGGGCGCTGTCGGTCCCGGCCGACGCGATCGAGCTGCGCTATCCCGGCGAGGAGCCGTCGTGAACGATCGCGTGGCGCTGATCACGGGCTGCGGCAAGCCAGACGGTGCTGGACAGGCGATCGCTCGCGCGCTGGCGGCACTGGGTGCGGCTGTGGTGGTCGCCGATCGCCGGCCCGCCGGCGTCCCCAACCGCCGCCAGGAACTGGTGGGCGAGGCTCGCTCGGACGCGTGGAGCGGGCTACAGACGCTGGTGGACGAGATCGAGGAGGCCGGCGGCCGCGCCGCGCCCACGCTCGGTGACATCGGCGACCCCGACGATGCGGAGGCCATGGTCCAGGCGGCGCTCGAGCGTCACGGCCGGCTCGACATCCTCGTCAACAACGCCGCCGCCCCCCAGGGCCTTGACCGCAACGTCGCCGACGAGATCCCGGTCGAGGTGTTCGACGAGGTGTTGCGGATCAACCTGCGCGGCACCTGGCTGATGTGTCGCGCAGCGCTGCCGGCGATGCGCGCGGGGCGCTGGGGGCGGATCGTGAACGTCTCCTCGATGGCGGGCGTGATCGCCGCGCCGCGCAGCACCCCATACGCCGCATCCAAGGCGGGCGTGATCGGGCTGACGCGGGCGCTGGCGATGGACGTCGCCGCCTGGGGGGTGACGGTCAACGCGATCTGCCCGGGAGCGCTCGCGACCAGCCGCGCCATCCTCAGCCCGGACCCGGAGCTCGACGTCGCCGCCGAGATCGAGCGCCGAGGAAAGCGGCTCCCTGTCGGCCGCTACGGCGAGCCGCGCGATGTCGCCGCCGCGGTGCTCTACCTCGTCTCCGACGGCGCGGAGTTCATGACGGGGCAGATGCTGGTGCTCGACGGAGGCGGCCCGATGCCGTTCCCGCTGCCGCGACCCGAGGAGGCGCAGGCGTGAAGCCACCGACACAGCCGGTGACCGCATGAAGCTGCGGATCCTGATGGAGCCCCGCCACGGCGCCACCTACGACCGGATCGTGGCGATGGCCCGCGCCACCGAGGAGGCGGGGTTCGACGCGTTCTTTCGCTCAGATCACTACCTCGGGATCGACTCGGCCGACCCGGACTACCTGCCGACCGACTCGTGGACGACGCTCGGCGGTCTGGCGCGCGAGACCGGCCGGGTCAAGCTCGGCACGCTGATGACCGCCGGCACCTACCGTAACCCGGCGGTGCTGGCGATCTCGGTCGCCAGCGTCGACCAGATGAGCGGCGGGCGGATCTGCCTGGGGATCGGGACCGGCTGGTACGAGCGCGAGCACCAGGCGTTCGGGATCCCGTTCCCGCCGATCGGCGAGCGCTTTGACCGGCTCGAGGAGGCGCTGCAGATAATCACGGGCCTGTGGACCACCCCGCCGGGCGAGCGCTTCAGCTTCGACGGCCGCTTCTGGCAGCTCGACGCGTGCGCCAACTTCCCGGCGCTGGTGACGAGCCCGCGGCCCGAGATCATCATCGGCGGCACCGGCCCACGCCGCACGCCGCTGGCCGCCGCCCGGTTCGCCGACGAGTTCAACAGCGGCGCCGGCCATGGCTGCGCGGAGCGGTTCGCCAACGTGCGCCGCGTCTGCGAGGAGATCGGGCGAGACCCGGCGACGCTGCGGATGTCCGCCACGACCCAGGTGATCTGCGGCGCCACTCGGGCACAGGCGCAGCGCCGGCTGGAGAGCCTGGGCGAGCCCGGCGCGCGGATGCTCGCGCACGGCGTGGTCGGCACCCCGTCCGAGGTGGCGTCCGACCTGGAGCGCCTCGCCGGCGAGGGCTGCGAGACCGCGTACCTGCACATCTTCGACATCGATGATCTGGACCACATCGCCCTGCTCGGGTCAGAGGTCCTGCCGCGGGTCGCCTGAACGCGCGGGTCGCCTGAGCACGAGACAGAGAGGATTCACGATGACCGGCATGACCACCCGCGCGGCGGTGCTGCACCGTCCCGGCACCGACTGGGAGATCGTCGAGCTTGACCTGGACCCGCCCAAGGACTACGAGGTCCTGATCCGCTACCGGGCCGCCGGGCTGTGCCACTCAGACGAGCACATCCGCGAGGAGGGCGGCAGCCACATCCGGATGCCGCTGGTCGGCGGGCACGAGGGCGCGGGCGTGGTCGAGGCGGTCGGCGCCGGCGTCACCCGGGTCGCGGTGGGTGACCACGTCGTCACCTCCTACATCCCCGCCTGCGGCCGCTGCCGCTACTGCTCCACCGGCCACCAGAACCTCTGCGACCGCGGCCTCTACGCCGGCGTCGGCTGCCTCCAGGACGAGACCTTCCGCTTCCATCGCAACGGCGAGGACTACGGCGGCTTCTGCGCGCTGGGGACCTTCTCGGACCGGACCGTCGTGTCCGAGTTCTCGTGCGTGCGGATCGACGACGACATCCCGTTCGAGGTCGCCTGCCTGGTCGGCTGCGGCGTGACCACCGGCTGGTGCTCGGCCGTCCGCGCCGGCGAGACGCGGCCGGGCGAGACGGTCGTGATCCTGGGGATCGGCGGCGTCGGCATCAACGCCGTGCAGGGCGCGCGCTACGCGGGCGCCAAGAACGTGATCGCGATCGACCCGAACCCGTTCAAGCTCGAGATGGCCAGCAAGCTCGGAGCGACCTTCACCGCCACCGACGTCGAGCGCGCCCGCGAGGAGATCGTGGCGCTGACGCGGGGACAGCTGGCCGACCTGGCGGTCGTCACCGTCGGCGTGCTGGAGCCCGAGATCACCGCCGATGCCGTATCGCTGATCGGCAAGGCCGGGAGGGTCGTGCTGACCTCGGTCAGCCGCGCCGACACCAAGACCGTCAGCCTCACCGGCTCGCCGCTGGTCGGCTGGCACAAGCGCATCCAGGGGTCGCTCGCGGGCGGCTCGAACCCGATCTACGAGATGGGAAATCTGATCGGCCTGTACCGCTCAGGGCATCTGAAGCTCGACGAGATCATCACCGCCCGCTACAGCCTCGAGCAGGTCAACGAGGGCTACCACGACCTGCTGGCGGGCAAGAACGTCCGCGGCGTGATCATCCACGACAGCTGACGCCCGGCCCGTTCAGCCCGCGGGCGCAGGCACTCGTCTGCGCTCGCGGGTGCCCGCGGACGCCCGGATGCGCCGGCGCCTGTCAATCGAGAGCGCGCACCGGGCTTGCCAGCGTCGCGGGTCGGGAGATTGACAGCCCGCTGTCCACTCGGAGCGCGCACGCGCGCTGGGGATGGCGTGCGCTCCAGATCGACAGCCTTGTTGCCGATCGCGCAACGCGGCCGGGC
>JBOGYE010000334.1:0-6743 GCA_050696635.1 Solirubrobacteraceae bacterium | reverse complement strand
GGCTGATGCTGCTCGCCGCCGCGGCGGCGGTGAGGGCGGGCGCCGATGCCGCCGAGGTCGAGGCGCGCGCGCGGAAGGCGCGGGACGCGCTGAAGCTGTGGTTCGCGATCGACACGCTTGAGTACCTTCGCCGCGGCGGGCGGATCGCCGGCGCGCAGGCATGGCTCGGGTCGGCGCTGCGAATCAAGCCGATCCTGACGGTCGACTCGGAGATCACCCCGGTGGAGCGAGTGCGAACCTCGCGCCGGGCGTTTGAGCGGATGGTCGACCTGTTGCGCGAGCGCGCGGAGGCCGGCGCCGACGCCTGGATGGTCCAGCACATCCGCGTGCCGTACGAGGCGGCAGAACTGGCCGCGCGCGGAACCGAGCTGTTCGGCGTGCCGCCGCGCGTTGTGTCCGAGATAGGGCCGGTGATCGGGACCCATGTCGGGCCGGGCCTGCTCGGCGTCGGCGGGCTGCCGAGCGCGTACCTCGCCTGACCCGGTCGCGAGCTCAGCCGGTGGCGCGCCGGCCGCGGCGGCGCCCGAACGCCAGGGCGCCGAGGGCGGCGATCCCGCCGCCGATCACGAAACCGGCCACGCCGGCGCCGACCAGAACCTGCGGCTCGTAGCGGCGCAGCTGCCCGCGCCAGTCGGTCAGCCGGACGACCTCGACTCGCAGCTGCGCGACCGCCGTCCCCAGCTCCTGGCGATTGGCCTCGATCGCGGCGCGGATCTGCTCGGGGCTGCGCGCTGCCATCAGACCCCGGTTCCCGGCCTGACGGTGGAGCCGATCTTCTTGGCCTCGTCGATCGCCATCTTGGGCACCGGCGCGCCGACGCGCAGCTTGCGCCAGGCGAACAGGAACGCTCCCAGCGCCAGGATCGCCAGGCCCACGAACACGGCGGCAAAGCCAATCCAGCTCGAAGACACGATCGAGTTCACGCCCCAGGCGATCGTCAGCAGCCCGAAGATCAGCGCGAACACGCCGAAAACCGCCCCGACCGCTACGGCCGCGACCCCCCGGGCCAGGCTCGACGCCTTCTGCACGATCTCGGCCTTGGCGAGCTCGAACTCATCGCGAACCAGGACGCCTACCTTGTCCGACACCTCGGCGACCGCGGCCGCGAGCTTGTCGTTGGTGTCGGTGCGCTCAGCGGGCAAGGCGCTTGAGGATCAGGGCCAGGACCAGACCGCCGGCGAACGCAGCGCCGACGGCGACCTCGGGCCGCTCGCCGACAAACGAGGCGCCAGCGGCCCCGGGCGGCTGCACGGCGAAGGCCAGTGGGGCGTCGCCGGCACCGTCCACGCTTACCCCAGGGATCGACGGCGCGTCGTTCATTCCGGTGGCTCTTCGCCGAACACGCGCATCCAGATGGTCGCGGCCAGGCGCGTGGCGACGAGCGTCGCGAGCGCGCTCGAGCCGGCCATCACGCCGGACCACAGCAATCGTTTGACCAGGGGGCTCTCCAGCATCTCGTGGGCCATTCAAGCAGACTCGCCATCCGCCGATTGGTCGGGGATACCCGGATTGGCGGCGGGCGACGCGAGCCCATGACAGATCGTGTCGACGATCATCCGCTTGGCGCGCTCGAGCTCATCGGCGCCGACCGCGGCGCTGTCGAAGATCCATCCGGTCAGCACCTGCTCGATGGCGCCGTAGAACGCCTGGGCGGCGAACCGGGGTGTGATCTCGCGGCGAAACGCGCCGTCGGCCTGCGCCGATGCGACGATCGCGGCGATTCCGTCGTAGGCCTCGCGGATCTTGCCGACGTGCGTGAGCCCGAACGTGTTCGCCGCCCGCGTCACCTCGACGATGATCACCTTCATCAGCTCGGGGTCGTGGCGATAGGAGTCGACGATGAACGAGGCGATCGCGCCGAGCTTGGCCTCGGGCGCGCGCGGCGAACGATCGGCGTCGGCGATCGCGGCCAGCATCACGTCCCAGCGCTCTAGGAACAGCGTGTCGAGGATCGCCTCCTTGGAGGAGAAGTAGTGGTACACGAGCCCGTAGGCAACGCCCGCCTGATCGGCGATGTCCGACACCCGACAGGTGTGAAAGCCCTGGCGGGCGAACACGCGCACCGCGGCGTCGAGAATCAGCCGCCGCTTGTCGACCGCTGCCGAGGTCATGCCGGATCCCAGCGGTAGGCGCCGGGCCGGCGCCGCGCCAGCGTCGGCAGACGCCGGCGGATGTCGCGCAGCCCGTCCAGATCGAGGTCGGCGACGATCGCGCACTCCGCGTCCGGGGCGCCGGCCAGCACCAGCCCCCATGGGTCGACGATCAGCGAGCGCCCGCCGGAGCGCAACCCGCCGGGATGGTCGCCGATCTGATTGGCGGCGATCACGAAGCACTGGTTCTCGATCGCCCGCGCACGCACCAGCACCTCCCAGTGGTCACGGGTGGTGGGCAGGGTGAACGCGGCCGGGACGGCCAGCAGCTCGGCGCCGCGCAGCGCGAGGATCCGGTACAGCTCCGGGAACCGCAGGTCGTAGCAGACGCTCATCCCGAGCCGCAGCCCGTCGGCCAGCGTGGTGACGACGATCTCCTCGCCCGGGTCCTCCGTCGCGGATTCCAGGTACACCGCCCCGTCGACCTCGACGTCGAACAGGTGGATCTTGCGGTACACGGCTCGCAACTCCCCGTCCGCGCCTACGTGCACGCTGATGTTGTGCCCCTTGTCGGCCCCGGGCTCGCGCTCGTACAGCGAGCCTGCGAGCAGGTCGATGCCCAGTTCGGCGGCGACCGCCCGCGCCCATGCGATCGCCGGACCGTCGAGCGTCTGCGCGCCGGCGGCCATCTGCTCGCGGGTACCGAGCACCGTCCACTTCTCGGGCAGCACGGCCAGCTGGGCCCCACGCGCCGCGGCGTCGCGGACCAGACGGTCGGCGCGCTCCAGATTGCGGTCGAAGTCCTCGGTTGCGTTGAGCTGAATCGCGGCTGCACGCATGCTGGCCCTGCCCTTAGGGCCCGCGGACCCTCAGAGGTCGATTGACTGGTCAGTCAGTATCGCACGCTCACGCCGCCCGCCCCCGCCGACGTCTCCCAGTTGCGCTCCAGCGCGGCGATCGTCGACGGCGCATAGATGCATTGAGCCTGCGCGCAGGCGTACCCGGCCATGTACGCCCGGAACGCGTCGGACCGGCTCCTGCGCGCAGCGCAGGGCCATACGGTCGGCGATCAGGCTCGTGCGGCCCGCGCTGCACAGCATCCCCGCCCGCGCGGCGATCGCCGCCTCGATCTGATCTGCCGGCACGACCTCGTCGGCGATCAGCCGCCCGACCGCGCTGTCGGCCTGGAACCGGCGGTCGAAGAACAGCGACTGGCGGGCGGCGCGCTCGCCGACAACCAGCCCCAGCGGCGCCTCATTGCGGTCGCCGAAGTCGAGCAGGTGCTCGACCGACGCCGGCAGCCCATGAGTCTCGCCCCTCGCGAACAGCACTCCAGCGCCCGAGTCCTGCAGCGCGTAGGCGAGCTCGGCGGGGCTGTGGCGCGCGTTCAGCGGCACCATGACCAGACCCGCGGCGTCGCACCGCCACTTCGCAAGCGCGGTGGGCCATGTCGCGGCTCGTGCGCACGACCTCGTCCTCGGGGCCGACGGCGATTCAGCCCGACAGGAACGCCTGGCCGCGGCCGCGATCCGCGCCGGCGATCGCGCCCGCCGCGTGCATGATCCGCAGCTGGGTCGCCGTGTAGCCGGCCGCGGCCAGCACCTCGTCGGTGTGCTCGCCCAGCGCCGGGCCGGGCCCACGCGCGGGGTCGGCGGGCGTGCGGCTGAGCTTGATCGGCGTGCCGAGCAGCCTGACTGGCCGCTCCACGCCCGGCTGGGCCAGCTCGACGACCATCTCCCGCGCCGCCACCAGCTCGGAGTCCAGCGCCTCGTCGAGCGACAGCACCGGCTCGAGACAGCAGTCGTGCCCGGCCGCAAACGCACGCCACTGGGCGCGCGTGCGGGCGGCGAAGACCGCACAGACGGCGCTGTGCGCGGGTGAGCCCGGCGGGTCGAAGGCGTGGTCGATCAGCTCCTGGCGCCCCACCCCCTCACACCACGCTCGCCAGAACTTCGGCTCCAGCGCCGCCAGCGTCACCCAGCCATCGGCGCACTGATAAGGGCGGTAGCAGGTGTAGCGCCCGGCCAGCCCCAGCTCGCCGCGCACCGGCGCGTGGCCGCTGGCGAGCGTCTGCGCAGCGACCATCGCCAGCCACGACAGCGAGCCGTCGAACATGCTGATGTCGACCAGCTGTCCCTCGCCCGAGCGGTCGCACTCGCGCAGCGCCGCCAGGATCCCGACGGCCGCCATCAGCGCGCCGCCGCCGAGATCGGCGACCTGGGCCGAGGCCTGGACCGGCGGACCGTTCGCCTCGCCGGTCAGCCCGAGCACCCCGTTGAGCGCCAGGTAGTTGAGGTCGTGGCCGGAGCGCTCGCGTCCCGGGCCCTGCTGGCCGTAGCCCGTGATCGCGCACCACACCAGGCGCGGATTGACGGCTCGCAGCCGCTCATACCCGACGCCCAGCCGATCCATCACGCCGGGTCGGAAGGACTCCAGCAGCACGTCGGCGTCGCGTGCGAGCGCGAGCAGCGCCTCGCGACCCCCGTCGGACTTGAGGTTGAGCCGGACCGAGCGCTTGCCGCGGTTGAGCGCCAGGAACAGCGCACCGCCGGCCGACGACTGCGCGCCTTCGTAGGCGGGCGGCGACCAGCGGATGTAGTCGCCGGCGCCGGTGTCCTCGACCTTGATCACGTCGGCGCCGAGATCGGACAGCAACAGCGAGCAGAAGCCGCCGGGCAGCAGGCGGCTGAGGTCGAGCACCGTCAGGCCGGCGAGCGGCAGTTCGCTCATCCGATGCCCGGCGGCGCCGCGAGCGGCCGTCGGCTCATCCGATGCCCAGCAGCGCGCGCGCTTCGGCGACCGTCGCCGGGCGCCGGCCGCAGTCCGCCACCAGCCGCCGCGCCCGCGCCACCAGTTCGCCGTTGGAGCGCGCCATCGTCCCGTCGGGCAGGTAGAAGTTGTCCTCCAGACCGACGCGGACCGAGCCGCCGAGGGTCAGTGCGGCGGCGACCATCCGCCACTGCTCACGGCCGATCCCGATCACCCCCCAGTGGTGGCGGGCACCACCGTCGGCAGAGCCGGTGCTCGGCATGTTGGCGGCCATCGCCGCCAGGTTCGCCGCGGTGGCCGGCACCCCGCCGAGCACTCCCATGACGAAGTCCGCGTGCAGCGGCGCGTCCAGCAGCCCCATGTCGACCAGCGCGGGCAGCGTTCCGACATGGCCGAGGTCGAAGCACTCGTGCTCGGGCTTGATCTTGAGCCGGCGCATGGCTGTCAGCAGATCGATGATCTCGTCCAGCGGATTGGCGAACACAAACTGGAATACGAACTCCCGCCGTGAGCGGCTGTACTTGGCGTAGTTGAGCGAGCCCATGTTGAGCGCCGCAACCTCGGGCCGGCAGGCCTCCAGATAGGCGACGCGCTTGGCCACCGACACGCCGATCGTCCCGGTCGAGAAGTTGATCACCGCCGCATCGCCGATCTCGTCGATGATCGCCTGGCGGATCGCGGCGAAGTCGGCCACCTCGTAGCTGGGCGCGCCGCCGGGGGTGCGCGCGTGGATGTGGATCTGGACGCCGCCCTCGTCGACGATCCGACGCGCTTCGGCCGCGTACTCGGCCGGCGTGTAGGGGATCGCGAGGCACTGATCACGGTTGGCCAGCGCGCCCGAGATCGCGCACGTGATGACGGCTGGATCCTCGATGCCCATCAGACCGGCACGACGCCGTTTCGCTTCCACGGTCGCTGCGCGCGCTTGCCGGCGGCCATCTCCAGCCCGCGACAGATCGTCTGACGCGTCTGGCGCGGGTCGATCACGTCGTCGATCATGTCGTTGCCCGCGGCGACGTACACGTCGATGATCTGGCGGTAGGCGTCGATCAGCTCCGCGCGCTTGGCGTTCGGGTCCTCGGCCTCGGCGACCTGCTTGCGGAACACGATCTCGACCGCTCCCTCCGCCCCCATCACGCTGATTTCGGCCGACGGCCAGGCGACGATCAGATCCGGCTCATACGCGCGGCCGCACATCACGTAGTAGCCGGCGCCGTAGGCCTTGCGCAGAACGACCGTGATCTTCGGCACGGTCGCGTTGGCGGTCGCGTACAGCATCTTGGCCCCGTGGCGGATGATTCCCGCCTGCTCGACCTTGGTCCCGACCATGAACCCGGGCACGTCCATCAGATACACCAGCGGGATCCCGAACGCGTTGCACAGGTTGATGAACCGCGCGGCCTTATCCGACGAGTCGTTGTCGAGGATCCCGCCCAGCTGCCGCGGCTGGTTGGCGACGATCCCGGCCGGCCGGCCGCCGAAGCGCGCCAGGCAGGTGATGATCGTCCTGGCGAACTGGGGCTTGAGGTCGAACCACTGGCCATCATCGACGATCCGGCGGATCACGTCGTACATGTCATATGGCTTGCGGTTGGAGTCGGGCAGCACGTCGAGCAGCTGCTGGTCGGCGCGGTCGATCGGGTCCGCGGTCGGCGTGATCGGCGGCGCCTGCTCGCAGTGCGACGGGAAGTAGCCCAAATAGCGCTTGATCTGCTCGATGCAGTCGGCGTCGTCGGCCACCTCCAGGTCTCCGACCCCGGATTTGCGACAGTGCACCCGGCTGCCGCCCAGCTCCTCCTGGGTGACATCCTCGCCGACCGCGGCGCGCACCAGATGTGGCCCGGCAAGAGCCATGCTGCCCTGCCCCTTGACCATCGGGACGAA
>JBOGYE010000333.1:0-14870 GCA_050696635.1 Solirubrobacteraceae bacterium | reverse complement strand
GGTGGGCATCACGTGGATGACGAGGAGCACGTCGGGGCGCTCCAGCAGGTAGATCTCCAGCTCGACGCCTCGGTCGTCCAGCCCGATCCAACCGATGCCGTCCTCGTCATCGATCGGCTCGGCGGTGTTCATGACATGCAGCGCATGGGCTTGCCCGATCCGGTGCCCGCGGGCCGAGCGGGTGAACCGGATCGGTTTCACCACCAGATTATGCCATACAAAACCTCGTTAGTGCAAGGCAGAATCATGCCGGGCAGCGGTCAGCGTCCAAGGACCGGCGGCGCCCCGCGTCGTGGTCGCGCCGCTCGGCGTCTCGCCGGTGCTGGCGGCGCCCGCGACCGACGAGCTGGGCCAGTTGCCGGCGCCGGGCTTCGTGCTCGCGGTCGGCACGCTCGAGCCACGCAAGAATCTGCCACGGCTGGTGGCGGCCTACGGCGCGCTCCCGCGCGCCCTGCAGGCGCAGCACCCGCTGGTGGTCGTCGGTGCTCGCGGCTGGCGCACGGGCGAGACGATCGCGGCGCTGGCCTCGCTGGGCGAACGCTGCCTGCTGCTCGGCCATGTCTCTGACGCGGCGCTGGCGGAGCTGTACCGGCGCTGCGCCGTGTTCTGCTACCCGTCGCTGGCGGAGGGCTTCGGGCTGCCGGTGCTCGAGGCGATGTCGGCGGGCGCGGCCGTGCTGACCTCGAACAGGTCATCGCTGCCCGAGGTCGGCGGCGACGCCGTGCGCTACGCCGATCCCGAATCGGCGGCGAGCATCGCCTCCGAGCTGGAGCGCCTGCTCGAGTCGGAGTCAAGCCGCGCTCAGCTGGCGGCCCTCGCCCGCGAGCGGGCGGCCACGTTCTCGTGGGACGCGTTCGCCGAGGCGGTTCTGCGTTCGCTGACCGCCGCCGCTGGCGCCGCTCAGGGCCCTTAACCTTCCTGGCCGATGGAGCTGGTGACGCGCGCTCGTCGCGCCTTCTACAACCTCGACGGGCCGTGGCATCGCAACCGGCTGTTTGAGGCGCTGGGTTCGCAGCGGTACGCGCGGCCGGCGCTGTTCGGTCTTGATCGGATGCTCGCGGAGCTGATGCCGTGGCGCGGCGGTACCTTCCTCGAGGCCGGCGCCCACGACGGCTTCACCCAGTCAAACACCTACTTCCTCGAGCGTCACCTCGGCTGGACGGGGATTCTCGTCGAGCCCGTGCCCGAGCTGGCGCGCAAGTGCAGCCTGCGCCGGCCCGCCTCGCGCGTTGTGGAGTGCGCGCTGGTCGGCCCCGAGCATGCGTCTGACTCGGTGCAGATCCACTTCGGCGATCTGATGTCGACCACCGGCGATCCGACCCATGCGGCCCAGGGACTCGAGGTGGCGGGACGTGGCGCGTACTCGATTGCCGTTGCCGCGCGCACGCTCGACTCGGTTCTAGATCAGGGCGCGACCGAGCCGCTGGACGTGATCGTGCTCGACCTCGAGGGCCGCGAGTGCGACGTGCTGCGCGGCCTGGACCTCGAGCGCCATGGCCCTCGGTACCTGCTGATCGAGGCGCTTGACCTCGAGCGCGCCCGCCCGTCCCTGAACGCCCTGCTGGCCGACCACTACCAGCCGCGGGACCCCCCGAGCGGCTATGACCTGATCTACGCCCGGCGGCGGTCGTGAGCCGCGTCCTGCTCGTCTCGTCCAACCACGAGGACTACCTCGCCGATGCGCTCCTGCACGGGCTGCGGGGGCTGCTCGGCGACCGCGTGCTGGACTACCCCAAGGCCGAGCACATGTACAGCTCCGCGTCGCCGGCGCTGCTGGCGCGCGTGCGCGGCAACGCCTTCACGCTGTACGGGCTGCTGGCCGACGAGCCGATGGATCGAGACCACGTTCTCTGGCGCGCGCTGGACCATGAGTTCGAGCTGGTCGTGTTCGCAGACATCTGGCGCAGCTTCGGACTGTGGACCGAATGGGCTCCGCAACTGCGTCGTGCCGGCGTCGCCATGGCCGTGATCGACGGCGCCGACCGCGTCGAGCCCTACCCGTTCGCGGGGGTGTGGTGGCGCGTGCGGCCGTGGTGGTTCCTGCCGCGCGCCCACAATCGCGCGCATTACTTCAAGCGCGAGATCACCCCCTGGACGCGGTGGTTCGCGTCCTACCTGATGCTGCCGCCGCGGCTTGGCAGAGGCCTGGGGCTGAGGCCGATCTCGTTCGCGATCCCCGCGGAGAAGATCGTCGATCGCCTGCCCGCCAAGGACCAGGAGTTCCCCCGCCAGATCGTCGACGCCGAGCTTGCCGCCAGGCTCGGCCACCAGACCGGCTACGCGTTCGCCGACGAGGCCGCCTACCGCGCGGACCTGCAGCGGTCACGGTTCGGCGTCACGACCAAGCGCGCCGGCTGGGACGCGCTGCGCCACTACGAGATCGCCGCCAACGGGGCGGTTCCGTGCTTCCGCGACCTGCACCGCAAGCCGGCCGGCTGCGGGCCGCACGGGCTCGACGGCTCGAACGCCGTCAGCTATCGCGATGCCGGCGATCTGCTCGCCAAGATCGCCGCGATCGACGAGCGCCGCTACGGCGAGCTGCAGCAGGGGGCGCTGCGGTGGGCGCGCGCGAACACCACCGTCGCTCGCGCGCGCGAGCTGCTTGACGCGTGCGAGATCCCTGTGGCCCCCCCGAGCCCACCGAACGGGCTGTCGTGTGACGTCTGACTCCCCGCCGCCGGCAGCGCTGGACGCCGAGCGCGAGCACATCCTCGACAGCTCCGAAGCGGGGCGGCTGTTTCTCAGCGGCGGCGGTCTGCGCCTGATCGCATTCGCTGGCGGCGTGCTGGTGGGACTGGGCGTAACACCGCTGGTCGTGCATCACCTCGGGGCGGCTCGCTGGGGTGACTACGTGAAGGTCTCCTCGCTGCTGTTCATCGTGGCAGCGGTGACCGAGGGCGGCCTTGGCCAGATGGGCATCCGCGAGCTCAGCGTCGGGGACGCGGTCAGCTCGCGGCTGTTCATGCGCGACCTCGTCGGCCTGCGGATCGCGCTGACCTCGGTCGGCGTGCTCGCGGCGGTCGCGTTCGGCGCGCTCGCGGGCTGGAGCGGACAGGTGGTGGCCGGCGTCGCGTTCGCCGGGCTCGGATCGCTGCTGATCAACCTCGCGGGCGCGTTCGCGCTGCCGCTGGGAGCGGGCCTGCGGCTTGGCTGGATGGCGCTCAACGACTTCCTGCCACAGCTCGCCTCGGCGCTGCTGATGGGGGCGATGGTGCTCGCGGGCGCGGGCCTGTTGCCGTTCTACCTCGCGCCGGTGGCTGCCGGGGTCGCGGGGCTTGCGCTGACGGCTGCCCTGGTGCGCGGCGAGTTCTCGCTGCTGCCGAGCTTTGCCGTGCGCAGATGGCGCTCCCTGCTCGCGCAGACGTTCGTCTACGCGGTCGCCACGGCGACCGGTGCCGTCTACTTCCGGATCGCGATGGTGGCGACGTCGCTGCTGGCGGGGCCGCGCCAGACCGGGTACTTCGCGCTCTCGTTTCGGATCCTGGAGCTGACCACCGTCGTGCCGTGGCTGTTGCTCGGGTCCGCGTTTCCGATCCTCGTGCGCTCCGCCTACAACGATCCCGCCCGGCTGCGCTACGCGCTGGGCCGGCTGTGCGAGGGGGCGGTGATCCTCGGGGGCTGGTTCGCGTTCTGCCTCGTGATCGGCGCCCCGTTTGCGATCCACGTGCTGTCGGGCGGCGGGCACGCGTTCGCGGCGTCGATCCCGGTGCTGCGGATCCTCGGCGGGGCGATCGCGGCCACGTTCCTGCTCGCGACCTTCTCCTACACGCTGCTGTCGCTGCAGATGTACCGGCAGCTGGTCGGGCTCAACGTGGCGACCCTGATCCTGGCGATCGGTCTGTCCCCGGTCCTGATCTCACCGCTCGGGGCGCGCGGGGCGGGCTATCTCAGCCTCACGCTCGAGGTGGTCCTGTGCGTCGGCTACGCGGTCGTCCTGTTCGGAGCCAGGCCCGATCTGCGCCCGTCGCCGGCCGGCCTGCAGCGCCCGCTGGCGGCACTGGCGGCGGCGTTCGCGGTCGGCGTGGTGCTGGACGGTCACCCGGTGGTGGGCGTGGTGGCAGGGACTCTGGTGCTGGCGGTCGTGCTGGTGGTGCTGCGCGCCGTCCCGCCCGAGCTCGTGGAGCTGCTCAAGCGCCGCCGGGAGCCCTCGCCGCGCGATGGAACGCGGCCGTGAGCCTCGGATCGGCGCTGCGAACCGCGCGCGGGCACCTGCTCGGCCACTATCGCCGTCCGCTGCCGGCAGCCTTCTCCGAGCCGTTGCGGGGAGCCAAAGGCCTGGAGATCGGCGGTCCGAGCGCCGTGTTCGGCGCCGCAGGCCTGCTCGCGGTCTACCCACTGCTGCGCTCGCTCGACGGGGTCCAGCCGTCGGCGCAGACTCACTGGCATGATCTCGATGCCGCGGCCGGCTACGTGGTCGATGGCCGCCGGCGCGGCGAGCTGCACATCGCCGCCGACGTCGAGCTTGCGTTCGCGCCCGACGGCGTCTATGACCTGGTTCTCTGCTCCCACGTCCTGGAGCACATCGCCAACCCGCTGCGCGCACTGGCGCAGTGGCGCCGCGTGACCGTGGCCGGCGGTCACCTGCTGATCGTGGCCCCCCATCTGGAGGGCACCTTCGACCATCGGCGCCCCGTCACCGCACTCGCTCACATGCGGGCCGATCTGAAGGCGGGCGTGGGGGAGGACGACCTGACCCACGTCGACGAGTTCCTGGCGCTCCACGACGCGTCGCGCAACGCGCCTTGGACGGCCGGCCCCGAGTTCGAGCCGCGGATCCGCGACAACGCAAGCACGCGGCTGATGCACCACCACACCTTCACGACCCTGTCCCTGATTGACCTGCTGGAGCACGCCGGGATCGAGGTGATGGCCGCGCAGGCGCGCCTGCCTCACGACATCTACGTGCTCGGTCGCTGGACGGACGCGCCGCCGGCCGCGTTTGAGGTGGCGCAGCGCGCGGCGCGTCGCAGCCCGTTCGCCCGCGACCGGCTTGAGGCCCGAGGCCGCCGCTGAGGACGACCGAGCCGCGCGCTACCAGATGGGCCTGATCGAGTCGCTGAAGCGCTCGGCCAGGCTCGGCGCCAGCGCGACGAAGTTGGCGTACACGTACAGCTCGGTGATCTGCGTGACCGGGAACTCGCGCAGGCCGCGCGGGGTGATCAGCAGCGTTCGGTAGCCAGCCTCGCCCAGCAGCCGGTATGCGGCGTGCAGCGTGCTGCCGGCCTGCTGCCACAGCGGTCCATACTCGAACTGTACGGCGGCGATCCGGCGCTCGGCCAGCGCGCCCGATGCCCCGCGCAGCACGTGCAGGTCCAGGCCCTCGGCGTCGATCTTGAGCAGATCGACTCGCGGTAGGCCCAGGCGCGCCAGCTCGTCGTCGAGGCGCACGCAGTCAACCGTTCGGGGGGTCGTGAAGGCGGTCGGGATCAGCGACGAGAGCTTGGTGTCGTCGGTCTGCTCGAACAGCGTCACCGAGCCTGGCGAGTCTGACACCGCCGCCTCGATCACGGTCGCGCGCGGATCATCGCGCAGCCGCGTCCGCAGCGAGACGGCGACGGCTCCGGGCTCGAACGCCACCAGGCGCGCAAGCTTCGGGAATCGCGCGAGTGCCATCGCCGACCAGTCCCCGACGTTGGCGCCGACATCGACCGCCACCTCGATTGCGTCGGCGAGCTCCCCGGCGAGCCACAGCTCGCCGTTCTGGTGCGGCAGCGTCGACCGGGCCAGGCGCTTGCCGAGCACGGCGCTGGCCACGCCCCGCAGGTGCAGCGCGGCGCGGGTTACCAGATCGGATGCCGCGAGCGCCCGATAGGTGCGGCCGAGCAGGCGCTCGCGGCTCCATCTCACATGTACAGGCAGCACTGCTTCTTCCAGGGGGAGACGTGGATCGCCTTGAGGACGACGCGGTTGCGCAGTCCGCGCGCGCGCTCGGCCACGCCGAGCTGCTCAGTCGCGGTGCCGCTCGGCATCACCGGATGGGTGTAGCGCGCCTGCAGGTAGGTCGCGCGCAACAGGTCGTGGTGGCGCATGTGGGCGTCGACCCGCGCCTCGAACACCGGCGCCACCGCGCTCATCGGGAAGCGCAGCGCGGCCGCGCAGCGCTGGCCGTAGATCGGGGCGGCGAAGTCTCGACGGCGCACAAGGTACATCTGGTCGCTGAAGCCGCGGCCGAGGGCGAACTCGCCGCGTCTGAACAGGGTCACCTGCGCCATCCGCTCGTCCATCGTCCAGCGCGGGTTGGCGACCAGTACGCGCGGGTCGCCGGCGAGCAGCGCCAGCGACGGCGTGATCCAGTCGTGCGCGGCCTGGAGGCTGACATCGGCGTCCCAGTAGAGCACGTGCTCGGGGCCGTCGAGCGTGACCGCCACCAGCGAGCAGTCGCTGTAGTGCGCGATCCGACCGAGCTGGGCCCGCGTCAGGCCCGCCAGCGACAGCGCCCGCCCGAGCTCGCCGGCCACCTCGACACAGCCGTCGATCTCGCCGGCGGCGATCAGCGCCTGCGCGCGGCGGCGCGCGTCCGGCGGATCGGAGACGTTGTTGATCAGCGCCAGACGCCGCGCGAACGCGAACCGGTTCTGCGCGACGATCGAGTCAAAGAAGCCCGGCGCCAGCACGGTGCGGTAGGTCCGCTCGAACGTGTTGACCACGAGATCGACGCCGGGGGCCATCGCGCCGGGATCTTAGAAGGCGCCCGCACGTAGCTGCTACAACCGCGCGATGCCTGCGATCGCCGTCTGCGTGCCCGTCTACCGGGCCCACGGCGAGCCCAACATCGCCGGCCTCGCCCGGGATCTGCGCCCCGCGCTGGACGGCCTGGACGGCGAGCTGGTGGTCGCGCTGAACGGCATCTCGGCGGTCGACGCGGGGCTGCCGGACGGCGTGCGCTTCATCGATCTGGGCGTCAACCGCGGCGTCGCGCCCGGCTGGAACGCCGCAGCCCGTGCCGCGCCTGCCTGCGACGTGGTCGTGTTCGCCAACGACGACGTCTCGCTGGGGCCGGGGTCCCTGGCAATGCTGCATCGGGCGCTTGCCTTGAACCCGCAGGCCGGGATCGTCGGACCCGTCGGCTCGCGATTTGACTTTCGCAACGGCACGCACGTCGCCTGGGCGCAGACCGAGGATCGCCCGCCCGGAGAGCTGGTGGCGTGCGACGTCGTGTCCGGGTTTCTGTTCGCGCTGCGCCGAGCCGACTTCGACGCGGTGGGCGGGTTCGACGACGCCTACGCGCCGGCGACGATGGAGGAGATCGATCTCAACGTCGCGGTGCACCTGGAGCTGGGCCTGGGCAGCTACGTCGTCGCGGGGGTCCCGCACGCGCACCGGTTCGCGGTCTCGGCGACCCCCGCCTGGCGGCGCATCTCGCACAACGGCCGCCGCGAGCTGCTGTTCACGGTGCACCGCCGCAACCGGCGCCACTTCTTCGCCAAGTGGGCCGGGCGCGTGTGAGCGACCGGGTGATCGTCTCGCTCGGCGCGGGGCGCCAGCGAGGACTGCTCGCGCTGGCAGGGCGGAGCTTCGCTCCGTATGCGCAGCGGCACGGCTACGACCTGCGGCTCGACACGGAGCCGCTGGATCGCTCGCGACCGGCGCCGTGGTCGAAGGTCCTGATCCTGCGCGAGCTGGTGGCGCGCTACGAGCTCGTGGTGTGGATCGACGCCGACGCCGTGATCGTCGACCGCCGGGTCGACATCGCCTCAGAGCTGCGCGACGGGTGCTTTCTGCATCTGGTCGAGCACGTGGTCGATGGCCGGCCGCGGCCCAACACCGGCGTGATGGCGCTGCGCGGCGGCGAGCGATCGGTCGCGTTCCTCGATGCGGTCTGGGCGCTTGACCGCTACGTCACGCACCGCTGGTGGGAGAACGCGGCCGTCTGCGAGCTGCTCGGCTACGGCGTCGACCCCCCGCAGCGCCTGGCCTCCACGGCCTGGCGCGAGCAGACGGCGTTCCTGTCCGGGCGCTGGAACTGGATCACGGACGCGCGCGTGCCCGGCGCACGCATCCGGCACTTTCCCGGCTTCTCGTTGCGCACGCGCGAGCTGCTGATGCTGGCGGCCCTGGCCGAGGCGCGGGTGCGGTCTGCGCGACCGGCCGCTAGGCCCCGCGCGGCGACATCACCGCCCAGCTCATCGCCACCGGACGCTCGTTGAGCACCGCCCGGCGCCGGCGCCCGGTCATGTATGACAGCTCCGGCGGCGACGGGTCGGGCGGGGCCGAGCGGATCAGCTCGATCTCGTGGCTTGACCGAAACCGCGCGCAGATCGTGTCGGTGATCGTCGGGTTCACGAAGTCGTGCAGCTCGACGATCATCGGCCAGCCGCCAAGGTTCGGGACCGACTCGGGATCGAGCAGCCCGAGCTCGCAGCCCTCGCAGTCGCACAGCAGGCCGACACCGGCGGCCGGCAGGCCGAGCAGGCCGGCCGGCGTGCATGCGCTCTCGATCCTCACTCGATCGGCGACCTCGTTGTGCTCGGCGAGTCGCCGACACAGCTCGCGAGCCCGTGGGTCGATGTCGTAGGCGAGTACCTGCGCGTCCGGCATCAGCGATGCGATCCCCACCGCGTAGTAGCCCTCGGCGCAGCCGACGTTGACGATCGTCGTCAGGCGGCTGGTGCGCCAGGCTTCGATCGCGCCGTGCAGCTCGGACTCGTAGCCGCCGAGCAGCTTTGCGACCAGATCGCCCTGGCTGCGCTCGAGCCCGGGCAGGTAGCCCATCCCCGCAAACGGGCCGCCGCTGACCCGCAGGCCGTGGCGGCGCACGAACTCGCGGTTGGCCGGGGCCATCGCGATCATCGTGCCGCGGTTGCGAGCGGCGTCGATCCTGCGTTTGCCCGACTCCGGCACGAGCGCGGACGCGACGCGACGCAGCACGGTCATGCTCATGGCTGCGGCCTGAATGCCAGCGGGCCCCTGCCAGGACAGATGAACGTCAATGGCGCGCTCGCGTGTGGATCGGTCAACGTCCCCGGGTCCAGGCCCTGGAAGTTGTCGGCGGCGACGTAGATGCCCTCGCCGTCGTTCAGCGTCTGGCATGCGGGCGGGTCGCCCGGCCGTGGGGTGTGCACGAACACGTACGCGCTCCACGGGCCGGGCGGCAGCGGCACGGGCGCGACATAGATGCCAGACGCCGCCGCCAGCGCGCCGATCCCGTTGGAGTTGAAGTCGATCTCGTTGTTGCCCGTGTACAGATCGACCTCGCGGATCCCCATGGCTCGCAGCCCGCGAAACAGCGCCAGCACGTGCCCGTCGGTGACCGGCCCGCCGCGCACCCAGCCGGCGGTCTCGTACAGCGTCAGATGCCAGGGATAGATGATCGTCGTCTGCGCGCCGGGCAGCGCAATCTGGACGGTGCCTCCGATCCCGAACGACATCCCGGCGAGGTAGATCGCCGACAGCACGGCGACCCCGGTCGACAGCGCCCGACGGATCATCGGGCGCCGCAGCGCCACGATCCAGCTGGCGCCAAGCACCGCCACGTAGACCAGCCCGGGCAGCGTGTAGCGCGGATCCTTGTGGGTCAGGTAGGTCATCGCCAGGTACGAGACCAGGGCGCCGAGCAGCAGCTCCGGGTAGACGTTGTCGGCGCGCACGCGGTGGCGCAGGCAGCGCCAGATGGCCAGCGCAACGCCGATGAAGAACAGGGCGCCGAAGATGCTCAGCGTCTGCTCGTTGAGCAGGTTCCAGAAGTACCAGCCGAGGTTGGCGGTCGATAGCCGCGGCGGCGCCTGCACCGGGCTGGGCGCCAGTTGGCCGAGGCTGGTGAAGCTGCCGAGGATCTGGGTTGCGTGGTACGTGTACCACGGCCCGGCGGTGGTCTCGAGCACGAACGCGAACGCCAGCAGGCCGCGCCACTGCCGCCATCCGCCGCGGACCAGCACGACGGCCAGCAGCCCCGCGACGAACACGACCGAGGTCTCCTTGGTCAGCAGCGCCAGCCCGAACAGCCACCCCGCCAGCGCCGAGATCCAGATCCGCTCAAACCGACGCGAGGCCAGGATCGCCCACACGGTGACCGCGACCATCGCCGCCTGGGGCGGATCGAGGTCGTACTCGTGCATCATCGACACGAACATCGGCGTGCCGAGTGCGAGCAGCCCCGCCAGCAGCCCGGCCCGCGGGCCGGCGACGATCCTGCCGGTGCCGTAGCAGCCGAGCGCCAGCAGTGGCACGAACACGACGTTCGAGGTCATGATCAGCGCCATCGGGTGGACGCCGAACAGGAAGATCGACGCCGCGCCGACCAGGGCCACCAGCGGCGGATAGCTGTTGTAGTTCGTCCACGGCTCGCTGAGGTGACCCGTGGCGAGGTAGAAGTGGTCGGCCATCGCCGAGGTCATGTGCAGACCGCTGTCGAAGTCAGGCACGCGGTCGTCCTGTGTCAGCCACCACAGCGACACGAGGACGAACACCACCACCGCGCCGCACAGCCAGCGAGCCTCCACGTCGGTGGCGCGCAGCCGGTCGGCGAGCCGTCGCGCAGAGCGCCGCCCGACCGCGGGTGCGCGCACGCTGGGTGTTGCCGCGGAGGCGGTCACCGCGGCGATCCTAGACACTCGCCGACCGGTACCCTGCCGCTCGCGATGAATCTCAGAGCACCACCGATGCAGTTGCGAGGGGCGGTCATCGGCCTCGGGATGATCGGTCGCCATCACGCCCGATTGCTGCAGTCGATGGCGCGGGTCCAGTTCGCCGGCGCGGTCGATCCGGACGGCGATCGCCATCGCAGCGTGCACGACCAGGCCCTGGTCCACGGCTCGATCGACGCCCTGCTGTCGTGCTCGCGGGTCGATTTCGCGATCGTGGCGGTGCCGACCGAGCATCACCTCGCTGTCGTGGCGCAACTCGCCGGCGCGGGCGTGTCCGTGCTGGTGGAGAAGCCGCTGGCAGCGACCGTGACGGAGGCGACCGAGATCGTGGAGCGCTGCGCCGGCTGCGGCGTGCTGGGCGCCGTCGGTCACGTCGAGCGCTTCAACGCTCCGCTGCGAGACATGCGCCGGCGGCTGCTCGAGGGCCAACTCGGCCGGCTGTTCTCGATTTCGGCGATCCGCAGCGGGCCGTTCCCAGGTCGCGTAGGCGATGTCGGCGTCGTGATGGACCTCGCCACGCACGACATCGACGTGGTGGGCTGGCTGTCGGGGTCGAAGATCACAATGCTCGCCGCCCAGACCCAGCACCTGTCAGGACGCGAGCATGAGGATCTGCTCCTGCTGACCGGTCGCATGGCGTCCGGGACTGCGCTGAGCCTGGCCGTCGACCGTGTCTCGCCGGTGAAGATCCGGCGCACGCGCGTTCTCGGCGAGCGCGGGATGCTCGAGGCCGACACGCTCAGCGGTGACCTGTTCTTCTACGAGAACGCCGAGGTGGACGTGGCTTGGACCGCGACCCAGCAGTTCCGCGGCGTCAGCGAGGGCAACGTGGTCCGCTACGCGCTGGCGCGCGACGAGCCGCTGCGGGTCGAGCTGGAGACGTTCATCGACCGGTTGCTTGGCGAGCCGACGGCCGAGATCGTCACGCTCGAGCGCGGGGTGCAGATCGTTCGGATCGCGGAGGCCGTGATCGAGAGCGCGCGTCGAGGCGAGGCGCTGACGGTGAACGGCTGATGCGCGTCGTGGTCGTGGCGCTCGGCAAGATCGGGCTGCCGCTGGCGGCGCACATCGCAGCGGCGGGGCATGACGTGACCGGCTGCGATATCGACTCGCGGGTCGTTGACCTGGTCAACGACGCTGTCGAGCCGTTCCCGGGAGAGACCGGCCTGGCCGAGGCGCTGGCCCAGCTGGTTCCCGCGGGCCGGCTGCGCGCGAGCGCGGACACGGCCGCGGCGGTGGCCGAGGGGCCGGAGCTGGTGATCGCTGTGGCACCGCTGGCGGTCGACAGGACGGCGGCGCCCGACTACGCGATGCTCGACGCTGCCGTGGACGAGATCGGCCGTGGGCTGCGTCGCGGCAGCACCGTCAGCATCGAGACGACGGTGCCGGTGGGCACCACGCGCAACCGTGTGGCGCCGGCGTTGGCACGGCGCTCGGGCCTGCACTCCGAGCAGGACTTCCACACGGTCCACAGCCCGGAACGGGTCTACTCTGGGCGGGTCTTCCAGGACCTCGCGACATATCCCAAGCTCGTCGGCGGTCTCAGCGAGGCCGGCGAGCGCCGGGCCGTGTCGCTGTATGAGTCGTTCATCGATGCCGAGGTTCGAGGGATGGCAGGCGCCGAGACGGCCGAGCTGACCAAACTCGCGGAGACCACGTATCGCGATGTCAACATCGCGCTCGCCAACGAGTTCGCGATCTACGCCGACAGCGCCGGAGTCGACATCGGGCGCGTCATCGACGCGGCCAACACGCAGCCGTTCTCACACATCCACCGGCCCGGGATAGCGGTCGGGGGCCACTGCATCCCGGTCTACCCGCGCTTCTACCTGGCGGGTCACGCCGGCGCCGCGCTGCCGACGGCGGCGCGCGCCGTCAACGAGGGGATGCCCGCCTACGCGGTCGGGCTCGTGGCAGAGGCGTTCGGAGGCGAACTGGTCGGCCGGCGAGTCCTGATCCTAGGCGTCGCCTATCGCGGTGGCGTCAAGGAGGCGGCGTTCTCGGGAGCGTTCCCCCTCGACGCGGCGCTCCGGGAGGTCGGGGCGTCGCCGCTGGCGAGCGATCCGCTCTACACCGACGAGGAGCTGACGTCGCTGGGTCTGACCCCGTGGGACGGTCGGGCCGTCGAGGCGGCGATCGTGCAGGCCGACCACGCGCAGTACGCGACCCTGACGCCGGACGATGTTCCGGGCGCGCTGGCGCTGGTCGACGGTCGCGGCATCGTCGATCGTGGCCCGTGGGTGGCCGCCGGGATTGCGGTGCGACGGATCGGGGGCGGCTGAGCCAGGATCGGGGGCGGCTGAGCCAGGCGCTCGGCGCCGGTATCGTCCCCGCCGCCGAGATGCAGACGATCCGAACCAGCCTCTCAGGCCCCGTGCTGCTCGCGCCGGCCGTGCACGGCGACGAGCGCGGCTTCTTCGTCGAGACGTTCCGGGACAGCGCGCTCTCGCAGCTGGGGATCGACGTGCGCTGGGTCCAGGACAACCACTCGCGCTCGACACGCGGGATCGTGCGGGGCATGCACTTCCAGCCCGGCCAGGCCAAGCTGGTCCGCTGTGCGCGCGGCGCGATCCTCGACGTGCTGGTCGACATCCGCCGCGGGTCGCCGGACTTCGGACGCTTCGAGGCGTTCGAGCTCGACGACGCCGAGCACCGCCAGCTGTACTGCCCGGACGGGTTCGCGCACGGGTTCTGCGTGCTGAGCGAGGTCGCCGACGTCGCCTACAAGGTCTCCAGTTACTACGACCCGGCGGCCGAGGGCGGCTTCGCGTACAACGACCCGGCCGTCGGGGTCACCTGGCCGGCAGATCTTGAGCTGTTCGCCTCGGAGCGGGACCGGCGCGCGCCGACGCTCGCCCAGCTCGCGCCCTCGCTGCCGTTCGAGTTCTGACCGTCCGAGTTCTGACCGGTGCGTCCGCGCGGGCGGCCCCCGCGCACGCCGCGCGCACGCGAGCGCCGGCGGCCGGTATCGTCCGCTGTCGATGTCGCGCGTCCGCGAGCGCTTGGCCGTCAACCCCCGCCAGTACCGTCTGGTCGCCTACGTCACGCTCGCCGCGCTGACGGTGATCGTGTTCACGGGCGCGGCGGTGCGGTTGACGGACTCGGGACTGGGCTGCGCCAACTGGCCCAAGTGCGGCGGCACGCCGTTGCCGCCGCTGTCGATTCACGCGCTGATCGAGTTCGGCAACCGGGCGCTGTCAGGGCTGGTCGGGGTGGTCACGGCGGTCGCGTTCGTGCTGGCGCTGACGCGTCGCCCATTTCGCCGAGACCTGGCGCTGATCGCCGTGCTGCTGCCGCTCGGCGTGATCGGGCAGGCGGTGCTCGGCGGCTTCACGGTTCTAGAGCACCTCGCTCCTGGCTTCGTGATGGCGCACTTCGCTCTCTCGATGCTGATCCTGGTGGCCGCCATGGCGCTCGCCTGGCGAGCGCGCTTCGAGCCCGGGGAGCGCCCGCGCGTCACAGACCGAGCCAGCGTCTGGTCGGTGCGCGCGCTGACGCCGCTGACCGCGCTGACGATCTTCGCGGGCACCGCCGCGACCGCCGCCGGTCCTCACTCGGGCGGGTTCACCGGCCAGGTGGTGCACCGGCTGCACTTCAAGGGCGCCGACACGCTCGCCTGGGTCGTGCACAAGCACGCCACGGTCGCTGCACTGCTCGGGGTCGCGGTGATCGCTGTCTGGTTCCTGCGCCGTCGCAGGGGGGCGACCACCGAGCAGCTCGAGCCGCTGACCGTGCTCGGCGTGCTGCTCGCCGCGCAGGGGTTGCTGGGCAGCGTCCAGTACGAGCTCAAGCTGCCCACCGACATGGTCTGGTTGCATGTCTGCCTGGCGGCCATCACGTGGCTGGTGGTGCTGTGGGCCTGGGCCGCGGGGGGCAGCCTGGTCCCACGCAGGCTGCCGGTGCAGGCCGCCGAGGCCGAGCGCGGCGAGTCGCAGACGTCCGCGGGGCGCGCGCTCGAGACCGCCTGAGCGGTCCGCCTCGCACGGCGGATGGTGTTCGGCCTGGCGCGGGCGGGGCCGGTACGATCGTCGCTAGGCGATGTCGCTCGAGCCTCAAAGTCAGCAGATCCAGGCCCGCGGCGGCGGACACGCTTCGGCATCGGAGCGCGTCGCCGACGCCTCGCTGAACATCCTCGTCGTCGACGACGAGTCCGATCTGCGGGAGATGCTCACGCGGTCCTTCTCACGCGAGGGCCACCGCGTGCTGGCGGTCGCGGACGGCCGCGCCGCGATCGATCGCGCCAGCACCGACAGCTTCGACATCGTCTTGCTCGACGTGGCGCTCGGC
>JBOGYE010000332.1:0-5036 GCA_050696635.1 Solirubrobacteraceae bacterium | reverse complement strand
CCGCACCCAGCCGTAGCCTGGCGGCATGTCGCTCGACGACGAGCCCCAGCCGCGTCTGGGCGAGCCGCTGCCCGGCGCGGCAGGCGCCCACATCGACCCTGACAAGCTTGTGCGCTATGCGCTGGACCCCGACAGCGAGCAGGGCCGACACAAGGCCCATGTCTTTCGAGCCACGCTGAGCATCGGGCGCGAGGACCCGGACTATCTCATCGGCGCCATCCTCGCCGCTCTGCCTCGCCGTCCCGTCAGCGCGGCACGGCCGCCGCGTCACGAGCACGAGAGGCCGAATGTGCGACCGAGTCAGCCGGAGCGCCCGAGCGCCGGCCTCGGGTCAGGCCAGCCGCCGGCGCTGTCGCCGGCGCCGCCGGTTGCGGATGTGATCCGAGCGCCCTCCCGGCGCGTACTGCGTATCGTCGAACAACGGCGTCGAAGCCAACTTGCGGCCGGTCGCCACCCGAAAGCCCCCTTGTTCAACACACCCCACAGCCGGCGAGGCCTGCAGGCGCTGGCCGATGAGGATCTGATGGAGCTGGTTCGCGACGGCGAGGCCGATGCGTTCGAGGTCGTGTTCGACCGCCATGGGGGGGCCGCATTCTCGCTCGCCTACCGCATGTGCGGCTCGCGGGCGCGCGCGGAGGACGCCGTCCAGGAGGCGTTCGTCTCCCTGTGGCGCAGCGGCGCGCGTTATGACCGGGCGCGGGGCAGCGTCCGCTCGTGGATCCTCAGCACGGTGCACAACCGGGCGATCGACAGCTTCAGACGTGAGCAGGCCCACCATTCGAGAGACGTTCACGACGAGCGGCTTGCCGAGCGCGTCCCGGCGCCAACGACCACCGAGGGCGAGGCAGAGCGACTGGACGATGCCCGCCGCGTCCGCAGCGCCCTCACAGAGCTGCCGCCCGACCAGCGACACGTGATCGAGTTGGCGTACTTCGGCGGTTTCACCCACGCCGACATAGCCCAGCTGCTCGACCTGCCGACCGGGACCGTCAAAGGGCGGATGCGGCTCGGGCTCTCCAAGCTCCGCATCTCCCTCGGAGCAGGAGGGCTTGCACCGTGAGCGGCGCAGCTGACGAGACCGCTGGCTGCGGCGGTGAGGTGGCCGCCTACGCGCTGGGCGCGCTCGAGCCCGCTGAGGCGATCGAGTTCCAGCGCCACCTCGAGCAGTGCGCGATCTGCCGCGACGAGCTCGACGCGCTGCGCGGAGTCGTCCAGGCGCTGCCGATGGCCGCGCCGCAGTACCCGCTGCCCAAGCGCCTGCGGCGCCGCGTGCTGCGTACGATTCGCGAGGCGCAGCCGGCCCGCGCCGATCTCGCGCGCCCGCGGCCGAGCCGCTCCGGGCTCCCGATCGCGCTGCGGGGACGCCTCGCACTCGGCGGCGTCGCCACCGTTGCTGCGGCGATCGCGGCGGCGGTCGTGATCGCGACCGGATCGGGCGCTCCGAGCCGCACCCGGATGATCCAGGCCCGCGTGGCCGGGATCAGCGGCAGCGTGCAGCTGCGCGTCGCGGGCGATCGTGGCGAGCTGATCGCCCGCCACCTGTCGCCAGCCCCGGCCGGGCACATCTACGAGGTTTGGTTGAAGACGTCCCGCAGCGCCCCGCGGCCCGCGAGCGTGCTGTTCACCCCCGGCGCCGACGGCGGCGCAGACGTCGGCCTGCCGGAGAGCCTGCGGGGGATCAGCGAGGTGCTGGTCACCCCCGAGCCCGACGGCGGCAGCCCGGCGCCGACGCACTCTCCGGTGATCGTCGCGCAGCTGGCCTGAGCCGGGCGGGGACTCCGTCCGTGGCTTCCGCGTACCGGTGATCGCATCACGCGGTGATCCGATCCACGCCGTGGTCCGTATCGATTCCAGTACAACGATGCGATCGGAGCCAAGATGGTCGGACTCGACAACCCTCTTCACATTCTCATGCTGCTCGTCGTCATCCTGCTGGTGTTCGGAGCCAAGCGCCTGCCCGAGATGGGTCGCTCGCTCGGCTCCGGACTGCGCGGCTTCAAGGAGACGATCAGCGGAGAGATGCCCAGCGAGCAATCCCCCCAGCTCGCGATGGGCATGGACCAGCAGCCCGTCTCCGCGGATCTGGCGCAGGCCGGCAGCGCCGAGCCGGCGGCCGCGGAGTCGGTGCTGGCCACCTCATCGCAGTCCCAGGCGTGACGGCGACTGGGCTCGGCGGTGCGGGGGTAGGTTGGCGCCGATGCGAGCCAGTCCCGTCCCGCTGACCGCGCTGCCCGCCGGGCACCTGGAGTCCAGCGCAACCCGGACCCGCGACGCACTGGCTGCGTGACGCGATGCGCATCGCGGTGGTCGGCGCCGGCATCTCAGGGCTGACGGCCGCTGCACTGCTGAGCCGTCGCCACGAGGTGACCGTCTACGAGGCGGCGGGCTACGCCGGCGGCCACACGAACACGATCCGGGTGGACACCCCGCATCAGACCCATCATGTCGACACCGGGTTCATGGTGTTCAACGACCGTAATTACCCGAACTTCGAGGCGCTGCTGGCACGGCTGGGCGTCACCTCGCAACCGTCGACGATGAGCTTCAGCGTCAGCGACAGCACCGGCGCCTTCGAATACTCCAGCGGCTCGGCAAACGGACTGTTCGCGGCTCGCCGCAACCTGGTCGCCCCATCGTTTCACCGCATGGTGGCCGACGTGGTCCGCTTCCAGCGGGCGGCACGCGAACTGCTGGGCCAGTCCGACGACACGGTCTCGCTGCGAGAGTGGCTCGAGCGAATGCGCTTCTCGCGCCAGTTCGTGGAGCGACTGATCGTGCCGCAGGCGTCGGCGGTGTGGTCCGCCGATCCTGCGCAGCTGTGGGCGTTCCCGGCCCGCTTCCTGGCCGAGTTCTTCGACAACCACGGGATGCTGTCGCTCACCGGCCGACCGCGGTGGCGGACGATCAGCGGCGGGGCGGCCCGCTACGTGGAGGCGCTGACGGCTCCGTTCCGCGATCGGATCCGGCTGAGCTCGCCGGTGCACTCGATCTCCCGGCTCCCGGACGCGGTGCTCGTCTGCACGGCCGCGGCGGGAACGGAGCGCTTCGACCACGTGGTCCTCGCCACTCACTCAGACCGGGCGCTGTCGCTGCTGGCGGACCCCTCACCGCAGGAGCGCGAGATCCTGTCAGCGATCCCCTACCAGCCAAACGAGGCCGTCCTGCACACCGATTCGAGCCTGCTCCCTCGCCGCCGGCGTGCCTGGGCAAGCTGGAACTATCACCTGCTGCCCGAGCCCAGGTCCGCGCCGACCGTCACCTACCACATGAACCGCCTGCAGTCGCTGCGCGCCGAGCGAGAGCTGTGCGTGACGCTCAACCTGACCGAGCTGATCGATCCGGCGCGCGTGATCCGCCGCATTCCCTACGCCCATCCGGTGTACACGCCGACCGGAGTGCGCGCGCAGGCGCGCGTGAACGAGATCTCGGGCCGCGAGCGCACCCACTTCTGCGGCGCCTACTGGGGCTGGGGGTTCCACGAGGACGGCGTCAACAGCGGGCTGCGGGTCGCGGCCGCCCTCGGAGAGCGCCCGTGAGCATCAGCTGCATCTATGAGGGGACCGTTCGCCATCGGCGAACGCGTCCGCGGCGCGAACTGAGCGACCGCCTGGCGCTGCTGTACCTTGACCTCGACGAGCTTCCTCGCCTGCTCGGCGGGCGGCTCGTCTCCAGACGACCGGGGCTGGTTCGCTTCCGGCGTTCCGACTATCTCGGCGACCGCCGCATCCCGCTGCGCGACGCCGTACTGGACGTCGTGCACGCGCACACCGGTACCCGCCCGGAAGGCCCGATCCGAGTGCTGACACATCCGCGCTCGTTCGGCCACTGCTTTAACCCGGTCAGCTTCTATTACTGCTACGACGGTCCCGGCGAGCGGATCGAGGCGCTGGTCGCGGAGGTCACCAACACTCCGTGGGGGGAGCGTCACGCGTACGTCGTCCCGTCTGGAGGCCAGGAGGGCGCGGTGCTCCGCGGAGACTTCGCCAAGGCGCTGCACGTGTCGCCATTCATGGGCATGGACCATCACTACACGTGCGCGGCGACGACGCCGGCGCAGACGCTGTCGGTCCGGGTCGAGAGCGCGCGCGGCGGCGAGCGTGCGTTTGACGCGACTCTGTCGCTGCGCCGCCGAGAGCTGACCTGGGGATCGCTGGCCGCGATCAGCGTCCGCCACCCGTTCCCGACCCTCCGCGTGCTGGCGCTGATCTACCGACACGCCGTCGGCCTGCGGCTTGCGGGCGCTCGCGTGTTCCCGCATCCGGACGGGGCCGGCACATGACCGGGAGCCTTTCGCGAGCGCTGACCGGGCTGGTCCTGCGCCGGATCGGCGCGGGCACGCTGGTCGTTACGCAGGACGGCGAGCGCCGCACCTGGGGCTCGGGCCCACCGATCGCGTTCGCGACCGCCAATTCATCAAGCGCCTGGCGCAGGCTGTTGAGCGGCTCCAACGGGCTCGCCGACGCCTACGCCGAGGGGCTGTGGGATTCGCCGGACCTGGTCGGCGTGATCCGCCTGGCTGCCCGCAACGCGGGCGTCACCGACCGCTGGCGACGGCGCCTGCTGCCGGCGACGCGACCGCTGCGCCTGGTGCGAGCGCTGCTGCGACCCAGCACGAGAGGCCGGCGTCGGCAGGACATCGCGGCGCACTACGACCTCGGCTGCGACCTGTTCGGGCGGATGCTTGACCCGACCATGACCTACTCGTGCGCCGTGTTCGAGGCGCCGCAGATGACGCTGGAGCAGGCGCAGCGGGCCAAGCTCGAGCTGATCTGCGACAAGCTGGAGCTCCGCTCGACGGATCGGGTGCTGGAGATCGGCAGCGGCTGGGGCGCGTTCGCGCTGCACGCCGCCGGTACCCGCGGCTGCCACGTCACCACGACCACGATCTCTCGCGATCAGCATGCCCACGTCTCCAGGCTGGTCGGCGAAGCGGACCTGGGCGACCGTGTGACGGTGCTGTGCGAGGACTACCGAGACCTCACCGGAGCCTACGACAAGATCGTCTGCATCGAGATGATCGAGGCCGTCGGCTGGCG
>JBOGYE010000331.1:0-2369 GCA_050696635.1 Solirubrobacteraceae bacterium | reverse complement strand
CTCCAGCTCGGCCGCGTCCCAGCCCGGCGCCTTCGGCGGCCCGGTCCCCGCGCCCGTTCCCGGTCGCCAGATCGTGCAGTCGGCCCAGCTCCAGCTGTCGGCGACCCCCGGCCGGGTCGACGACGTCGCCCAGCAGGTGTTCAACGTCGTCGGCAACGAGGATGGGATCGTCGACCGCTCGGCGGTGACCGCGACCGGCACGACCGCGGGCGGCGCCTTCTTCCAGCTGCGCTTCCCGAGCGCCAACCTCGCCGCGGCGCTGACCGCGCTGTCGCAGCTGCACGGCGCGCGCGTCGTCTCGCGTACCGACGCCACCCAGGACATCACCGGCCAGGTCGGCGGCGCCGGCGAGCAGCTGGCGCAGGCGCGCGCGCTGCGCCGCGCGCTGCTGCACCAATTGGCGGCCGCGACGACCACCGAGCAGATCGACAGCCTGAAGATCCAGCTGCGCGATGTGGACGCCTCGATCGCGTCACGCCTGTCGACGCTCAAGGGCCTCAAGCGCCAGGTCGCCTATAGCAAGGTCAGCGTCTCGATCGACGCCGCCGCGCCGCCGCCCCCCGCGGTCGCCGGCGGCGGTGGCGGTGGCTTCAGCTTCGGCCGTGGCGCCCACGATGCCGGACGCGTGCTGGTCGTCGTCGCGGGCGTTGCGCTGATCGTGCTCGCGGCGCTGGTGCCGGTCGCGCTGCTGGCCGCGCTGGCCGCGTGGATCGGCCACCTGCTGCGCCGCCGCCGTCGTGAGCAGGCGCTCGACGCGGCCGCGTGATACCCCTCATGCATGACCGTCGGCAGCGAGCAGACCGTCGTGCTGCTGCGCGGAGTGCCGGTGTTCTCCGATCTGCCGGCCGAGGACCTCGAGCAGGTCGCTGCGGCCGCCCTGCGGCGCAGCTTCGCCGCGGGCGAGACGGTGTTTCGCGAGGGCGACGAGGGCGACACCTGCTTCGTCGTCACGGCTGGCCGGGTCCGCGTCGTGCGCCAGCACACCGACGGGCGCACGATCGCGCTGGCGACGTTCGGACCCGGCGAGTTCTTCGGCGAGCTGGCGCTGTTCGGCTCCGAGCGTCGCTCGGCGACGGTCGAGGCGTTGGCGCAGACCGAGACGACGGCGATCCACGGCGCTGACATGCGGCGGCTGCTGCGGGCCGACCCCGAGCTCGCGCTGCGGCTGCTTGCGGCGCTCGGCCGGCGGCTGCGAGAGACGAACGAGCGGCTCGCGCGCCAGTCGTTCCAGACCGTCCCGAGCCGGGTCGCGGCCGCGCTCGCGCGGCTGGTGGCCGAGGCCCGCGCGCGGGGAGCCGGCGACACCGAGATCGTGATCACTATCACCCAGGTCGAGCTGGCGCAGCTGGCCGGCTCATCGCGGGAGTCGGCGAGCCGGTTCTTGGCGATCTTGGTGCGTTCGGGCGTGATCTCGCAGGGGCGCGGGCGGCTGACCGTGCACGACCCGACGCGGCTGGAGGGATATGTCTACTGAGCGCCCACCGGACGAGCTGTCGGCCGGCGGCGTTGTGGTGCGCGGCGATCAGCTGGTCGTGATCGTTCCCGTCAGGCGCGCGTCCGACGGCCGGCGCGTGCTGGGGCTCCCGAAGGGCCACCTGGACGGCGACGAGACGGCCGAGCAGGCGGCTGCACGCGAGGTCGCCGAGGAGGCGGGGGTACAGGCCGAGCTGGTCGCCGAGCTCGGCGACAGCCGGTACACCTACGAGCGCGGCGCCCGGCGGATCGACAAGCGCGTGCGCTTCTTCCTGTTCGAATACCGGTCGGGCGACGTGGCCGACCATGACCACGAGATCGAGGAGGCGCGCTGGATGGACCTGCGCGAGGCGACGACCGCTCTGAGCTACGAGGGCGAGCGGGAGATCGTGCGCCGGGCCTTGGCGCGAGTCCGCCCGGACCGATAGTCTGCGCACCCGTGCGGGTGCTCAACTTCTACTCGTCGGTGTTTGCCGACCAGCTCCGGCGCGGGCGCAAGACGGCGACCATTCGGCTGGGGGACAAGTCGCACAAGTACCGCAAGAACGAGTGCGTGATGGTCACGATCGGCTACCAGCACTCGCCGCGCGAGAAGATCTTCCTGGCTGTGATCGACCAGGTCGAGGTCAAGCGGGTCCGCGACCTCTCGCCCCGTGACATCGAGCACGACAACCCTGAGTTTCGCCGCCACGATGAGATGGTCCACTTCCTGGAGCAGATCTACGGGCGCAAGGTGGAACTGGAGGACACCGTGACCGTGGTCCGCTTCTCCCAGATCATCGAGAATCCGCCCGAGATCCGCGATCGCATGCACGGCCTGGGCGGGGCCCAGAACTGATTCGCTCGGGCTGACGGCGAGCCCTGGGCGGCCGGTTCTGGGGCGGGTCCATCTCATC
>JBOGYE010000330.1:0-3981 GCA_050696635.1 Solirubrobacteraceae bacterium | reverse complement strand
GTCGCGGACCCTGACGCAAGCCGGCCACCGGCGCCACGGTGGCCGACCCCGGTCGCAACCGGGCCGCCGCCAGGCGGCCCCTCAAAAGGCCAGTAATAGGCCCTAACATCCCGCCTGTGGACGACGCGGAGGTGGCCTTCGACGAGCGCGGCCTGGTTCCGTGCATCGTCCAGGACTGGCGCAGCGGCGAGGTGCTGATGCTCGCCTACATGAACGCGGAGTCGCTTGCGCTCACCCGGACCAGCGGCGAGGCGCACTTCTTCAGCCGCAGCCGCGGCGAGCTGTGGCACAAGGGGGCCACCTCCGGCAACGCGCTGGCGGTGCGCGCGATCCGGTTCGACTGCGACGGCGACGCGCTGCTGGCGCTGGTCGAGCCGGCCGGGCCGGCCTGCCACACCGGCCAGCGCAGCTGCTTTCACCGCGGCCAGCTGTCGCCTGGCGCTCCGGCTGAGGCGCTGCCCACCCTGGAGCGCACGATCGCGGAGCGGGATCGCGCGCGTCCGCAGGGGTCCTACACGGTGAAGCTGCTCGACGACCGAGCGCTGGCGGGCGCCAAGGTGCAGGAGGAGGCCGAGGAGGTCGTCCGTGCCGCCCGCGAGGAGTCCGACGCACGCGTCGCCGAGGAGGCCGCCGACGTGCTCTACCACCTGTCGGTGCTGATGCGCGGCCGGGGGCTCAGCTTCGCCGATGCCGGGCGCGTGCTCGATGGCCGTCGTCGCTGACCCGCAGACGGCCGCGGGCGGGCCGACCCCATCGCTCGAGGAGGTTCGCGAGCTGGCTCGCGACCACAACCTGATCCCGGTGTTGCAGACGTTCGTCGACGACTGCCAGACGCCGGTGTCGGCGTTTTTGAAGCTGCGCGGACTGCCGGGATTCGAGGGCCAGCTGGGACCGTCGTTCCTGCTCGAGTCCGCGCAGCACGGGCGCGTCGGGCGCTGGTCGTTCGTCGGCTATCGGCCACACCGGGTGCTGCGCTGGTCGCTGGGAGAGCCAGGCGACCCGTACGAGCTGGCGGCGCGGGAGCTCGGCCGCTTCAGCGTGGCTCCCGTGGAGGGGCTGCCGCCATTCGCCGGCGGCGCGGTGGGGATGTTCGCCTACGACCTCGTCCGGTGCGTCGAGGAGCTCGGTCCGCCGCCGCCGGACGCGCTCGGGCTCCCTGACCTGGCACTGATGCTGACCGACGCGCTGGTCGCGTTTGACCACCTCAAGCACACCGTGACCGTGATCGCCAACGTGTATGCCGAGTCCGTTGATGATGTGGAGTCGGCGTACGCGCGCGCCGCCGAGACGATCGCCGAGGTGCGCTGGCGGCTGTCCGGCCCGCTGCCGCGCCCGCCCGCCGGGGCCGGAGATGCAGGGCGCGCCGGCCGCGTGATGCCGGCGTTTGAGTCCAACATGCCGCCGGAGCGCTTCGAGGACAACGTCTCGCGGATCGTGCGCTACATCCACGCGGGCGACTGCTTTCAGGTCGTGCCCTCCCAGCGCTGGTCGGCGGCCGTTCCGGTGCAGGCATTCTCGATCTACCGCGGATTGCGGACCGTGAACCCGAGCCCGTACATGTACTTCCTGGACTTCGGCGACTTCGAGCTGGCCGGCGCCTCGCCCGAGCCGCTGATCACGGTCTCCGGGCGGCGGGTGTCGACCCGGCCGATCGCCGGCACCAAGCCGCGGGGGCGCACTCTGGACGAGGACCGGAGCAACGCCGCCGAGCTGCTCGCCGACGAGAAGGAGCGCGCCGAGCACGTGATGCTGGTCGATCTGGGGCGCAACGACCTCGGCCGAGTGTGCGAGTACGGGTCGGTCGAGGTCGACAGCTTCATGGCCGTCGAGAGCTACAGCCACGTGATGCACATCGTCTCCAACGTCGTCGGCACGCTTCGCCCGGAGGTGGACGCGCTGCACGCATTGCGCTCGGTGCTGCCGGCGGGGACGCTGTCGGGGGCGCCGAAGGTGCGCGCGATGCAGATCATCGACGAGCTCGAGCCGGTCAAGCGCGGTGGCTACGGCGGCGCGGTCGGCTGGGCCAGCTACACCGGCGAGCTGGACACCTGCATCCACATCCGGACGGTCGTCGTCTCAGACGGGGTGGCGCACATCCAGGCCGGTGGCGGCACCGTCGCCGACGCCAAGCCCGACTACGAGCTGCGCGAGTCGCAGGCCAAGGCGCGCGGCGTGCTGGCCGCGATCGAGCTTGCGGTCTCGCAGGCCGAGTGGCCGTAGGCCTGGCGAGCCCGCAAGTCTCGATCGCGGTCTCGCAGGCCGAGTGGCCGTAGGCCTGGCGGCGGCCGGGCGCGGCCCGGCGGGTACTGTTCCACGGCACCGTGCGCGTGCTCGTGATCGACAACTACGACAGCTTCACCTACAACCTGGTGCAGTACGTGGGAGAGCTCGGCGGGGAGATCGAGGTCGTTCGTAACGACTGGACGAGCGTCGAGCGGCTGCTGCTGCGTGGCTATGAGCGGGTGATCGTCTCGCCCGGCCCATGCACCCCCGCCGAAGCCGGAATCTCCCTGGAGGCGGTGCGGCGCTTCCCGCAGGCTCGGATCCCGACGCTCGGCGTCTGCCTCGGCCATCAGGCGCTGGTCCAGGCATGGGGCGGCGCGGTGGTCGCCCACCGCCCGGTCCACGGCAAGACGACGATGATCGAGCACGACGGCCGGACGATCTTCCGCGGCCTGCCGGCGCCGCTGCAGGTCGGTCGCTACCACTCGCTGATCGCGGGGGCGGAGCTGCCGGAGGTGCTGGAGCGCAGCGCCTGGGGCGACGGCGTGGTGATGGCCGTGCGCCACCGGACGCTGCCCGCCGAGGGCGTCCAGTTTCACCCCGAGTCGGTCCTGACCCCGGACGGCCAGCGGCTGATCGCCAACTTCCTGGCGCAGGGCTCGGCGGTCGGAGCGGCGCTCGAGCCCTGGCCCGACCTGGCGCCCGCGGATCACGCCTCGCCATGGTGACGACCGCGTCGGACCTGCTGACGCGGTCGATCGACGAGCTGGCGACGGGGCACGATCTGACCGCGGAGCGGACGGCGGCGGTGCTGGCGGAGATCATGGCCGGCAACGCCTCTGAGATCCAGATCGCCGCGTTCCTGATCGCCCTGCGCACCAAGGGGGAGACGGTCGACGAGCTGGCCGGACTGGCGGCGACGATGCGGCGGCTGGCGTCGAGCGTGACGGTGGCGCGACGCGATCTGCTCGACACGGCCGGCACCGGCGGCGGCCCGCGCACGTTCAACGTCTCAACGACCGCGGCGTTGATCGCCGCCGGGGTCGGCTGCACGGTCGCCAAGCACGGAAACCGCTCGGCGACCGGGCTGTCCGGATCGGCCGACGTGCTGGAGGCTCTGGGGGCACGGATCGACCTGACGCCGGCGGCCGTCGCACGGTGTATCGAGGAGGTCGGCTTCGGGTTCATGTTCGCTCCGGCGCACCATCAGGCGACTCGTTACGTGGTCCCGGTGCGCCGCGAGCTGGCGGTGCGCACGATCTTCAACTTTCTCGGGCCGCTGACCAATCCTGCGGGCGCCACACGGCAGCTGATCGGCGTCTCAGACGCGGCCTTTCTGGAGACGATGGCGGGGGCGCTGGCGCTGCTGGGGACCGAGCACGCGCTACTGGTGTCAAGCGAGGACGGCCTCGACGAGCTGTCGCTGTCGGCGCCGACGCAGGTGGTGGAGGTGCGGGATGGGGCGCTGTCCAGGTATGTCGTGACGCCGGAGGAGGTGGGGCTGGCGCCGGCGCCGGCGAGCGCCGTGCCGGGCGGCGACCCGTCCGCCAACGCCGCGATCTGCCGGGCGATCTTGGCCGGCGAGCCGGGCGCCCCGCGCGATCTGGCGCTGCTGAACGCGGGCGCGGCGGTGTACGCCGGCGGCGGCGCCGGGTCGCTTCGCGAGGGAGTCGATGCGTCGGCGCGGGCGATCGACTCGGGCGCGGCGGCGGACGCGCTGGAGCGGTTCGTGTCGGCGACGGTTCGTCTGGCGCCGGC
>JBOGYE010000329.1:0-8177 GCA_050696635.1 Solirubrobacteraceae bacterium | reverse complement strand
GGATGCTTTACGTGACTCAACGAGAGGAGGGGGCGAGATGACCGCTGATGTGCCCCAGGCCGCTGCGCGGCTCGCCGGCGAGCTGGCCGACGCCTTCGAGCAGGACCAGGCGCTCGCTGAGCGCCTGAACGCCGCCCAGCAGCGGCTGCAGACCGCCAATGATCGGCTGTGGTCGGGCCTGCACCCCGACGCGCTGGGCCTGGTCTATGACGGCGCCGCGGCTGCCGGTCAGGGCGCCAGCGCGGTTTCTGAGAGTGTCGGTGACGCGGCGCGCGCGGGCGCCTCGGCGGGCGAGGTCGAGGCGGTGGTGTTGGGCGAGCTGCAGCGGGCCCATTGGGCGATCCATCGCGCGTTCTGTGACTACCAGCAGATCGGTGAGGATCGCCGGCATCTGGCCGCAGAGATCGGCGAGCTGATCGCCGGCCTCGTCGCCGAGCTGATCGCAGCCGGCTGGACTGAGCAGGACGCCCGCGCCGCGGACGTGCGCCAGCTCGCCACGGCGGGCGTCCGATGACTGCCACCAGGCCGCGAGCCCCCAAGACGAAGACGAGGAAGGGCGCGGCGCCGGCGTCGCGGCGGCGTCCGCCGGAGGTGCTCTCAGAGGCCGAGGCGATCGCGCTTTTGAAGGCCTGCTCGACACGGGCGCCGACCGGGATTCGTAACCGGGCGCTGATCGCGGTCCTGTGGCGCTCCGGCCTGCGCATCAGCGAGGCCTTGGCGCTTGAGCTGCGGGACGTCGATCTCAAGCAGGGAACGATCCGGGTGCGCCACGGCAAAGGCGACCGGTCGCGGACCGTCGGCGTCGACCAGCAGACCTCAGCGCTTTTGGCACGCTGGATCGACCGGCGGCGCTCCCTCTCCCCCGGCGCTCGCTCCCCGGTGTTCTGCACCCTGGCCGGCGGGCGGATCGACACCAGCTACATCCGCCGGCTGCTGCCCCGCCTCGCCGCTCGCGCCGGCGTTCAGAAGCGCGTGCATGCTCACGGGCTCAGGCACACCCACGCCGCCGAGCTCGCGCGCGAGGGCACGCCGATCAACATCATCCGCGACGACCTCGGCCACACATCGCTGGCGATCACCGACCGCTACCTGCGCGACGTCGCCCCCCAAGCCGTGATCGACACGCTCCGCGCGCGGCGTTGGGACGTCGCGTAGCGAGTAGCCCTGCGACTGCGACATCACGACACGACTGTCGTGTCGTGATGTCGTGACCCCCTCCGCCCGCTGGGCTGGTCGCGGCCGTTACGCGGCTGGTGCCAGGGCTGGCTCAAGCGCCGTGGGGCTGACGTGGACTTGCTCAGGCAGCGTGACGGTGATCTCGCCATCGCGGTCGAGCAGCCAGCGTGCGTTGATGATCGTCAGGCCGATGATGCGGCCGTCGGCGCCGAAGCGCAGTACGTGACCTTCGGGTGTCTCTTCGCTGTCGGCCGCCGCCTGGCGCTCCCCGGCGTGCAGATAGAGCACGTCGCCATCGGCGTCGTAGGTGGCGTGGTCGAAGGTGAGGTTTCCGATCGTCACGTTCATGGCGTCCATCCCGGCGGGTCCTTGCGGTTGCCGTAGGCGGTCACGATCCGCGCAGGGGTGGTGCCGAAGTCTATGACCGCCAATAGCCATCGGCTGGGCCCGAGCCCTCTACGCCAGTAGCGCTCGCGTTGCGGCCGCGGGTCCGGACGGCGATATCCAGGCGCGGCGATGGTCGCCAATACGGCGTCACGATGGGCGGCCATCTCTTCGTGCTCGTCGAGGATGTGCGCCCACCGCTCGGTCAGTTCGACGCGCCGCCCATCGGGGTCGACGACCTCCGCCAGAACCGTCACGTGACGCTGCGCGCGCGCAATTCGCGGCGCAACCTGAGCGCGCGCAGCGGCCCCGCGCTGGCGATCGCCTCGAGCTGAGCTCGCAGTTCGTCCCGTGTGGCCGCGGCCTCGGCAGAGCGCTGTTCAGCGACCTGGCGCGCGGCCTCGAGCTGGGCCTGCAGGCGAGCGGCCTCGATCCGAGCCTCCTCGCGCTCGCGCTCAGCCCGATGGCGGTCCTCGGCCGCTGCCGTGAGCTGTCGGCGCTCGTCAGCGAGTGCGTCCGTCAGGCGCTCGATCGCCGCGAGCGCCGCTCTCACGTCAGGCTGGGCATCCGACACTGCATGCGACTGTCGTGTCGCGTTGTCGCTTCGCGTGGCGTCGAGCGCGGCGACCAAGCTCCGCTTCGTCACCGCTGCGACACGACTGTCGTGTTGAGTGTCGCGTTCGAGCCGGCCCCGGTCGATCATTCGTTCCACGGTGCGCCTGCTTACGCCAAGCGCCTTTGCCGCCTGGTCGACGTGCACGGCGTCATCGTGCCCATCGTTGTCGGCGACCGTCTCAGAGAGGGCTTCGGGAGCGCTCATGTCTCGCGACAAGTTTCGACACCCTGGCGGACGGCTCCTCCCCCTGGCTCCCCGGGAAAGGCGGCACGACGTGCGACACGACTGTCGTGTCGCACGTCGTGCTCGGGCTGATGCGATGGTTTCAGGCTGCGAGCTCTCCATCGCCGGTGATGTCGCCCGAGGCCTCGACGAGCTGCTGGCGGACGATCTCCCGTACGACGATGCGCTCGGCCTGGTCGGCGTGGCGCTGGCGTTTCTTGGCGGCGGTCCCAGAGTCGCGATACGGATTGGACTTTCGTGCCTCGGCGCGCGATCGCGCGCCGGAGAGTCGCCGCACCACGAGCGACCAGCCGCCGCCGCGGCGTTCGCAGCGCACCAGCTCGTAGGCGGGGTCGACGGCGACCAGGCCGCGGCCGGCGCGGTCTAGGGCTCGTCGGGCGTCGCGTTGGCGGTCGTAGTGGGAGACGCCGAGTGATTGCAGCGCGGGTTGACCGAGTCCGATCGCGGTTTCCTCGCGACCGTCGAGCGAGCGCTGCGGCCAGCGGGCCCACGCCTCGAGCGCGATCCACACTCGTGCGCTGAGGCCAGACCCCAGCTTGCGTAGGAGGTCGAGATCAAGCCACGTACAGCCTCCCTGGATGACCTGTTGGGCCGTCCAGTGGCCGATCTCGACCTTCAGCGACGTGGAACCCTTCAGCGCACCCCACTGGCGTGGTGTCCGGAGGTTGAGGCGTGTGGTGGCCAGCCAGATGTCTCCCACGAGCGACACATAGCCCTCACGCACGAACTGCGCGGCCAGCTCAGGATCACGGTCGACGACCTGCACGCACGCACGTGTGGCCGCCAAGCGCACGAGCGCCGCTCGGAGCTTCAGGTACTTGTCGCCGCCGTCGGCCGCCCACACCATCTCGGCCAGCTGGTAGCCGGTCGTCTCGACGGTGCGCGTGTCGATCCGCTGTAGCTCCGGGTCGTCCGCCGCCGGAGCGTTCGCGAGCTGCTCGCGGAGAACCCCACAGAGCGCCGCCCAGACCCGCAGGTCGAGCATCGAGAGCCGGCGATTGGCGCCAACGACGCCTGGACCGAGGAGGCAGCGCGCGATGAACGCAGCCTCCGACGGTCTGCCGTTACTGACCGGCTCCCAAAGGGGGTGCAGGAGGCTCTCCCGGGGGGCTTGTCCCTGCCACCGGCGGACTCGTGGCATGGCAGAGAGCGTGGCAGCGGCTTCGGACGGAAGCCCGTTCTTTTTGTCGCGGTTCTGGACCGTCCTCGAAAGCCCGTTCGGCGAGTCGCGGCTAAGCCCGTTCGGCGAGTCGCGCTTTTGCCATATAAGCCCGTTCGGCGAGTCGCGCAGGATGTACCTCTACTGATGTACCTAAGGGATCTGCGCGCGCGTGCGAGGGCGCGGGCGGCTGCGCGTGGCTCTTGGCCCCGCTCGCCCTGCTGGGGCTCGGGGACCATCGCCAGGCGCCCTGTGAGCGGTGTGGTGTCCCGTTCGAGGGGTTGCTGTGGGCTGTGGGGCCGGCGCCTTCGCGCCTGATCTGATTTGGCTGGCGAAGGGGGGGGCTGTCGCGGCGTGGGTGGTGCTGTGGGCGTCTGGGAGGCGCGTAGAGACCCTGGGAGCCATGGACTGGTGTTCGGGGTTGTTGGGAGCGGCTGAGGGGTTCTCAGAAGCCGAAGCCGATGCTGGGACCGTCGCGGTCGATGCCACGAGTGCGGGTAGGGGCTGGGCGGGTGAGGTCTTGGGGCTTGACCGTGTGGGCGTGGCCGGGGGCGCCGAGCCGGGTGGCGGCCATGACGATCGCGGTGCGGGCGCTGTCGAGCTCGTCGCGTTGTTGGCGGGTTGCGCTGTGACGCTCGGGCTCTGGGCCGAGCACGGTCGGCTCTTGGGGGTCGATCTGGTAGCGGGTGCGGTAGCGCTCTATCTGAAGCGCGGCGTGTTCCCACAGTCCTCGTTGGCGATGCTCGGGCGCGGGGGGCCGGCCGAGTGCGTGGGTGAGATGCTCGCCGGGCGCCTCGATCCGGCGGCGGGCTTCCAGGTCGATCACGTCCTCGAGCTCATGCTCGGTGTCGGCGAGCTGCTCGCGTGCGTCGGGGTGATCGCGCTGCCAGTCTTTGATCACCGTCTGGTGGCGGGTGGCGGTCTGGTCAAGGTCGATCAGTGCCCGGTCATCCAGGCCGATCGCGGTGTCGATGAAATCGATCTGCGCTCTGAGCGCCAGCCCTGGCTGGCGGCGGCGTGCGATCGGTCCCAGCCGGTCAAGCTGGTCGTCGAGCTGGTCTGCGAGCGTCTCGTGCTCGGCGAGATGCTGGGCGGTCTGCTCGATCTGTTCGAGCGCGTGGCGGTGCTGGCGCTCGCTGGCGGCCGGGTAGCCGTCGAGTACGCGCTGGGCGTGATCGCGGGCCTGGCGCGCGCGAGCCAGACGATCTGCCAGCTCGCGCTGATAGCGGTCACGGGCCTGCTGCTCATCCTCACGTCGGCCGGCGCCGGCGCTCTCTGGGGTGCTGGCGCGTCCGGGCCAGACCCGCTCGCCCTCGCGATCGTGCTGGTGGCGATGCTCGCCGGCGTCGGGCTCGGGCCCGGGGTCCTGCGCGCGATCGCGTCCGGCGGCCTGGTCAACGTCGCCGCGGTCAAGATCGCGGCCGGGCCAGGACCTGCGCTGGGCGTCGCTGCCGGGCCCGGTCGGCTGCACGCGCTCGCGGGCTGGCGGGTCGTCGAGGTCTCGTCCGGGCCAGACCCTGGGCGCCTGCTGGCGGGCGTGCTGGTCGTTGAGGTGCTGCTCGTGGGCGAGGGGGGTGTGGATCGAGGCGATCTCGGGCTCTGAGCGTCCCATCCGCTGCGCGAGCTGGGCGATCGGGTCCTGGTCGGGCTGGGGCTGTCTGAACAGTTCGAGCTGCGCGTTCGGTTCGCGTTCGCGTTTGTCGCCGGCGTCGTCGGGGGTGAGGGGGGCGTGGATGTGGGTGGCGTGGCGGGCGCGGGTCAGCGCGACGTATGAGCCCTCTTGGGTGGCGTGCTCGAGCACGATCAGATGGGTGGTGTCGGTGGTGTGGCCTTGGGCGGGGAACGGGTGTGCGACGTAGGCCAGGCGGACGCTCGCCTGGTCGGCCTGCTGTCGGGAGAGCACGCCCTGGCGGCCGTCTGAGAGCGCCACCGTCGCCTGGTCGCCGTCGATGTCGATGATCTGGCCGGTGGCGCCGTTGGCGACCCGGCCGAGGGTCGGGTGGTCGAGGCCGCGGCGGATCTGGATCAGATCGCCTGAGCGCAGCCCATACGGCCTGCCGGCGAGCGGCAGGGCTTGCTGGCCGAGCTGGCCGTCCTGGGCGCGGATCGCCTGCGCGCGGGCGTTCAGCTGGTCGAGGTGCTCGTTTGAGGTCTGGCAGATGACCAGGGTTCGCCGGCCCGCGTTGCGGTCTGCCTGCGCGGCGTCGAGTGCGTGGTCTTCGGCTTGGCGCTGCTCATCGGCGAGGTGGACGCGGCCGCGGTCTGAGTAGCCGTGCAGGGCGCGCTGGTGCTGGCCGGCCCGGAACAGGGTCTGGTCGCGCCGATCGTGTGGGTCGTGGGCGCGGACGATCTGGGTCAGCTGCACGTACGCGCTGTTGGCCTGCGCGGCGGCTTGGAGGTCGGGCCATAGTCCGCCGGCGCCGACGGCCTGGTTTTGGCGCGGATCGCCGATCAGGATGATCCGTGAGCCGGAGTCCTTGACCGCGGCCAGGAGCTGGTGCTGTTCGCGGGTTGAGGCGAGCGCGGCCTCGTCGTGGATCACCGTCGTGCGCTCGTCGAGCACCAGGCCGCCGGCCTGGATGGCGGCTTGGAGCGCGGCGGTGGAGTAGGCGTCCGCGTCCACGCCGGCGACGCCCAGTTCGGTGGCGAGGTGCTGGGCGGCCAGCGCCGCGGTGCTGGTCACGACGAGCTGCCGGCCATCGGCCTGGTGGGCGCGCGCGATTGCGGTCAGGGTGGTGCTCTTGCCCGTCCCGGCCTGCCCCTCGATCATCACCATCTGACGGTCAGAGCAGGCGAGCCAAAGCGCCTGGTGCTGTTCGGGCGAGAGTTGGGCGCCGTGGGCGCGAAGCTCGGCATCGAGCGTCAGCGCCTGGTGCTCGACGAGCTCCGTGGGGAGAGGGTCGGGGCGGGCGGCCGCGAGGCGTTCGGCGGCGGTGATGGTCTGCTGCTCGGCTGAGCGGTGCCGGATGGTGGTCAGCCGTCCGTCGGCGAGTTCGAGCAGCACGTTGGCGCGGTCGAGTGAGTCGAGGGTGCCGAGCGCCTGGTCGATGCTCGCGCCGGCGCTGGCTTCCAGCGCGACGGCGCGAGCCTCGCGGTCTGTGAAGGTGGCGTCGAACTCGGTCAGGCGGTCAAGCAGCTGCGCGCCGGTAGCGGGCTCGGGCAGTGCGCGGTCGGGTTCGAGCAGCTGCTGCACGGCGCGGCCGTCGAAGGCGAACTCCTGGCCGGCTTGGTGCCAGTGCTGGTCAAGGTCGCCGTGGGTGGCCAGCTGGTTCTTGGGGGCGCGGGTGTGGGTGGCCATGAAGCGCTCCTCAGACGGCAAAAGCCGCCCCGAGCGCTCAAGGCCCTCAAGCGCGACGGTGGCGTCCCGGGCGCCGGGCCCGCCGCCGGCGACCAGCGCTTGGAGCGTCTGGCGCTTGTCGGCGATCCGTGCCTGGATCGCCTCGTGGACCTGGTGGTGGCGCGATGACCAGCGGTCGATCAGGGCCTGCGGGACGCCGGCGAGTTCGAAGTAGCGTTCGCCGCGGCCGGTGCCTCGTTGGATCTGGAAGCCGAGCTGGTGCAGCTCTGCGGCGAGGGTGGTGCGGTAGGCGGCGCCGAGCTCGCGACGGTGCACGAAGATCGAGCGGGAGTCGATCGCGACCAGCTCCCCGTCAGACCGGACGGCGGCGTGCAGCAGGGCGTGGGAGTGCAGTTGGGGGTCGGGGGCGTGCTCGGCGACCGCACGGGCGGTGGTGTGCCGCCAGCTGGTCGCGACGAGATCGGCGGCGCAGACGTGGTCGACGCGCTCACGGTCGACCCGGCGGCGGACCATCGGCACCTGCTCGACCGCGTATGCCAGCGCCCGGTCCACGGCGGCCTCGTGCGCTTGCTCGAGCTGGGCGCGCAGCTCGGGGCTCGCGAGCGCCCACACGGCGCTGACGGATTTGGGTGCTGAGAAGGTGAGGTCCAGGGCGCTGACGGCCTGCCCGTTGCCGCCCACGCGGCGCAGCGGAAGCCCGGTGGCGGGGTGCTGGACTGCCATCAGCGCCCGCAGCTGCTCGCCTGAGACGGCCGCGTGCGGGTCGGCGCTGACAAGCTCAGCGCCGGTCACCCAGCGGCCGGGTGCCTCCACACGCTCGCCGCCGCGCAGGTAGTAGTCGCCCAGCTCGGGCGCCAGCGTGCGGTTCTCCAGATAGACCGCGTATCCGGCCGCCTGACCGGAGGTGACCTTCGCGACCGTCAGCACAGCAACCCCTCACCGGCCGTCCGACGCCATCCCGACCCTGGCCACAGCTGCCCGCCGCCGGCCTCCCGCCAGCCCGCCAGCGTCTCGTCCCAGATCGGCTTCTTGACCGGTATCACGGCCGCCAACCTACAGTCCGCCCCGGACGTCACGACTCGGCAGCACACTCTACGCACCCAGTGCTGAAACAGCCCCGGGCATCCGGAGGCCCCCTCAAGTTGTCCGGGCCTGTCCGCCGGCGCGAAGCTGGCGTCCGGGGTGCCTGGGCCCTGCGCTATCCCCTGCGCGTGGCGCAGGGCCTGGAGCGGTCGCCGGCCTGGTGGTGCTGGGGATCCAGGGGGCCGGCGTTTCTGACTGCCCGCCCTCCACGTGGGTCG
>JBOGYE010000328.1:0-3178 GCA_050696635.1 Solirubrobacteraceae bacterium | reverse complement strand
CCAGCGCAAGTCGGCGACGGGGTCTGGGTGAGTGCCGGGCCCCGTCGCCCGCGGACATTACGGCCCGCTGCGTCAGCCGTAGGCGCTCGTCACGTTTCCGGCGGCGCCTCGCGGCCGGGCGCTGTGGCCCGACCACGTTCCGGCCTGTTGCCTTGCGTTGTCCTGGATGTCTACTCGTCATCGTCGCTGATGTCAATTGTCACGTCCGAATTCGATCCTACGCGAGTGGATACCGGCGCCGAGCGGCACTACCCTGCGCGCCCGTGCCGGAACCGATCCATCTGCATCCGACGGCTCCGCTGGCGCCACGCGTGCTGCTGCCCGGCGACCCCGGCCGAGCGCTCCTGCTCGCCCAGGCGCTGCTGTCCGAGCCGAGGATGTTCAACCACAATCGCGGCCTGTGGGGCTACACCGGCGACGCGACCGACGGCGCGCCGCTGACGATTCAGAGCACGGGGATCGGAGGACCCAGCGCCGCGATCGTGATCTCCGAGCTTGCCGACCTTGGCGCGGAGCGGCTCGTGCGCGTCGGAACCTGCGGTGCGGTGGTCGATTCGCTGACGCTCGGCGATCTGCTCGTGGCGACGGAGGCGATCTGCGGCGATGGCACCAGCCGGGCCCTTCGGGCCACCCGCGGCGACGCCGGCGCACACGCTCCGGCGGACCGACAAGCTGCGGCCGGCGCCGAGGGCCGCTTGGCCGCGTCCCCGTCGCTGCTTGCCGCGCTGACCCGGGCCGCCGGCGGCGGCGCCGCCCGGCTCGGGCCGGTGGCATCGACCGACCTGTTCTACCGCGACCGGCCGCCTGCCGAGTGGGCGGCCGCCGGCGCGCTGGCGGTGGAGATGGAGGCGGCGACCCTGTTCGCGCTCGCTGGGCTGCGCGAGCTTGAGGCCGGCGCCGTCCTGATCGTGTCCGACACCCTGGCCGGCGACCACCGCCGAATCGAGTCCGAGGCGCTACGGGCGGCCGAGCACCGGCTCGGCGCGCTGGCGCTCGGCGCGCTGGCATAGCGCGCGCTGCCGCCCCGGGCTCGGGAACTAGAGGGCGGGCTTGGTCGTGCCGGCGCGAGACCGCCCGGCAGCCGGCGTGGCCGATCGCCCCGACGCCGAGCGCTTGGCAGCCGGCGTGGCCGATCGCCCCGACGCCGAGCGCTTGGCAGCGGGGGTGCCGCGGCCGGATGCACGAGCCGCTGGGGGCGGCGGCGCCAGCCGCGCCAGCGCCGATTCGATCGCCTCCAGGCGCCGCTCGACCGCGGCGCCGCCGTCGGTGCCGAGCCGCTGCTCCACGCGATCCAGCCCGTCCTCGATCGCCTCCAGGCGCTGAGAGACGCTGCGCACGCGCCGCGTCAACCGCTCCAAGTCGCTGGCCGAGGGAAGGTTCAGCGCTCCCATCGCCAGCTCCTGGGCGTGCATCGCGCGCTCGCGCGTCTCGAACGCTCGAGACAGCGCGGCGGACACGACCGGCAGCGCCAACAGCTCCTGAGCGAGTCGGCCGATCGCCTCCTCCCCCTGGCGAGCAAACCGACCCGTTAGGCTCGAGTCCGGGTTCATGCGGTTGACTCTACCGCCAGGTTCGAGATTGCAAACCGCCGGTTCAGTGGGTAGCGTCCCTCCCACCGGCGTTTGGTTGACCACATTGGAGTGCGCTAGCAGATGAGGGTCCACGCAGGAGGGCGGCCGTGAGTCGCCGACGCAGGGTCGCGCGCGCGTCCGCGCTCGCCGGGTCGATGCTCGCCGCGTTTGCGGTCGCCGCGCTGCCCGCATGGGCCGATGGCGGTGGCTCCACCGGCTCTGGCACGCCCCTGCCCACGGTGCCCCCACCCGTCTCAAGCTCGACCTCAGCCTTAGGGTCGCTGACCTCGACCTCGACCAGCAGTTCATCCACTACCAGTACCACCTCCACGACGTCCGGCACGACCGCCGCCACGGGCTCGACCACGCCGAGCACGCCCACGACCGGCACGACCGGTACGACCGGCACGCCTACCGTCGCGACCACCAGCCCCACCACCACCAGCAGCTCGACCACCGGCTCGCCGACGTCGTCCACCGGCACGACCACCACCACGAGCAGCTCGTCCTCGTCCGCGCCCGCCGCGGCGCCGGCCCCGAGCGGGCCGGGGAGATCCGAGCCGCGCTCGTCACACCCGCAGGCAGGCCAGGCGATCCACGCTCGGGCGCATCGACGCTCACGCACCGCCCGGCCGGCGCACAAGCTGCCGTCGGGCAAGGGCGTGCCATCGGCGAGCAACCCGACCTTCTCGCTGGCGATGCCGGGCCCGGCGGCGGTCGGCGTACCGAACTTCTTCATCGACTCGTTCCGGATCCCTCCGTTCCTGATCCCGATCTACCAGGCGGCGGGGATCGAGTACGACGTCCCCTGGCAGGTACTGGCGGCGATCAACGAGATCGAGACCGACTACGGACGCAATCTGTCGGTCTCCACGGCCGGCGCGGTCGGCTGGATGCAGTTCCTGCCCTCGACGTGGCGCCAGTGGGGCGTCGACGCCAACGGTGACGGCGTCGCCGATCCATACAACCCGGTCGATGCGATCTTCAGCGCGGCGCGCTACCTGCACGCCGCCGGCGCATCATCCGATCTTCCTCGCGCGATCCTCGCCTACAACCACGCGGACTGGTACGTCCAGTCGGTGCTCGTTCGCGCGCAGTTGATCGGCGGCATCCCATCGCAGCTGCTCGGCTCGCTGGTCGGACTGGTCGAGGGCCACTTCCCGGTCGCGGCGCCGGCCGAGTACGCCGACGACTCGGTCGATGCGCTCGCGGGGCGCCGGATCAGGGGCTCGAACGCGGCGATCGCGATCGATTCGACGCCGGGGCAGCGCGGCACCGCGATCTTCGCGCGGCGCGGATCGCCCGTCATCGCGGTCAACGACGGACGGATCGTGAAGCTCGGATCAAGCCCACAACTGGGTCGCTACGTCGAGCTCGAGGACGCAACCGGCAACGTCTACACCTACGCACACCTAGGGTCTACCTCGCGTCGCTACCCCGTGCCAAAGGCCGTGCGGCCACGGGCGCCGAAGGTGCTGCGCGAGTTCTCGATCCCGGCCGCCAAGGCGCCGACGGCGCCGGCCTCCGCGGGCTCGCAGGCGCGCGCTGCACCCGCCCTCGCCTCCGCGGGCGCGCGGGCGCGCGGTCGCGGAGGCCTCACCGCCGCC
>JBOGYE010000327.1:0-16193 GCA_050696635.1 Solirubrobacteraceae bacterium | reverse complement strand
GCGCCGGGGCGCGCAGCGGTCGCCCTCCGCGGCGGAGCCCAGCCCTCCGCGGCGAGGCCCTGGCCCCGCCGGCGCGGCCCCCCTCGCCCGGCGGTCCCGCCCCGCTACAGCGGCGGTACCTGATTGTTGACCTGCGGGCCGTGGTACAGGTGGTCGTGGCTCGCGCAGGCCTTCGGAAACGTGAACTCAACGCTGTCGCTGCGGACGTTGTTGTAGCTCGCGAACAGGACAGCGTGGCCGACCGTGCCGACCGCGCATCGGGGGTCGGTGCTGCTGCGCACGTGGACGGTGATCTTCATCAGGTTGCCCGGCACGCCCCACATCACCGCTTCATGCGAGTGGTAGATCAGGTGGCGCTGCACCGTCATGATGATCAGTCGGTCGGGGCGGTGACGGACGCGGTCGACCTGGCAGATGATCCCCGACACGGTGCCGGCGACGAGGTCGATGTTGCCGTGGCCGCGGGAGTAGCTGCCGGTCGCGCCGGAGATCGGCGAACCGGTATGAAAGCCCCACGGTGGGATCCCGTACACGATCGGGACCTGGGAGCAGTACTGCACGGGGTACGCCGCAGCCGAGCCGCTCATCCCGGCCGCCAGCACCAGCGCAGCCAGCAGGACAGCCGCCGGCCCCATTCGCCACGTGATCCTCGGGCCCCGCGTCACTGGCCGCAACTGTACAGGGCAGCTCGGGCGTCGGGGCCGAGCGAGCGCGGGGCCGTCAGCTGACGTCGAGCACCACGGCGCCCGGGATCGCGGCGATCAGTGCCTCGGTCCGCACGGCGAACACGTCGTGATGGGTTCCGGCAGCCGCCCAAACGGTCTCGAAGCGCTGGAGCGAGCTGTCGATCGTGGTCGGCAGACCGGCGTCGTGCCCCAGCGGCGGGACTCCGCCGATCGAGAACCCCGTCACCTCGCGGACCCGCGCAGCGGGCGCGGCGCGCAGCCCGAGGCGCGCGGCGTCGACCCGGCGATCGCCCGCGCACAACACGAGCTCTGGCTCGTCGCCGCGCAGGAACACGAGCGATTTGACGATCTGTCCGACCTGCACTCCGAGCGCAGCCGCCGCCAGCGCAGCCGTGCGCGCCGAGTCCTGGAGTTGCGTGACCTCGATCTCGAGCCCGCGCTGCGACAAGCGCCGCGCCAGGCGCTCGGCCGTGGGGTGCACGGGATCAACGTTATCGCGCGCCCCGAGCCGCGGCCCCTCGTCAAGTACGCTCGGCGCGTGGATGATTGGTTCGACGAGCTGGCGGCGTGGTTGCGGATCCGCTCGATCAGCGCCGACCCAGATCGAGCCGGCGACGTGCGCAGCGCGGGCGAGTGGGTCTGCGCGCTGCTGCGCGGCGCCGGTGGCGAATGCGAACTGCTCGACTGGCACGGCCAGCCGATCGCGCTCGGCGAGCTGCGGGCCTCACAGGGTGCGCAGCGGGCGCCGACCGTGCTCTGCTATGGCCACTTCGACGTCCAGCCACCGGACCCGCTGGACCTGTGGACGTCGGATCCGTTCGAGCCCGAGATCCGCGGCGAGCACCTGTACGCGCGCGGCGTCGCCGACGACAAGGGGCAGCTGTACCTGCTGCTCGCGGCCGCGCGCGAGCTCGCCGCCGCCGGATCGCTACCGGTCAACGTGCGCTTCGCCTGCGACGGCGAGGAGGAGACCGGCGGTCACTCGATCGTCGAGTTCCTGGAGGCCGACGAGCGCGGCGCCGACGCCGCGGTGATCTTCGACAGCGGCATGATCGCGCGCGGCCGCCCGGCTTTCGACCTCGCCACGCGCGGCCTGGTCTACTTTCACGTGACGCTGCGCTCCGGCACGCGGGACATGCACTCCGGTATGTACGGCGGGGCCGCGCTGAACGCGGCCCACGCGCTGGTGCAGACGCTGGGCGCGCTGCTGGCGCGCGACGGCCGGCTGGCCGAGCCGCTGCGGCGCGGAGTGAGCGCTCCTACCGAGGCCGAGCTGCGCGACTGGGAGGCGTTGCCCGGCGGAGCGGACGAGCTGGCCGGCGCTGGGGCGACGCCCGCGGACCCGAACGCCGCCGACGAGTTCTACCTGCGCACGTTCGCCGAGCCGTCGCTCGACATCAACGGGGTGAACGCCGGCTCGCCGTACCTGGAGAAGACGGTGATCCCATGCCGGGCGGATGCCAACGTCTCGGTTCGGCTCGCGCCCGGCCAGGACGTGGACGAGATCTCTGGCGAGTTCGAACGGCTGCTGCGCGCGGCCGCTCCCGCCGGGGCGACGCTCGAGGTTCGCCGCCTGTCCGCGGCGGCGCCGGGACTGGTGTCGCCCGACGCGCGCGCCGTGACGCTCGGGATGGAGGCGTTCGAGCGCGCGCTCGGTGTGCGCCCGGCGCTGATCCGCTCCGGCGGGACGCTCCCGATCGTGCCCGCGCTGGCGCGTCGCGGGATCCCGTCGATCATCACGGGGTTCGCGCTGCCCGACTCCAACATCCACGCACCCGACGAGTGCCTGCGCGTCGAGTACTTCCCGCTCGGGATCGCCGCCGCGCGGGAACTGTTCAGCGCACTGGGGCAGCTGTAGCGCAGCGCCGGGCGAGCCGCGCACGGCGCGCCCAGTGCACGGCGCGGCGCGACGGGCGCCCTATTTCGCCGGCTCGGGCGAGGACACGATCCGAATGTAGGGCAACGGCGTCTCCCAGCCCTCGGGGTAGAGCTCACGCGCCTCGTCATCGGATACGGCCCCGCCGAGGAACACCTTCTCGCCCGGCTGCCACTGCGCCGGCGTCGACACGCGGTGCTTGGCCGTCAGCTGTAGCGAGTCGATCACGCGCAGCACCTCGTCGAAGTTGCGGCCGGTGCTCATCGGATAGACGAGGATCAGCTTGATCTTCTTGTCGGGCCCGATCACGAACACGTTGCGCACGGTCTGGTTGTCGGCCGGCGTGCGGCTGGAGGCCTCGCCCGAGGCATCGGACGGCAGCATCTCGTACAGCTTGGCGACCTTCAGGTCGGAGTCGGAGACGATCGGATAGTTGGGGGCAGTCCCCTGCGAGGACTCGATGTCCTGCGACCAGTTGCGGTTGTCGTCCACCGAGTCGACCGACAGCCCGAGGATCTTCACGTCGCGCCGCTCGAAGTGCGGCTTGATCGAGGCCATGTAGCCCAGCTCGGTCGTGCAGACCGGGGTGAAGCTCTTGGGGTGCGAGAACAGAACCGCCCACGAGTCCCCGATCCAATCGTGGAAGCGGATCGGTCCCTCGGTCGTGTCAGCCTCGAAGTCGGGCGCCGTGGCGCCGATCTGGAGCGTCATCTGCTTGAGCCTCCTGAATTGTCATCAAACCCAATCGCCATTCTGCCATTCACGTGGCGACGCCAATGCTTCAGAAAGTATAGCTTGGGCGACCGCGCTCCGTACGGCTCGGCGACCGAGCGCCGACCCGCGCGCTGCTAGACTAATGCGTGCCGGCAGGCAACTATTTTCACTTCCGCTCGACTGAGCCGTCACGCCAACCGCATCCACCACCGCACCCGCAACTCCATCGTCGGCTGCCGCGTCCGCGGCCGGTCACGGATTCGATCCCGAGGCGGCCGGGCGCCTGCGGATCACGATCGGCCGCCTGTCGCGCCGGCTGCGCCGGACGGCGGCCGGTGCGGCCGCTGATCTCACCCCGACCCGCGTGTCGGTCCTGTTGACCGTCGTCAGAGAGGGCCCGATCAGGGTCTCGGCGCTGGCCGAGACCGAGGGCCTGAACCCGACGATGCTGTCGCGGACGATCACCGACCTCGTCGACGCGGGGCTGCTGTCCCGCGCCACCGACGACGGCGACCGGCGCGCCGCCTGGGTTCGCGCGACGGGCGCGGGTGAGCGGCTGGCGGCGCGAATGCGCCGCGAGCGGACGGACGCTGTCAACGCCGCGCTCGCCGGCCTCAGCGGGACCGACCGACGCCTGCTGGAGCGGGCACTCCCGGCGCTCGAGCGGCTCGCGGACCAGCTCCGGGACGCGCGTCCGTGACACGCCTGGTGCGCGCCGGGCGCGTCACCTTCGCGTCCCTGTCGGTCCCCAACTACCGCCGCTACTACTCGGGACAGGCGGTTTCGGTCATCGGCACCTGGATGCAGATGACGGCTCAGGTGTGGCTTGTGTGGGCAATGACGCATTCGAGCACCGTGCTGGGGCTGACCGTCGCTGCGCAGTCGCTGCCGGTGCTGCTGCTCGGCCCGTACGGCGGCGTGATCGCCGATCGCGTCGACAAGCGGCGGCTGATGATCGCGCTCCAGTGCGCGATGGGCGTGCAGGCGCTGGCTCTGGGCCTGCTGACCATCACCGGCGTAGTGCGGGTCTGGGAGATCGCCGCGCTGGCCGCGGTGCTGGGGGCCAACAACGCCTTCGAGAGCCCGGCGCGCCAGTCGTTCATGATGGAGATGGTCGGGCCCGAGCACCTGCGCAACGCGGTCTCGCTCAACTCCGTGATGGTCAACGGGGCGCGCATGGTCGGACCGGCGTGCGCAGGGATCCTGATCTCGATCACCGGCGAGGGCCTGTGCTTCTTGATCAACGCGGCGAGCTTCATCGCCGTGGTCGCGTCACTCGTTACGTTGCGCACCGAGGAGCTGGAGCCGGCGCCGCCCACGCGCCGCGCCCCCGGCCAGCTGCGCGAGGGGCTTCGCTACGTCCGCTGCACCCCCACGCTGGCGGTCCCGCTCGTGATGATGGCGGTGGTCGGCTGCCTGACCTACGAGTTCCGCGTCTCGCTGCCGGTGATGGCCTCGAGCGGGCTGCACTCGGGCGCGGCGGGCTACGGCTTCATGACCGCCGCGATGGGGCTCGGCGCGGTGGTCGGTGGCCTGCTGGTGGCAGCACGCGGGCGCACCGGCGTGCGCCCGATCGCCGCCGCGGCGCTGTGCTTCGGAATCGTGCTGGCGGTCGCGGCGATCGCACCGAGCCTCGCGATCGAACTGGTTGTGCTCGCGCTTGCCGGCGCCTGCAGCATCGCGTTCATGTCGACGGCCAACGCCACCCTGCAGCTGGGGGCGGCGCCCGAGATGCGCGGTCGCGTGATGTCGCTGTGGCTGGTCGCGTTCCAGGGCTCCACGCCGATCGGCAGCCCGATCGTCGGCGCGACGATCGCTGCCCTCGGGCCGCGCGCGGGGCTCGGAATGGCCGCGACCACCGCCGTGCTGATGGGGCTCGTGGGGCTGGCCGCGCTGCGGCGGGGTGCGACCGGTGGCCGGGCCCGGTCCGGCGCGGTCGCCAGCGCCTGAGTACGCTCGCCACCTGACGGCCGCTGACGCCCCGACCTTCGACCTGCAGAGCCACTCGGTTCACTCCGACGGCGCGCTGGCGCCCGACGCGGTCGTGACCGCGGCCGCGGCCGCCGGGGTGACGCTGCTGGCGCTGACCGACCACGACTCCACCGCCGGCGTCGCCGAGGCCCGGCGCGCGGCGCAGCGCCAGGGGATCCAGCTTGTCCCCGCCACCGAGATCAGCGCGCTCGAAGGCCGTCAGGAGCTACACATCCTCGGCTATCTGATCGACCCGGAGGATCCAGCCCTGGCGTCCGCCCTGGCGCACTCGCGCGGGGACCGGGAAGCCCGGGCGCGAGCGGTCGCGTCGGCGCTGATCCGGCTCGGCTTCGCCGTCGACACGGAGGCGATCGAGGCTCGGATCGGGCTCGGCGAGTCGGTCGGCAGGCCCCACCTGGCCCAGGCCGCGATCGACCATCCGGTCAACCGGGCGCGCCTGCAGGCTGCTGGGCTGCTCGATCCATCGGCGTTCCTGACCGAGTATCTGATCGAGGGCCGCCCGGCGTTCGTGCCGCGCTCGGCCCCGACGGTCGAGCGGGCGATCGAGTTGATCCACGGTGCCGGCGGCGTTGCCGTCTGGGCGCACCCGTTCTGGGACGTCTCCAAGCCCTCGGAGGTGCTGGCGCTGATCGACAGGTTCGCCGCGTTGGGGCTCGACGGCGTCGAGGCGTTCTACGCCACCCACACCGAAGCGCAGGCGCGGGTGCTCGCCGACCGCTGCGCGGAGCTGGGCCTGCTCAGCACGGGCTCGTCGGACTTCCACGGTCCTCGTCACCGCATCTTCTCGGCCTTCCGCGCGTTTGACACCTACGGGCTGGAGGCGCGCCTTGGCCCGGTGACCGGCTGAACGGCCCCGGCTCGGTGCCTGGCGCGCGCCGTGGCCGCAGCAGCGCTGCAGCGCGCCGTGGCCGCAGCACCACACCGCGAGCGCGAGGCTGACTACCCGGCGCCGGCTGCGCGGGGGGTGTGCGCGACCACCAGCGCTCGCTGTGGCGCGATCAGCACCAGCACCCGCTGGCCCATCTTCAGGTCAGACAGCGTCCCACGCTGACGGTCGTCTCTGACACGGACGTTCGCCGGGACCGTCAGCGTGACCGTGCGATAGGTGGCCTTGGCGGTTCCCTCCGTGATCGTCAGCGTGCTGCCCGAAACCGATTGCAGCGTGCCGCGGTCGAAGGTCACGGTCGCAAATCCGGTCTTGGTGTGCACGACGAAATCGCCGTGCACGGTGCGCCGCAGCATCCGGGCCAGCCCTCCCATCCGGCGGCCGCGCAACCACGCGCCGTGGTGCCCGGCGTGACGGGTCGCCGCGCGGTCGCGCTGGTGCGCATGGGCGCCGGTTGCCGCGCCCGCGCCGGCGACTGCGCTGGCGCCCGCGCCGAGTGCCACGCAGCAGACCGCCAGCAGCAGCGTTCTGGAATGCCTATGAATTGACCTCATCGGTGATCCCTCGCTTCCGAGCCTCGTGGTCACCGGCCGCCCGCTTAGCATGACAGCCCGCCGCAACGGATGGGAAGCCAAGGCTAAGGATCGCGTAAGTACTCGCGGCCGCGCCGCGTCGCCCTTCGCCGCGCCTCAGGCGGGCACGGCCCGCTGCGCCAGGTGCGCGCCGACCTTGCGCTTGACGCGCTGCAGAGCGTTGTCGACGGTCTTGCAGTCGCAGCCGAGACGGCGTCCGACCTCCTCGTAGGAGTGGCCGTCGAGGTACAGCGCCAGCACGTGTGACTCCAGCTCGGACAGCGCGGTCGAGATGCACGCCACCAGCGCGCGCAGCTCCTCGGACGAGATCACCTGGTTGACAGGATCGTGGACCGTCGGGCCGGGAATCATCTCGTCGAGCGTCGGCTCGCCGTCGCCGGTGCCACCGGCCGGCGTGCTGGAGAACGAGACGTACTGGTTCAGCGGCGTGTGCTTGTTGCGCGTCGCGGTCTTGACCGCGGTGATGATCTGGCGAGTGATGCACAGCTCCGCGAAGTTGCGAAAGCTGGACTCGCGATCGGTGCGGTAGTCGCGGACTGCCTTGTAGAGGCCGACCAGTCCTTCCTGGATCAGATCGTCGGAGTCGCCACCGGCGAGGAAGTACGAGGAGGCCTTCAGCCGGACGAAACCGTGATAACGGCGAACGATCCGGTCGTAGGCGTCCTTGTTGCCCTGTTTGGCGAGAGCGATGAGATAACCATCCTCAACCTTAAGTTGAGAGTGAGAGCTTGAAGCAAGTCGAGCCACGAGAAGCAACCTTTCCCGCCGGGCGCGGCATCCGCGACCGCCGGATCGTTTCGTGGCGCGCTACCTCCCCTGGCGCCGCACCGTATGTAGTCATCCTCCAACCCCAAGCCTAAGCCTTGGGTTGATCCTTATCCCAGCGGCGCGCAGCTTGACATAGCAACGCCCGGCTGTCAAGTCCCACGCGCGCCCCGGCGCGTGTCCGCCCGGTTCAGATGCGCAGCAGCCGCACGAGCTCGGGGCCGCCGGGTCCGTCGCGGACCTCCCAGCCCAAACCCGTCAGCTGCTCGCGCAGCGCGTCGGCGCGCGCCCAGTCGCGCTCGCGTCGCGCGTCCTCGCGCTCGCGCAACAGCGTGCTCGCCGCGGCCGGGATCTCCTGCGAGGCCGAACCCGCCATCAGGCCGGCGAGACCGAGTACGTCCAGCATCTCGGCCAGGTCGGCATCGCCGACGCTTCCGGCGGTCGCCCGGTTGGCCTCCCCGACCCATTCGGCGAGCACCGCCAGCGCGCGAACCGTGTTGAAGTCGGCTGCCAGCGCGTCGAAGAAGCGCTCGCGTAGCGCCGCCGACCACTGCGGACCGGATCCCGCCGTCAGCCGCCGGGCGCTGTTACGGATCCCCTCCGCGCGCGCGGCCGCGTCGGCCAGCCGCTGCTCGTCGTACTCGATCGGCTGGCGCCAGTGACCGGAGCAGAAGTAGGTCAGCAGCGTCTCGGGTCCGTGGCGGTCCAGCGCCTCGTGCAGCAGCGAGATGTTGCCAACCGACTTGGCCATCTTCTCGCTGTCGAGCCTGACCATCCCGTTGTGCATCCACAGCCGAGCCAGTTCGGCGCCGCGACCCGCCCGGGTCTGCGCGGCCTCGTTCTCATGGTGGGGGAAGATCAGGTCGCTGCCGCCGCCGTGGATCTCGAAGCCAACCCCCAACAGCTCCTCGGCCATCGCCGAGCACTCGATGTGCCATCCCGGGCGACCCCTACCCCACGGCGACCCCCATGCGGTGTCCTCGCCGGGCTTGTTGGCCTTCCACAGCGCGAAGTCCCGCGGATCGCTCTTGCGCCTGGCACCCTGCACCCCCTCGCCCTGGTCGAGCCGCTCGATGTCTCGGTGCGAGAGCGTGCCGTATTCAGGGTCGGAGCGGACCGAGAAGTACACGTCGCCGTCCACGGCATAGGCATGCCCGCGCTCCACCAGGCTCTCGATCAGTGCGACGATCCCGGCGATAGTCTCGCTCGCCAGCGGCTCCCGGTCCGGTCGCCCGAGCCCGAGCCGGTCGGTGTCGGCGACATAAGCGGCCATCATCTCAGCCGCCAGCGCCGCGCTGGCGACGCCCGTTTGCTGCGCGGCGTCGTAGATCTTGTCGTTGATGTCGGTGATGTTGGACACCAGGACCACGTCATAGCCCTCGTGCACGAGAAAGCGCTTGAGCAGCGAGAAGACCACGAACGGCCGCGCGTTGCCGACGTGCGCGCGCCCGTAGACCGTCGGTCCGCAGGCGTAGATCCGCACCCTCGGAGGGCGCTCCGGGATCAGCTCCTGGAGCTCCCCGGTCAGGGTGTCGTGCAGGGTGACGGTGCGCAGGCCGGCAACCCTAGTGCACGTGGCCGGAAGTTCTGCGTGGAATCGGCGAGTGGCTTAGTGTGGCTGACGCGAGGCGATGAGCTGTGACTACTGGTGGTACGGCGGGCTCATCGCCTCACGTCAGACGCGTTCAGACGCACGTCGAAACGCGCAGAACTTAGCGGACGCGTGTACTAGCGATCGTGCACGGTCGCAATCGCAAGCGCCGCGGCGCCCTCGCTCCGGCCAACGAAGCCCATCCCCTCCCCGCGGGTCGCCTTGACGCTGACGCGGTCGACATCCAATCCCAGCGCGTCCGCAAGCCGCGAGCGAATCCGATCGCGCACCGGGGCAAGCTTGGGCGCCTCGATGACCACCGTCGCGTCGACGTTGCCCACGGTGAAGCCGGCGTCTCGGACGAGCGCGCAGGACGCACGCAGCAGCTCGATCGAGTCGGCGTCCCGGTAGCGGGGGTCGGTGTCCGGGAAGTGCTGGCCGATGTCGCCAAGCGCGCAGGCGCCGAGAATCGCGTCGATGATCGCGTGCGTGAGCACGTCGGCGTCGGAATGACCCTCGAGCCCGAGCCCGTCCTCGCGCCCAAGCTCGACGCCGCCGAGCATGAGCCGCCGCCCCGCGACCAGGCGGTGGCAGTCGTAGCCGATCCCGGTCCTCACGCCCGGCGCTCCGCGAGGATCAGCTCGGCGACCCTCAGATCGGTCGGCGTCGTGACCTTCAGATTGCCCGGCTCAGATGCCAGCACGCGCACGAGCCCACCGGCGCGCTCGACCAGCCAGGCGTCGTCGGTAGCGCCCGCAAGCTCCTGCGCCGACGCGCTTGTCAGCGCAGCCTCGAGGGCCGCGCGCCTGAACACCTGCGGCGTCTGCACCGCCCACAGCCGCGAGCGATCAAGCGTCCGCTCGACGCTGGCGCCGTCGGCGCCAACCTGCTTGATGGTGTCCGACACCGGCGCGGCGGCGATCACGGCGGCGGCGTCAGGGTGGCGTGCCAGTTCGTCAAGCGCGCGGGAGAACAGCTCCGCGCAGACCAGCGGACGGGCCGCATCATGGACGATCACCGGCTCATCACCCGCGCAGGCCGCGAGCGCGTTGGCGACCGACTGCGAGCGCACCGCACCCCCCTCCACGGCCGTCGTCCCATCCGGCGCGGCGCCCAGCTCGCCGGCCGGGAGCGCCACCACGATCCGGCTCACCTCCGTGACCGCTCGCAACGCGTCGACGCTCCACTGGAGCATCGGCCGGCCACAGAGTGAGACGAGCGCCTTGGGCCGGTCGTTCCCAAGGCGCTCTCCGGCACCCGCGGCCACGATCAGCGCGACCGCCATCTCTCGTTTCCGCTCGACGCCTACTCGGCCGCGACCGCCAGCTCCTCGGTGTCATCGAGCTCGCCGTCGTCGTCGAGCTCCGGAACGTGCTCGTCATCGCCATCGTGGCGGGCGATGCCGTGGCCGTTACCGTTCGAGCTCGCCGCGGCGCCGTCGCCGTTGGACGCGTGCTCGGTCAGGAGCCCGTGCAGGTGCTCCTCGACCTGTTCCGCGTCCATTCCGAGCGCGTACATCAGCTCGGAGGCGAGGATCTTCTTGGCACGAGTGAACATCTGCTTCTCACCCGTCGAGAGCCCCTTTTCGGCCTCGCGAATCGCCAGGTTGCGCACCACCTCCGCGAGCTCGTAGATGTCGCCCGTCTTGATCTTGTCGCGGTTGTGCTTGAAGCGACGGTTCCAGTTCTTGGGCATCTCCGAGCACTCGTCTCCGAGCACCGCCATCACCTTCTTGACGGTCTCCTCGTCGATCACCCTCCGCAGGCCCGCGAGCGCCGCGTTCTCGGTCGGAACCATCACGGTCATGTCGTTGTGGAGGATCTTGATCGTCAGGTACTCACGGCTCGAGCCCAACATCTCCCTGACCTCCTTGCGGAGCACCTTTCCCGCCCCATGATGTGGATAGACGACGCTGTCGCCGATCTCGAACTCGATATGCGCCGGCGGTTCGAGCGTCTCCAGCTCATCCAGGTGCTCTTCCATTAGCTCTGTGATGGTGTCCTCCTATGTCAGGGCGAGACGGGCAGGCCACCCGCCGGCCGGTTTCCCTACGTCTGCAGGTAGCGATCGACGAGGTTGATCTCCTGCTGCCGGCGAAGGCCTTCGCGAATGTCCTTCGCCCGGATCCCGCCGACGCCGTCAACGGTCTCCAGCTCGCCGTCCGATGCTGCGAGCAGCTCCTCCAGGCCCCCGAACTCGGTCACGATCCGCTGGACCACCAGCCGTGGCAGGCGCGGGATCCGTCCCAGGATCCGGAACCCACGCGGCGAAACCGGATAATCGAGCGTGTTCAGCTTGCGATCGTACCCGAGCAGCTCCGCCAGGCGGCCGAAGTCCAGCAGATCCTGGTGCGAGAGCCTGGCGAGTTGGTCCAGCACCGCCGCGAAGCTCTCGTCGCTGTCCTGCACCAGGTAGTCGTGGACCAGCGCCGCCTTGTCGGCGGCGACCCCGACCATCGTCTCGTCCAGCTGAATCTCGATCAGCCGCCCGTCGGTGCCCAGCTCGACGATGTATCGCTCGATCTCTACCGCCATCCGCGTCACCAGCTCGACGCGCTGCATCACGGTCAGAACGTCGTGCAGGGTCACGCCGCCCTCGAACTCGAGCGCGGTCAGGCGCGTGGAGACCTGATCCAGCCGGCTGCGGTATTTGTCCAGCGTCGCCAGCGCCTGGTTGGCCTTGGCCAGCACGACCGGGATGTCCTCGAGGATGTACTTGACGCCGTCGACGTACAGCGAGACGACCTCGCGCCGCTCGGAGACGGCGACGACGAGCGCGTCGGTCTGCTTGGAGACGCGCTCGGCGGTGCGGTGGCGCGTACCGGTCTCCATCGTCAGGATCGTCGGGTCGGGGGTCAGCTGGACGTTGACCTGCACGATCTTGGTCGCGTTCGAGCTCAGCGCGATCGCGCCGTCCATCTTCGCGAGCTCGTACAGGAAGCTCGGCGAGTAGTCGACTTCGAGCTTGATCCCCCCCGAGAACAGGAAGCTGAGCTCTTCGGCGTCGCCGATCACGATCAGCGCGCCGGTCCGAGCGTCGACGACGTTGTCGATCCCCTCCCGCAGCGAGGTTCCGGGCGCGACCATCTCGAGCGCCCTCATGATCCGGGACTCCTGTCGAGACTCGAGCTCGTCTTTGAGCTCTTCCCCGGAACGCGGCGGCATCTCGAGGACGATTTTAGCTCAGGTGCCCCTCACGAGGGTGCCCGCGTGGCAACCGCTGTGCGCACGCAGGGCCGCGATGCGCACGCATCTTCCATCTATGCGGCCCTGTCGGTCGCCGGCCATCGCTCGCTCCGCCCCGACAGCGCGGCGCCGAGCGCCGCACGCAGTGTCCTCTGCCCCTCCGGGGACAGCACGGGCCCGAGGCCAAAGCGCTCGGCCTCAGCCAGACGCCGATCGGCGTGCGCCACGCTGCGCAGCTCCCCGGTCAGTCCCAGCTCGCCAAAGCAGGCCAGCGGGCGGGCCTCGGCGCCGACCAACGCTGTCCGCCTGGCGGCGCTGGTGACCGCGAGCGCCACCGCGAGGTCCGAGCCGGGCTCGTCGACCCGCACACCGCCGACGACGTTGACGAACACGTCGGCGCTGCCGAGCCCGATCCCGCCGTGTCGCCCGAGCACCGCCAGCACGAGCGCGACTCGGTTGCGATCCAGCCCGGCCACGACCCTGCGCGGCGGCACCAGCTCCGAGGGGCTGACCAGCGCCTGGACCTCGACCAGCAGCGGCCGCGACCCCTCCATCGCGCACAGTACGACGCTGCCGGGCGAGCGGGTCGCCTCGGCCACGAACCGGGCCGAGGCATCGAGCACCTCCACCAGGCCGTCATCTCGCATCTCGAACACGCCGGCCTGGTTGGTCGAACCGAACCGGTTCTTGGTCGCGCGCACGGTGCGGTAGGTGCGCTCACGCTCGCCCTCGAACTGGAGCACGCAGTCGACCAGGTGCTCGAGCACGCGGGGGCCGGCGAGCGCTCCCTCCTTGGTCACGTGGCCGACCAGCAGCACCGCGATCCCTCGCCGCTTGGCGAGCGCCATCACGGCATCGGCGACCTCGCGGACCTGGGCGACCGAGCCCGCGGCCGAGCTCAGCGCCCGCGAGTGCAGCGTCTGCACCGAGTCGATCACGCACACCTCCGGGCGCTCCGCGTCGAGCGTGGCCAGCACCGTGTCCAGATCGGTCTCGGCGATCACCGGCACGGCCAAAGCCTCGCCGTTCCCGAGCCGCTGCGCCCGCAACCGGATCTGGGCGGCCGACTCCTCGCCCGACACGTACAGCGTGCGCCGCCCGGCGGCACACAGATTGGCGAGCGCCATCGTCGTCAGGGTCGACTTCCCGATCCCCGGTGCGCCCCCGAGCGCCACCAGCGAGCCGGGCACGAGCCCGCCTCCCAGCACCGCGTCGAGCTCGCCGATGCCGGTGCTGAGCCGGTCCTGGTCGATCGCCTCGACGTCGCCGAGCGCGACCGGGGCAACGGGCATGGCCTCCGCAGCGCCGCCACGGCCGCCCGCCCCGCGCCCGCCGCGTCGACCGGCCCCGCCGCCTCCGTCGCCGCCGAACCCCACGGGCGATACCTGCTCAACGAGCGTGTTCCATTCGCCGCAGCCGGGACAGCGACCGGCCCAGCGGGCGGTCTCGTGGCCGCAGGCCGAGCAGACGTGGATCGAGTTTGGCCGGGGCATCGGCAGTCCGGTCAGGAGCCTACGCGCCACCCCCGACGAGATCGCCTCAACGGGCCTGGATTGGCACAGTTCCGCCACATCCTGCCCGGAGCCGCCCCGCGCGGCCGCGATAGATTGACCGCGATGAGGTTCCCGGGCCGCGAGCTGGCGCAGCTGCTTGGACCGGCCGTGCCCTCCGACCACGCCCGGCAGACGCTCGCCGACACCTATATCGAGCGTGAGATCGGCCGAGCGGCCGACCGACCGTGGCGGGTGCTCGACCTGGGCTGTGGCACGGGATCGTCGGTCGACCGCTTTCGAGCGCGCGATCCCGAGGTCCAATGGGTGGGGCTCGACGTGCCGGACTCGCCGGAGGCCCGCGAGCGGACGCGGACCGATGCCCCGTTTGAGACCTTCGACGGCCTCTCGATCCCGTTTGCGCCCGGCAGCTTCGAGCTCGTGTACTGCAAACAGGTCCTGGAGCACGTCCGCGATCCGCGGCCGCTGCTCCGGGACGCCTACCGGGTGCTCGCGCCGCGCGGCCACCTGGCGGGCTCGACATCGCAGCTGGAGCCGTTTCACTCGCTCAGCACCGTCAACTACACGCCATACGGCCTGTCGACCCTGCTTGAGGACGCCGGCCTGCGCCTGCTGGAGGTGCGTCCGGGGATCGATGCGCTGACGCTGATCGCGCGGCGGCTGGCCGGCCGGGGCCCTCTGTTCGATCGGTGGTGGGGCCGGTGGTGGGGCGGCCGGTCGCCGTTGAATCGCGTGATCGACGGCTACGCTCGCGCGCGCAGGCTCGACGCCCACCAGACCAACGCGACCAAGCTGCTGTTCGCGGGCCAGTTCAGCTTCCTGGCCCAGCGCGTGGACTAGGCCCTATGGCATGGGTCCAGCCGGGCCTGACGGGCGTCGACGCGTGTCCTAGCCCGCGTCCGGCGCGTCCGAGCCGTCGCCGGCCGGCGCCGCATCGTCGCCGTGCTCGCCCTCGTCATCGGAGTCGCCACCTTCGGCGCCGACTCCGACCGGTAGCGGCTTTGGCGCCGGCTCGATGATCGACAGCCGGACCTCGTCAGCCTCTGGCCGATCGGTCGAAGCGACCTTCTTGCCCTCGCCCTTGGCGGTTTCGCCGGCGGCGGAGACGGGCTCCACCAGCACTGTCGAACCCGGTGGCACCTGCGAGCGCAGAACGAAGTCGGCCAGCGGATCCTCGATGTAGCGCTGGATCGCGCGGCGCAACGGGCGCGCCCCCATCGCGGGATCCCAGCCCTTCTCGACCAGCAGGTCCTTGGCGGGCTCCGACAGATCGAGCTGCAGCTCGCGCTCGGCCATCGACTCGCGAATCCGCATCAGCAGCAGGTCGACGATCTCCTTGATCTCGTCCTTGGCGAGCTTGTGGAACACGATCACGTCATCGATCCGGTTCAGGAACTCGGGCCGGAACACCTTCTTCAGCTCGCCCATGATCCGGTTCTTCATGTCGTCGTAGGTGATCCCGGTCTCGTCGTCGGAGACGGCGAACCCGAGCGGCGTGTTGCGCGCGATCTCCGACGCCCCGATGTTGGAGGTCATGATCACGATGCAATGGCGGAAGTCGACCGTGCGCCCCTGGGCGTCGGTCAGCCGGCCGTCCTCCAGGATCTGCAGCAGGATGTTGAACACGTCCGGGTGGGCCTTCTCGATCTCGTCGAGCAGCAGCACGCTGTAGGGCTTGCGGCGCACGGCCTCGGTCAGCTGACCGCCCTCGTCGTAGCCGATGTAGCCCGGAGGCGATCCGACCAGACGCGACACCGCGTGCTTCTCCATGTACTCGGACATGTCGATGCGGATCATCGTGTCCTCGTCGCCGAACAGGAACTCGGCCAGCGTCCGCGCCAGCTCGGTCTTGCCGACGCCGGAGGGCCCGAGGAAGATGAACGAGCCGGTCGGACGCTTGGGGTCCTTGAGCCCAGCCCGCGAGCGACGGATCGCCTTGGAGACGACCTCGATCGCCGGATGCTGCCCGATCACCCGCTTGTGTAGCTCCTCCTCCATCCGCATCAGCTTCGCGGTCTCGGCCTCGGTCAGCTTGAACACGGGGATCCCGGTCCACATCGAGACGATGTCGGCGATCTCCTCCTCGCCGATCGACGGGCGCTCGGTGGACTCGCCGGCCTCCCACTGCTCGGCGAGCTCGCGCTTGCGCTGGCCCAGCCGGCGCTCCTTGTCGCGCAGGTTGGCGGCCTTCTCGAACTCCTGGGACTCGATCGCCTCCTCCTTGGCGCGCCGGGTCTCCTCGATCTCGTCCTCCAACTCCTTGTACACGGGCGGAGAGGTCATCGACTTGATCCGCATCCGCGACGCAGCCTCGTCGATCAGGTCGATCGCCTTGTCGGGCAGGAACCGGTCGGAGATGTAGCGGTCGGCGAGGTCGGCGGCCGCCTCCAGCGC
>JBOGYE010000326.1:0-3619 GCA_050696635.1 Solirubrobacteraceae bacterium | reverse complement strand
GCCGCGGCCCGCCGCGCCGCCGCGAGGCTGGCCGCGGACGCTCGGGACAGGTAGTTGTCGAGCGCGGGCTGACCTGCCGCGCCTGCCAGCACGAACGGCAGCCACGCGAACACGAACACGATGTCGGAGCCGAGGAAGTACGGATACGTGTTCCAGCTGTTGGTGAGAAACAGGAGCAGGTTCAATGCCAGACCCACCCCTGCCGCCAGCCGTGTAAGCAGCCCAGCGAGGACAAGCAGGCCCACCAGGATCTCGACGAACGCCACCGCGACACCGGCGAGCTTCGGGTCGTGCAGGGCGAAGGTGCGCAGCAGGAAGCCCCCCGGAGTCCCGTGCGAGAAGGCGGTCAGCTGGGTGCCGATGTATGTCGGCGCCCCCGGGTGCAGAAACCCGGGATCGCTCAGCTTCTGAACGCCGGCGTAGACGAACGTGATCCCAAGGAAGACCCTGAGAGGAACCAGAGCCGTTGCCGGTCCGACGTTACGGAGCCACGCTGCGCTTCCGTGCCCGCGTTCGTCACCGCGATTACTGCTCACAGAACCACCAATCTGGCCCGCGCGCATAAGATGGCTCTAAGAGGCACCTGAGACTACGCTCATCTTCTCCTCCGGTGCCCGCTGAGACCGGCCACGAATGGATGTCTTCAGCGTGGTCGCCGGGTCAGCTCCCGGCTCGTCTCGCGGTGGGGCGCCGATCAGGTCGACTGAGAGCGCAGCTTCGGCGACGTCCACGGCGCGCGTAGCCGCCGCTCAAGCTCGTCGCCGAGGGCCGCGATCGGCAGGCGCTCCTGCGCGAGGCTGTCGCGGTCGCGCAGCGTGACCGTCTGATCCTCGAGCGTCTGGTGGTCGACGGTCACCGCCCACGGGGTGCCGATCTCGTCCTGGCGGCGGTAGCGGCGGCCGATCGCTCCGCCCGTATCGATCTCGACCTGGAGGCGCTCGCGCAGCTCGCGGTGGATCCGTTGCGCCACCTCGGGCTGGCCGTCCTTGCGCACCAGCGGCAGGACGGCGACCTTGACCGGCGCCAGCAGCGGGTGCAGGCGCAGCACGGTCCGAGGCTCGCCCTCGATCTCGTCCTCGTCGTAGGCATCGGCCAGGAACGCCAGCATCGAGCGGTCGGGCCCGCCGGCGGGTTCGATCACGTGCGGCACGTAGCGATCGCCGGTGGCGGTGTCGACGTACTGGAGCTTCTGTCCGGAGTGCTGCGCGTGCTGGGTCAGATCGAAGTCGCCGCGGTTGGCGATGCCCTCCAGTTCGAGCCAGCCGACTGTTCCGGGGAAGCGGTACTCGATGTCAGACGTGGCGCTGGAGTAGTGCGACAGCTCCTCCTTGTCGTGGGCGCGAAGCCGCAGCCGGTCCGGACGGATGCCCAGATCGACATACCAGCTCATCCGCTGCGCGAGCCAGTGCTCGAACCACATCTCCGCGTCGGCCGGGGGCACGAAGTACTCCATCTCCATCTGCTCGAACTCGCGCATGCGGAAGATGAAGTTCTGGGTGGTGATCTCGTTGCGGAAGCTCTTGCCGATCTGTGCGATCCCGAACGGCGGCTTCTTGCGCGCGGTCTGGAGGTAGTTGCGGAAGTTGAGGAAGATCCCCTGGGCGGTCTCGGGCCGCAGGTAGACGGTCATTCCGTGCTCCTGGACCGGGCCGATCGTGGTCTGGAACATCAGGTTGAAGTCGCGAGCCTCGGTCAGGTCGCAGTCCGCGGTCGCGCCGGGGTGCTTGGACGGCTTGCGACCGCAGGCCGACAGGGCCAGGTGGTCCTCCCGGAAGCGCAGCTTGCAGGTGCGGCAGTCGACCAGCGGATCGGTGAAGCCGGCCAGATGCCCGCTCGCCACCCACGTCTCCGGGTGCTGGATGATCGCGGAGTCCAGAGCGACGATGTCGTCGCGCTCCTGCAGCATCGCGCGCCACCACTGGGCCTTGACGTTGTTCTTCAGCAGTACGCCGTAGTGCCCGAAGTCGTAGCTGGCGCTCAGGCCGCCGTAGATCTCGCTGCTCTGGAACACGAACCCGCGCCGCTTGCAGAGCGAGACGATCTTGTCCATCGTGGCGGCGTCGTGCATGGGGCGGCGGGGGTCGGGGCGGCCCCCGGGGACGGCCGGGGCGGGCCGGGCGTCGATGGTAGCCGGGGTCCGGGGTCGCCCGCTCGCTGGCACTCTGCGCCCACGAGTGCCAGCCGCGCTTGGATATAGTCTCCGCTCGATGCCGATCTACGAGTATCGCTGCCAGAAGGGCCACACGTTCGAGGTGATGCAGCGGATCTCAGACGATCCGGTGACCTCGTGCGAGGTCTGCGGCAAGTCCGTCGCGCGGGTGTTTCACCCGATCGCGGTGCATTTCAAGGGCTCGGGCTTCTACAACACCGATTACGGCACGCGCAAGCGCTCGCGGGAGATGAAGGAGGCCAAGGAGAACGGCAAGCCGTCGAGCTCGGGCTCCGGCGACTCCTCGAGCGGCTCGGATTCGAGCTCGAGCTCGGACTCGTCGAAGTCCTCGGAGTCCAGCGGCTCCTCGGGGTCCAAGGAGGCGTCGGCCTCCGGCGCCAAGAAATCTCAGGCCAAGGCCTGAGCGCGCCGCGGTCAGCCCCCCATCAGCCTGCGCACCGCGCGCTGCACGTCGGCCGGCGACGCGATCAGCGAGTCGCCGACCCCGGGCACGTTCTCGCCACCGGTCGGCTTCAGGATCCGCGTCGGCGCCGACCCGCCCATCTCCGAGGCGGCGAACAGGCTCAACAACGTCAGCGGACCCATGTCGGTGCGCACCGTTTGCGGCGCATACAACGAGGCCCAGGGGAGGTGGAAGAAGGTGGTGGGCGACAGCAGCTGCGACTTGATCGCGTTGAGGATCTGCTGCTGGTAGCCCTCGCGAGTCAGGTCGTTGGAGGCCGGATTGCACGCGTTCTCGCGCGTACGGGCCAGCGTCAGCGCCTGGATGCCGTCGAGGTGATGCTCGCCGCGGCGCAGGTCCAGCGTGAAGCCGCCATTGCTCGCGCCGCCGGAGATGTTGGAGCAGATCCGTCCGGTGTGCACGTCGATCCCGCCGATTGCGTCGATGAACTTCGGGAAGTTGGCGAGGTTGATCACGATCAGGTGGTTGATCTGCAGTCCGGTGAAGCGCTCGATCGTCCGGATCGCCAGTGCCGGGCCGCCGAGCGCGTATGCGGCGTTGATCTTCTGCCGGCCCCAGCCGGGGATCGTGATCAGCGTGTCACGCGGGATCGACAGGCGCCGCGAGACGCCGCCGCCGATCCGCCACAGCATGATCGTGTCGGTCCGGCTGCCGCGGTCGCTCGTGTTGGCGCCTGCCTCGTGGGTGCCGCGGGGACGCTGGTCGGTGCCGAGCACCAGCACGGTGTCGGTCGAGAACAGCATGTTTGAGCCCGGCGCGAGCGCGTGCTGGGCCGACTGCGGGATCGAGCCGCTCTGGCGCTCGGAGCTGATCACGAACAGCGCCACCGACAGCGCCAGCCACAGGACGACCGCGACGATCAGGTAGCGCAGCAGCCGCCACGGGGTCAGCCGCCGGCGCCACCACGCTGCGGTCGCCAATGCCGCAAGGCCTCTCGGGGCGCCGAGACCGGGGGCGCCGTGCGAGCCACCGCCGCGGCCCCCGCC
>JBOGYE010000325.1:0-4609 GCA_050696635.1 Solirubrobacteraceae bacterium | reverse complement strand
CCACCGGACCGTCGGCGAGTGCGGCGACCGGGTCGGCGGCAAGTGCAACCGGGGCGGCTCCGAATGCCGCCGCAGTGGCTCCCAGTCCGGTCGGGGCGGCTCCGAGCGCGGCCGGCGCGGTCGCGCGTTGCTCCCACGGGCGCAGCAGTCGCAGCGCCGACAGAATCGCCCGTGTCGCGTGCGAGCGGTTGAGCGTGTAGAAGTGGATCCCGGGTGCGCCCGCCGCCAGCAGCTGGGCGCACTGAAGCGTGGCAAATGCGACCCCGAGCTGCAGCACCGCGTCGGGATCGTGGGCGCGCCATTCGAGCGCCTCCAGCAGCGCCCGCGGAATCGTCGCGCCGCACATGCCGGTGATCGTCTTGATCTGACGCAGGTCGGTGATCGGCATGATCCCGGGCAGGATCGGCGCGTCGATCCCGGCCGCGCGGGCCGCGTCGACGAACCGGGAGTACCGGTCGTTGTCGAAGAACAGCTGCGTGATCAGGAACGACACGCCGCCGTTCACCTTCTCGCGCAGGTAGCGCAGGTCGTGAGCCATGTCGGGTGCCTCCGGGTGCACCTCGGGGAAGCAGGCGCCCCCGATGCAGACCGCCGGATCGTCGGCGATCAGCGACACGAGCTCGGTCGAGAAGCGCAGCCCGTCCGGATGCGGGCGCCACTCGCTCTCGCCCCGAGGAGGGTCGCCGCGCAGCGCAAGCACGTTCTCGATCCCCGCCGCGCGCATTTCCGCCAGCGCGTCGTGGAGCTCCTCGCGCGTTGAGCCCACGCAGCTGAGGTGCGCCATCGCCTCTATCCCCAGCTCCTGCTTGATCCACTTGGTCAGCTCAAGCGTGCGTCCGCGCGAACCGCCGCCGGCGCCATAGGTGACCGACACGAACGCCGGGTCAAGCTGGCGCAGAGACTCGAGCGCCAAGCCCAGGACCCGCTCTCCGGAGTCGGTCTTTGGGGGATAGAACTCGAACGAGAAGACCGGCTCGTCGGCCTGCTCGAGGATCTGATCGATGCGCATGCGAGCGTCAGCTTAGCAACCTTGACACGATCATGTCAAGGTTATCGGCTGACTCCCGCCGGGGTTCAGGGGTCCCGCCTAGCCGGGCGGCTGGTCGGCCGGCGGCGGCGTTCGTCTGAGCGCAACCCGGCCACTCACGAGGCGTGCCAGCGCTCGTCCTCGTCCACCCCCACCCGCCCCGCGAGTTCGAGGTGGCGCAGGTAGCAGAGCGTCTGGGACAAGAACCAGCCGGCGTTGCGGACGCTGAGCTGCTCGTCGTAGACGGCGGGCACGAGCGCCACCGCGGTCTGCGGCGACTCCGCGACCGCGGCGGCGACCGCTGCCAATCTCCGCAACACGAGCTCACGCGAGGCCCTGATGTGACCTGGAACGTCGAGGAACGGCTTGCCGTGGCCCGATAGCGCCAGGCGGGCGCCGAGCGCCTCGACCCGCTCGAGCGAGGCCAGGAACTCGGCCACCGGGTCTGGCGAGAAGCCGAAGTCGAAGTACAGCGAGATGCGGCCCAGCACGTGGTCGCCGGAGACCAGCAGCCGCTGCTGCTGCTGGTGCAGGCAGACGTGCGATGGGGTGTGGCCTGGCGTCTCGTATGCGACCCAGATCCCGAGGTCGGTCTCGATTGCGACGCCGTCGACCAGCGCCCGGTCAGGTTCGATCACGCTCGCGACACCCGACGGAATCTCCTTCGCCTCGCGCGCGTATTGCTCCAGAGCCGCGGCTGGCACGCCGCTCTGACGCCCCACCTCCAGCCGACGCTGGAGCGCGGCCGCGGGGTCCTGCGCCAGCTTCACGGCGTCGGCGTGGTTGGGGTGCATCCACAACTCGCAGCCCGCGCGGGCCACGATCGGCGCCGCCTGGCCCCAGTGGTCGGAGTGCGCGTGGGTGCAGACGACCAACTGCGCCCTGTCCAGGCTCAGACCGACCTGCCCCAGCGCCCGCTCCAGCTGCTCGAGCGATCCGGGCTCGTGCATGCCGGTGTCGACCAGCACGAAGCCATCGCCGGCCGCGATCGCCCAGGCGTTGCAGTGCGGTACCCCGGGCCAGGGCAGCGGCAGACGCAACCGCCACAGTCCCGGGATCACCCGCTCGCCCCGTCCGAGCTCCTTGTCGCGTGCCATCTGAGTGCCACCATATTGGCGGCGCGCGGACGGCGGCGCGTAGACTGCGCCGGGTCGATGGCGACCAGCTCGGGTGACATCGCACGGCGCTACTTCGCGGCCCTGTCCGCGCACGACCTGGACGCCGCGGTCGAGTGCTGGCAGCCAGGGGCAACGGATCGGTTCGTGGGCGCGCAGGAGCTGACGGCGCCCGACGGCGTTCGCGAGTACTTCGCCGACCTGTTTGACGCCTTTCCGGACTTCGCGTTCGAGGTGCTGGACGTGACCGCCTCGCGAGGGCACGCCGCCGTGCGCTGGCGCGCCACGGGAACGTTCGCGGGTCCGGGGAGCTTCCAGGGCTTTGCGCCCAACAACGCGCGGATCGAGATCGAGGGCTGCGACGTGGTGCAGGTCGTCGACGAGCAGATAGTTCACAACGACGCCTACCTGGACTCGGGCGAGGTGGCGCGCCAGCTCGGATTGCTGCCGGCCGCGGGGTCGGTCGCCGAGGCGCGTCTCGCCCGCCTGGCCAACCTGCGCACCCGGGCGCGCGCCGCGCTGCACGGCGTCCAGGCCGAGCCGATCGCCGAGGGGGTGTGGATCGTCCGCGGCGGCTTCCCGCTGAAGACGATGAACGTCTACCTGATCGAGGACGGCGACGGCGTGACCGTGTTCGACGCCGGGATCGAGGCGATGGGCCCGGCGCTGCGCGCCGCCTGCGTCAGGCTCGGCGGCGTCACCCGCGTGGTGCTCGGGCATGCCGACGCCGACCACCGCGGTGCCGCGCCCGCGCTCGGGGCGCCGGTCTTCTGCCACGAGGCCGAGCGGCAGGCGGCCGAGTCGAATGAGTGGATGCGCGACTACTGGGACCTCGGCAAGCTGCGCGCCTACGCGCGACCGTTCTTCGGCGCGGCGCTGCCCAGCTGGGACGGAGGCGCGGTCGAGGTCGCGGGGACGCTCCGGGAGGGAGACGAGGTGGCGGGCTTCGAAGTCGTCGAGCTGCCCGGGCATGCGCCCGGCCAGATCGGGCTGCTGCGCCGCGCCGACGGACTGGCGCTGGTGTCCGACTGCTTTTACACGCTGGACATCCAGACCGGCCGCAAGGGCGGTCCGCGGGTGCCGGTGGCCGCCTTCGACGCCGACGTCGAGCTGGCGCGCGCATCGCTGCGCAAGCTGGCGGCGCTGTCGCCGACGATCGCCTGGGCGGGCCACGCCGACCCGGTGGGTGGCGATGTCCGCGACCAGCTCGAGCGCGCCGCCGAAGCCCCGCTGTAGCCGTGGGTCGCCGCCGGCGACAGCGCGCGAGAGCCGCCGAGCGGAGCTCGGCGCCCACCGAGCACGGAGGCCGCGAGGCAGCCCTGGTCGCCGAGCCCGGGGTCTACAGCGACGACGAGGCGGGCGTGCTGACGCTGCGCGGCTCGCTGACGCTCGGCGCGCGGCGCGACTACGCGACCGTGCTGGCCGGCGGCCTGCACCGGGACGATGCCCGCCAGCGCGCGATCGAGCTGCTGTACGAGCGCCTGGCGGTGACGTGGACGATCCACGGCGTCGCGGTCGAGCGCCAGCGCGAGCTGCTGGGGCGCTACCGGATGGCGACCCCCGCCGAACGCGAGTTCGTCCTGCGCTCGCTGCGTGCGCACCTCGACGAGCGCTTCCCGGAGCTCGAGGCGCCGTGACGCCCGCGACCCGCACCGCTTGGCGCATCTGCGTCACCTGTCGGAGCCGCCGCCGGTAAAGCGCTGAGTCGTCGAGCGCGTCCGCTAGCTTGCGGGCGGATGCGCCGTACCAAGATCGTTGCCACCATCGGGCCCGCCTCGCGCGATCCCGACACGCTGGCCCGGATGGTGGAGGCGGGCCTCGACGTGGCACGGCTGAACTTCTCCCACGGCGACCGCGAGCTGCACGCCGACAATGCGGAGCGGGTCCGTGCCGCCTCGTCGGCGGCGGGGCGCCCGGTCGCGATCCTGCAGGACCTGCCCGGCCCCAAGCTGCGGATCGGCGCGCTGGAGGGCGACGTGGTCGACCTCAAGCCAGGCGAGCGCCTGGTCCTGCGGTGCGGGTCCGACGAGCGCGGCGACGGGTCGCGGATGTCGGTCTCCTGGGCGGGGCTGGCGGACGCCGTCGATCTCGACGACTCGATCTACCTCGCCGACGGCGCGATCCGGCTGCGGGTCGAGCGCGTCCGCGCCGGTGATGGCGAGATCGAGACGGCGGTCGAGATCGGCGGCTCGGTCTCCTCGCGCCAGGGGCTCAACATTCCCGGCTCGACGCGCGGCCTCGATGCGGTGCCCGCGGAGGACCTGGAGCTGCTGCACTTCGGCGAGTCGATCGGCGTCGACCTGGTCGCGCTGTCGTTCGTGCGCGCCGCCGAGGACGTGCTGACCGTCCGGCGCCACACGCGGCTGCCGCTGATCGCCAAGATCGAAAAGCCGCAGGCAGTGCAGGCTGCCGAGGAGATCATCCGCGCCGCCGACACGGTGATGGTCGCGCGCGGCGACCTCGGGAT
>JBOGYE010000324.1:0-5197 GCA_050696635.1 Solirubrobacteraceae bacterium | reverse complement strand
GCGCGCGCCCGGCCGCCGATCCGTCAGCCGGCACCCAGCAGCAGCTCAACGACCAGCTGATCGAGCGCTTCGACGCCGTATCCGTGCGCCAGCGCGTCCAGGTCCTGGCTCTCGCCCAGCAGCTCATGAGCCGACTGCGCCGAGTATGGACCGACCGTCGGCTGCGCCAGCTCGTCGACGAGGGCGGCCTCGCGCGCCGATCTGATCTCGTCCGAGGCCTCAAACAGCCGCGACTTCGCCGCCAGCGCCAGGTAGGTGCGCATGCATCCGGCGGCGAACTTCCACACTCCCTCCGCGTCCTCGCCGCGATAGGCGTGCGCGTCGAAGTGGCGCGCCCCATCGTAGCCCGATGTCTCGAGCAGATGCACCAGCAGGAACGCCTCCTTTAGGTCCTCGGCGCCGAAGCGGAAGTCCTGGTCGTAACGGCCGATCCGCTGGCTGTTGAGGTCAATGTGGAACAGCTTGCCGGCCCACAGCGCCTGGGACACGGCGTGCACGAAGCTCAGGCCGGCCATCGTCTCGTGCGCAACCTCGGGGTTGACGCCGACCATCTCGGGGTGCTCGAGCGTGGTGATGAAGTGCAGCGCGTGGCCGACGGTCGGCAGCAGGATGTCACCGCGGGGCTCGTTCGGCTTGGGCTCGATCGCAAAGCGCAACTCGTAGCCCCGGTCCAGCACGTAGCCGCAGAGGAAGTCGATCGCCTCGCGGTAGCGCTCGAGGCCGTCAGCGACGCGCTTCGCGGCCGCGCTCTCGGCGCCCTCGCGTCCGCCCCAGAAGACGTACACCGAAGCGCCCAGCTCCGCGCCAAGCTCGATCCCGCGGATCGCCTTGGCGATCGCAGCGCGGCGCACCGAGCGGTCGTTGGACGTGAACGCACCGTCGCGGAAGGCCGGGTGGCCGAACAGATTCGTGGTCGCCATCGGCACCTGCATCCCGGTCCGCTGCAGCGCCTCCTTGAATCGGGCGACGATCCGGTCGCGCTCGGCTGCACCGGTGCCGTAGGGGACGAGATCGTTGTCGTGGAAGCTCACGCCGTATGCACCCAGCTCCGCCAGACGCTCGACCGTCTGCACCGGTTCGAGCGGGGCTCGCACCGGCTCCCCGAACGGGTCGCGGCCGGGGTTTCCGACCGTCCAGAGCCCGAACGTGAACCTGTGCTCCGGGCGCGGAACCAGCTCCGCGGGGTCGATCGACTGCGTTGCGCTCACCTGCTCACCTCTGACCGTAGTAGGCGCCGGGACCGTGCTTTCGCTCGTGGTGCTTGTCTCGCACCGCCCCATCGAGCTCCGCCGCGCCCGGCTCAATCGTCATCGTCAGCAGCGCGGTCCGGGCGACCGCCTCCAGCGTGACCGCGCTCTGGACAGCCGCGGCCGCCGACTCGCCCCAGCAGAATGGCGCGTGGCCGCGCACGAGCGCGCACGGGACCTCGAGCGGGTCGCGGTCCGCGACTGCCTCCACCAGCACGGTGCCGGTTGCGCCCTCGTAGTCCGCGGCAATCTCCTCCTCGCGGAGCGCGCGCGTGAGTGGGATCGGGTAGGCGCACAGGTCCGCGTGCGTGGTTCCGAGCAGCGGGATCTCCCGCTGCGCCTGGGCCCACGCCGTCGCCCAGGTCGAATGGGTGTGAGCGACCCCGCCGACCTGCGAGAACGCGCGGTACAGGGCAAGATGCGTCGGGGTGTCGGTCGAGGGCCGGCGCGCCCCGGACACCTTTCCGTCATCGAGGTCGACGAGCACGATGTCGTCAAGCTCCAACTCCTCGTAGGCGACACCACTGGGCTTGATCGCGACCACGCCGCGCTCACGGTCGATCCCGCTTGCGTTTCCCCAGGTCAGCGTCACGAGGCCATGGCGCGTCAGCGCGAGGTTGGCGTCGAGCACCGCTCGGGCGAGATCTCGCAAGCCGGGATCCACGCTCGCTCAGATCTCCTCGTAGTCGAGCGCCAGCAGCTCTGCGACTCGCCGCCAGCGACCGGCGTGCTCGCCGAGGTTGAGAACGAAGTGATGCGGCGCGCCGAGCGACAGCCAGCGGTCCATGAATGGCTCCATACCCCGCTCGGGACGGAAGTGGAAATGGTGCATCTCTACCTTCGGCAGCTCGGGCGTGTCGAGCACCTCGCCGCGGCCGACGACGAGACGCAGGCGACCGCCGCCGAGCGCCACCAGCGCCGCCGTCGTCGCCGGTCCCGGCCGCGCCGAGAAGATCGGCGTCGGCGGGTTGTCGAGCCGGCCGATCCCAAGCGGACGGTCGATCAACCTGACCGGCCGGTCGGTCCGCGCCAATCTCCAGTTGCCCTCGCCCATGTGGCTGACCAGCACCGAGTCCAGCTCCCAGTCCATCGCGTACATCTCGCTGAAGTGCGCGTCGCCAACCAGCGTCTGGGCCGCGCACATCAGTGACGCGGTGGTCGCGTCCCCCTCCGCCGCGTATCCATAGCCGGCGGCCATCAGGTCGGACGCCGCCAGCAGCGGCAGCTGCTCGAAGCGCCCGTCGCCGCCGATCGAGTCGAAGTGGAACGAGAAGCCGCCGTAGCCCCCCTCCGCGAGCAACTGCGCGATCGCCAGCTCCAATTTGGCCGCATACCGGTGGCGCTGCACCGGAAGCTCGGCCGCGACCTCAAAGCGCTCACGGTGCTCGCGCACGAGTTCGTCCGCGGCGCCGTCGGTGATCGCCTGCACGCGCGCGTGCAGCGCACCGAGGTCGATGTTTTCGATCGCCGGGCCGATACGACGCAGCAGCTGATTGGGATCGCAGCGGATGTCGCCCATTCCGTTCATCGGATACCCCAGCAGCGCGATCTTCGTCCGGCGCAGCGCGGTGATCGTCTGGGCCGCACGGGCCCAGTCCTCGAACGCCCGCTCGAACGCCGGCGAGCGCCAGTCGCCGGTGATGACCGAGAACGGGATTCCGGAGCGCACCATCGAGTTGGCCTGATCCTGGGCCCCGTGGATGCCCTGGTTGTAGGTCAGGTCGGCCATGTCCCACGCGGCGGTGACAGACCGCTCCGGCTGGATGTTGGCGAGCATCAGCGGGACGGGCGCGTCGAGCAATGCGCGCACGGTGCGCATCGCCGGGCCATAGGTGAGCATCACGACGGCGATCCCATCGACTCCCTCGTCCAGCAGCTGCGCGACGATCCGCTCCACGTCCTCTCGCGTGCGCGCCGGGCCGATGAACCGCACGTGCGCCACGGAGCCCAGCCGTCCGGCGACGTCGGCCGCGTACTGCGCCTGGCGCTCGGTGATCTGAGGGATCATCTCGTCATAGAGCTCCTGCATGATCCCCAGCAGCCCGATCCGAGGCCCGTCACTCATGCTCTCTCCTCTCCGGCCCGGATCCGCTTGAGGTCGTGCATCAGCCACGATTGTGAGCGACCCAGCACGTCATACAGCGTCCGGTAGATCTCGTACACACGGTCATAGCTGCGCTTGGCATCGGGATCGGGGGCGTATGCGCGCACGCGCGTGGGGCGAGTGGCCTCGATCGCCGCACCGATGTCCGGGTAGACGCCGGCCGCCACCGCGCCGAACAGCGCCGCGCCCCGCGCCGGGATCTCCCGCACCTCGGGAACCTCGACCGCGCGCCCGCTCGTGTCGGCCAACAACTGCATCATCAGCGGGCTGCGCTCGGCGATCCCGCCGCAGGCGACGATCCGCGACAGCTCCAGCCCGTGCTCCTCGAAGTTGTCCATGATCCGGCGGCTGCCGAACGCGATCGACTCCAGCAGCGCCCGGTAGATCTGCTCGCGGGTGGTCTGCAGCGTCAGGCCGAGGATCGCGCCGCTGAGGTCGGCGTCGGCGAGGATCGTACGGTTGCCGTTAAACCAGTCGAGCGCCACCAGCCCGGTCTCGCCCGGGCGCATCTCGGCCGCCGCGCGCTCCAGCAGGTCGTAGCCGTCGGGATCGGCGGCCAGCTTGCGCACGAACCACGCGAGCATGTCCCCGACCGCCGCCTGGCCGGCCTCGTAGCCGAACAGCCCGGGCAGGATTCCGTCCTTGACCACACCTGTGATCCCGGGGAGCCGCTTCTCGGTGGGATCGACGACCATGTCGCAGATCGATGTCCCGATCGCGACAACGAACGTGCCCGGCTCGCGCACCCCGACCCCGGGGACCGACACCCAGGCGTCGACGTTGCCGACCGCAACGGCGACCGAGTCCGGCAGGCCGAGTTTGGATGCGAGTTGCGGCCTGACCGTTCCGGCGCACGTGCCCAGCGGCACGAACGAATCGCCGAGCTTGTCCGCCGGCCTGTCGAAGCCGGGATAGGCGGCCTCGAAGTACGCGGCCGGCGGCAGCCCCTCGTCGGGCGACCACATCGCCTTGAAGCCAGCCGTCGCCGTCTGCCGACGTTGCGCACCAGTCAGATGCCAGACGATCCAATCGGTGGCTTCGACAAATGCGCCGATCTCGTCGTAGAGCTCGCGATCCTCGAGCCACAGCTCGATCAGCTTCGGGAAGTACCACTCCGACGAGATCCGTCCGCCGTAGCGCTCCAGGAACGGCTCTGACCGCTCGAGCGCGACCTCGTTGAGGCGATCGGCAACCGGCTGCGCCGCATGATGCTTCCACAGCTTCGGCCACGCGTGGCGGTGCTCGCGCCAGCGCTCCATCGTGCACAGCGGCACGCCGTCGGCGGTGACCGGCAGCACCGTGCACGAGGTGAAGTCGATTCCGAAGCCCCGCACCGCGTCCCCCGGCACATCGGCCCTTGAGACCACTTCTGGCACCGCCCGCTCGATCACGGTCACCCAGTCGTCGGGGTCCTGCAGCGCCCAGTCCGGCGGAAGCTGCTCCCCGCTGGACGGCAGCGTGGTGTCGATCACCCCGCTCGAATACTCGACCACGCTCGTGGCCAGAACCTCCCCGCTGCTCAGATCGAGCAGGGCCGCACGTCCGGATTCGGTGCCGAAGTCGAGCCCGATCGCGCAGCCGCCGGCGCTCACCGGTCGGCGCCGGCCTCGCCCTGCGCCGGGGCATCCGGCTCCGGCGCGGCGCCCGCGCCCTCGCCGGTGGCGTCCGCGCCTCCGCCAGCCGCACCCGTGCCACCGTTGCCGGCCCGCGCCATGCGGGCCCGCCGGTACTCCTCGACGACGATCTCGTTGAGCTCGTCGGCGCTGGTGTCGGTCGTCGTCTTGTCCAGCGCGATCACGCCGTCCTGGATCAGGTTGACCCGGTCACAGGCCGCGAACACGTGGCT
>JBOGYE010000323.1:0-7361 GCA_050696635.1 Solirubrobacteraceae bacterium | reverse complement strand
AGATGGTTGATTCCGCGGCCGCGTGGGGCCGGGGGATTCGGGGATCAAGCCGGTCAAGGACGCAGAACGAAGCCAATACTGGAGGTATTGGCGAGTTCGAGGACGATGATCCGGCGCAGATCATCCGAATTCGTCCGGTACGCGGGGTCGTGGAATCAACCATCTAGGATCGATACGACACGCACATCGACACGCGGAGGCTTCCCGATGGCCAAGACGATCTACAGCGCCCAGGCAACCGTGACCGGGGGGCGAGAGCAGGGCCACGGTGCCACCGACGACGGCGTCCTCGATGTCCAGCTGCGCGCGCCGGGCGGCGAGGAGAACGGCACCAACCCGGAGCAGCTGTTCGCGGTTGGCTACGCCGCCTGCTTCGAGGGCGCGCTCGGCGTCGTCGGCCGGCGCCAGGGCGTCGAGTTGGGCGCGGTCTCGATCGACTCGTCGGTCAGCCTGATCACCACCGAGGACAAGGGCTTCAACGTCAGCGTCGGACTGGACGTGACACTGCCAGGGATCGACGACGCCGCGCGGGCGAAGGAGATCGTGGCGGCGGCCCACCAGGTCTGCCCGTACTCGAACGCGACGCGGGGCAACATCGACGTGACGCTGACGGCCAACGGGGAAGCCGTATAGCCGCCGGCCCTATGTAGTTCCGGCGGGTGCATGCACCCGCCGGCGGTCGGCGCATGCGCCGACCGGGATCGGGCCGCATGCGGCCCGATCTCCACATCAGGACAGCAATCCGATCCGCTGCGCGCGCTGCACCGCCTCGGCGCGGTTGCGGACCTGGAGCTTGCGGTAGACCGCGCTCGTGTGCTCCTTGACGGTGTGCGGGGACAGGAACAGCCGCTGAGCGATCTCGCGGTTGGTCGAGCCCGCGGCGATCAGGTCCAGCACCTCCCGTTCGCGCTCGGTCAGCATCGGCGCCGGCTGATCCACGGTGCGCTCGAACACCGTCATCCCGCAGCCCACCATCCGCACGGCCCGCGCGACCTCGCGCACCTCCCAGTCCTTGGAGACGAAACCGGAGGCGCCGGCCGCGCGCGCGGCCGCGGGCGACATCCGCCCCGCCCCCGAGATCAGCAGGACCCGCGTCGAGGGAGATTGCGCCCGGATCGAGCCGCACACGTCGACGCCCGACTCCCCTGCCAGGAACAGGTCGACCAGCGCCACGTCAGGGCGCAGGGTCGGCAACAGGGCCAGCGCCTCGGCGCCGGTCCGCGCCGCCAGGCAGCGCTCGACCCACGGCTGCTCGCCGAGCAGCACGCGAAAGCCCCAGTGCACGACGTCGTGGTCGTCGACGACCAGCACCCGCAAGCGCCGTGCCAGGCGTTGGCGATCGGCGGCGGCGCTCACGGCCGCCCCTCCCGCGGCACCACCAGCCGCACCCGCCACTGGCCCTCGTCGCGGTCTCCGAAGTCGACCACGCCGCCATGCTGGAGCGCCTCGAAGGCTGCCAGCCGCAGTCCCATCCCGGCTCCCCGCGCCCCCGTCGCGACGCCGTCGTTGCGGACCTCCAGCGTGAACGTGTCGTGATCGCCACCGACCACCACCTCAACCCGGGTCGCATCGGCGTGCTTGGCGACGTTTCGCAGCGCCTCGGCCAGGACCGACTGCGCCAGCGGCTCCACCTCGGCCGGAACCAACACGTCGTCGGGCCAGTGCACCGAAACCGGGGGTCCGGGTGCCTGCAGCACCCGAGCCAGCTCGGCCGCCAGGGTCGTTTCGGTGTCCGGGGCGACCGGAGCCAGCGGCCGCTCCAGGGCGCTGCGCAGGTCGGTCAGGGCCTCCTGCATCTCGGTCCGGCAACGCTCGCGCTCCTCGGGCTCCAGGGGCTTGGAAGCGCTCAGCGCCAGCGAGACCCCGAACAGCCGCTGCATCACCCGCTCGTGGATCTCCCTGGCGAGCTCAAGACGCTCGTCCAGGCGCCGGTTGCGCTCCTGCTGACGCGTGGCGTTACGCGCCGTCGCCACCAGCGCCGCCGTCTTGCCAAGCGTCCACAGCAGGTGGCGCTCCCCATCGGTCAGCTCGAAGCGCCCGCCGCCGCGGTCGGCGCAGATCACGCCGTACGCGCGGCCGGCGGCGCTCAACGGCGTGCAGACCAGGGTCGTGATCCCGAACAGCTGCGCGTACTCGGGCGGCAGCGCGCTCTCGATCGAGTCAGACACCACCACCACGGCGTCCTCCAGCAGGGCGCGCTGCGCGATCGGCGCCGAGACGAGCGCCGGTGAGGGCTCGAGCTTCGCCAGCTGCTCGAACGAGGTCCCGTGGGACCCGACCGCGCGTACGCGCCGGCGGCCGGCGTCGGCCATGAAGATCGCCGCGCGGCGCATCGTCGTCAGGCGGCAGATCGCCTCGCAGATGCGGTCGTAGAACTCGGTCGAGGTGGTGTCGGTCTCCAGGTCTGCCAGCAGCTCGACGAACACCTCGAGCGGCTCGACCCCGGCGAACAGCGACGGCGGGCGCTCGACGCTCACGACGTCAGGCGGCGACAGGCAGATCGTGCCGGCGTCGGAGCTCGTACAGCGTGGTCCGCTCGGCCGCGGGGCGCCCGGCCAGATGCGCGGCGCCGATCAGCTGCTCGGGCTCCAGCCGGACGCCGTGCTGGCTGCCGGCCATCCGGCTGATCGACTCCTCCATCAGCGTTCCGCCAAGGTCGTTGACGCCCCAGCGCAGCGCCTCGGTGGCCAGCCCGAGCCCCATCTTCACCCAGCTGGCCTGGAGGTTTGAGACCGTCTCGCCGAGCGCCAGCCTGAACACCGCGGTGTGCTTGAGGTTCTCCTGCGCGCTGATCTCCTGTACCCCGTGCACGCGCCCCAGCAGCGTCTGGAAGGGAATGAACGACAGCGGCACGAACTCGGTGAAGCCGCCGGTGCGCTCCTGTAGCTCGCGCACCACGCGCATGTGCTCGGCCAGCTCGTGCGGCTCCTCGATGTGGCCGAACATGACGGTCGCGGTCGAGCGGATCCCCTCGGCGTGCGAGGCCTCGATCACCTCCACCCAGCGGGCCACCGGCAGCTTGTTCGGGGATATGCGCTCGCGCACGCCATCGTGCAGCACCTCGGCGGCAGTCCCCGGAGTCGAGCCCAGGCCCGCATCGCGCAGGCGGCTGAACACCTCCCGAACCGCCAGCCCGCTGACGTCGCACATGTGCGCGACCTCCATCGGCGAGTAGGCGTGCAGGTGCAGCTCCGGAGCGATCGACTTGGCGAACCGGAGCCAGCCCAGGTAGTCGTCAAGCCCCCAGTCGGGGTGGATCCCGGACTGGATGCAGAGCTCGGTCGCGCCCGCCCGCACCGCCTCCGCCACCCGGCTCCCGAACTCCGCCTGCGAGTGCTCGTAGGCGTCCGGCGAGCGCTGGGACTGCCCGAAGCCGCAGAACGCGCAGCCGACAACGCACACATTGGAGACGTTGATGTTGCGGTTGACGACGAACGTCACCGTCTCCCCCGCCAGCCGCGCGCGCAGCTCGTCGGCGGCGGCGCGCAGATCCTCGATCACCTCGGGCCGGCGCTCGCAGAACAGCGCAGTCAGCTCGTCGGCCGTCAGCGCAGCACCGTCGCGGGCGCGCTCGATCGCGCGGGGCGCGGTCGCGTCCGCGACCGCGGGCACGGTCCGCCGGCCGCTGCCGCGCCGCGGGATGAACGACCAGTAGCGGCTGCGGATCACGTCGAGCACCGGCTCTGACATCCAGTCGGGATCGATGTACTCCGGGTACACGCAAAGGCGCTCGGACAGCGCGTAACCGTCCTGCGCCAGCCGGCGGCGGACCTGCGCCGGGGACGGGAACGGGTGCTCGGGCGAGATGTGGTCGCCGTTGGCGCTCAGGCCGCCGAGATCGGTCGCGCCGGCCGCCACCAGCGCCGGCCACCAGTCCGCCAGATTGGGCGGAACCTGGATCCCGACCTCGGGCATCAGCCTGCGGGTCTCGGCGATCAGCCGCCGCATGTCGTCGACCGTTACCGGGCAGGCCCATCGTGGCGCCGCCAGCTGCGAACCGGCGCCCACGCCCGTCCGCCAGTACTCGCTCGCGGCCGCATCGGCTATGTCGGCCGGCTCGCGCCCGTAGTAGCTCTGGTGCGGGACGAAGTTCTGGAGGATCAGCTCCTGGATGTGGCCGTGGCGCTCGTGCAGCGCCGCCAGCGCCGCCAGCGACGCCATCCGCTCTTGCTCTGACTCGCCGATACCGACCAGGATCCCGCTCGTGAACGGGATCCGCAGCTCGCCGGCGGCGGCGATCGTCTCGATGCGCACCGCCGGGTGCTTGGTCGGCGAGCCCGCGTGGACGGTCGCCATCAGCCGCTCGGAGACGGACTCCAGCATCAGCCCCTGCGACGCGGTCACCTGGCGCAGCCGCGCCAGGTCGCCGACCGCGAGCACCCCGAGGTTGGTGTGTGGCAGAAGGCCGCGTTCCAGCGCCTGCTCGCAGACCCAGACGACGTAGGCGGTGAAGTCCTCGAATCCGAGCTCGCGCAGGCGCGCGGCGACCCCGGCGTTGTGCTCCGGGCGCTCGCCGGTCAGCACCAGCAACTCCTTCGCGCGGTGGCGCGCTACCGCTCGATCGAGGATCTGGAGCACCTCGTCGGGCTCGTGCAGGTGCGGCCGGTGGGTCGCAAACGAGCAGTACTTGCAATAGCAGCGACAGGTCCGCGACAGCGACAGCGTGACGTTGCGGCTGAACGTGACGCGGCGACTCATCTCCGCCCGCAGTTTACGTGCGGGCCATGCCGGCCCACACTCCGCGCCCTATGCTGGCCCGCCGATGCGCCGCCGGCTGGCTCTGATACCGCTGCTGCTCGCCGTGCTGGCGACGCTCGTGGCCGGCTGCGGCGGGTCGAGCGCCGGCGCGACGCGCCACCTGCGCAGCGCCACGCTGGTGCTCGACTTCACCCCCAACCCGGTCCACGTCGGGATCTACACGGCGCTCGCGCGAGACTATGACCGCGCCGCCGGCGTGCGGCTGCGCGTGATCGCGCCGTCGGCCTCGACCGACGCGATCCGTCTGCTGGACACCGGCCGGGTGCAGTTCGCGATCCTGGACATCCACGATCTGGCGATCGCCCGCGAGCGCGGGGAGCCGATCGTCGGCATCCTGCCGATCGTGCAGCGCCCGCTGGCGGCGGTGATCGCGGCGCCCGGGATCGACTCCCCCAGGTCGCTTGACGGGCGCACGGTCGGAATCACCGGCGCGCCGTCGGACACAGCGGTGCTGGACTCGATCGTCGCCGGCGCGGGCGGACGACCGGCGTCGCTGCACACGGTGACGATCGGCTATGACGCGGTCCCGGACCTGCTCGCGGGCCGCGTCGCGGCCGCGACCGCGTTCTGGAACGACGAGGGGATCGCGCTGGCGCGCCGGCGCCCGGGCTTTCGTGTGTTCCGCGTCGACGACTACGGGGCACCCGCCTACCCGGAGCTGATCGTGTGCGCGACCGCGGCGACGCTGCGCGCGCGGCCGGGATTGGCGCGGGCGGTCGTGACCGCGTTGGTGCGCGGCTACGATGCGGCGCTCGCTGACCCGGCGCTCGGGCAGCGCTCGCTCGAGCGCCTGGTGTCCGGCCTGGACCATGCGCTGGACACCGCGGAGCTGTCGGCCCTGCGCCCGGCGTTCACCGGGCCCAAGCGGCGCTTCGGCGTGCTCGACATACCGCTGCTGCGGCGCTGGGCGCGCTGGGAGGTCCGCTTCGGGCTCGTCCGCCACGCGCCCGACGTGGCGACGATGTTCAGCGCGGCGTTCGCGCCGCGCGGCTCATAACGACGCGGTAACGGCGCCGTCAGCGCCGCTACTGCGCGCGCAGGTGCTTGAACTCGCGCCGCGCGGACTCTGGCCGACCCCACATCTGGACCACCTCGGCGCGACCTGTGCGGACCTCGCGCAGCGCCAGCTCGCCGTCCAGCCCGGCGTCGTCGAGCAGCTTCAGCGCCAGCTGTACGGCGGCGACCGACGCACCGTGGCCGAAGCGATGGGCGACCACCAGCCGCCAGTGCCAATCGCGCTTGGAATACGGCTGGGCGTTGCAGGTCACCAGCAGCACCGCTGCATCGACGTAGCGTGACTCGTCGAAGATCCGCAGCTCGAACTCCAGGTCGGTCCAGTCGTCGGGCAGCGGCGCGACGATCTCGTCGAAGGTCCGGGCGAGCGACATCGAGCGGCAAGCCTACTACCCACCCCGAGGTCCGCCCCTATCCTTGACCGGATGAGAACCGCCGCGGTCTCCAGCTCCGACTACAGCGCCGTGACCGAGGGCTGCGGCGTCGTGGACCGCTCCGAGCGCGGGAGGCTGGCGCTGACCGGGCGCGACGCCAAGTCCTTCCTTCAGGGCCAGGTCTCCAACGACGTCGAGGCCCTGCGCCCGGGATCCGGTTGCTACGCGGCGTTCCTTACGCCGAAGGGGAAGATGCTCGGCGACATCCGGATCCTCGACACCGGCGAGGAGCTGCTGCTCGACACCGAGCGGGTCGCATTGACCGAGCTGTTCAACATGGTCCGCCGCTTCAGCGTCGGGTTTGAGGTGCAACTGCACAAGCGCACGCTGGAGCGCGGCCTGCTGTCGCTGCTGGGGCCCGGCGCAGACGAGGTGGCGGAGGCCGGGCAGCTGGGCGCGACCGAGGACTCGCACCTGGCGCTGGCGCTGCACGGAATCGCCGTGCGCGCGATCCGCACCGACGTGGGCATCGACCTGCTGTGCGAGGCCGGCGACCTGGACGCCCTGCAGAGCGCACTCGAGGCGCGCGGCGTGGTGGCCGTCTCCGAGGCGGCGGCCGACTGCGTGCGGATCGAGCGCGGGCGCCCGCGCTACGGGATCGACATCGATGACACCGTGATCCCGCAGGAGGCCGACCTCAACCACCGCGCCGTCTCGTTCACGAAGGGCTGCTACGTCGGCCAGGAGACGGTCGCCCGTCTCTATTACCGCGGCAAGCCCAACCGCCGACTGCGCGGCGTGCGACTCGCCTCCCCGGCCTGGACCGGGGCCGAGGTGATGTTCGGCGACCGGGCGGTCGGGCGGCTGGGGAGTGTGGCCGAGTCACCCTCGTTGGGATCTATCGCGCTGGCGATCGTGCGTCGCGAGGCCCCGCCGGGGTCACATGTGAAGGTCGGCTCCGACGCGATCCAGGGCGTCGTCGTCGAACTGCCGTTCGCCGCCTGAGCGGCCGCGGGCGTGGTCGCCGAACTGCCGTTCGCCGCCTGAGCGGCCGCGGCTTGAGTTCGCGCGCCCAGGCGCCGGAGCGGGCAGTGTCGCGAACCGAAAATTCGTGAGCAGCGTCGCGAGTGGCTGGGCGTGGCTGGCGGATGGGGATGATCTGAGACGTACTGGTGGTACGGCGGGATCATCCCCATCCGTCAGACGCGTCCAGAC
>JBOGYE010000322.1:0-8830 GCA_050696635.1 Solirubrobacteraceae bacterium | reverse complement strand
CTGGACAGCCGGATCGAACAGGCGATGGACGCGCTGCGCTGCCCGCCCCCGGACGCCGACGTGACCACGCTGTCAGGCGGGGAGCGGCGCCGGGTCGCGATGTGTCGCCTGCTGCTGAGCCAGCCCGACCTGCTGCTGCTCGACGAGCCGACCAACCATCTCGACGCCGAGTCCGTCGAGTGGCTCGAGCGTCACCTCGCCGAATATGGCGGCACCGTCGTCGCCGTGACCCACTACCGCTACTTCCTCGACAACGTCGCCGGCTGGATCCTGGAGCTCGACCGCGGGCGCGGGATCCCCTACCAGGGCAACTACTCGGGCTGGCTTGTGCAGAAGCAGCAGCGCCTCGCGCAGGAGGAGCGCCAGGAGTCCACGCGCCAGCGCACGATCGCGCAGGAGCTCGAATGGGTGCGGATGAACGCTTCGGCGCGCCGCGGCAAGCCCAAGGCGCGGTTGAACGCATACGAGGCGCTGCTGGCCGCCGACCGCAACGTCAAGCTCGACCAGGTACAGATCCACATCCCGGCAGGCCCGCGACTGGGCGACGTCGTGGTCGAGGCGGAGCACCTGAGCAAGTCATACGGCGACCGTCTGCTGATCGACGACCTGTCGTTCAAGCTGCCGCGTGGCGGGATCGTCGGCGTGATCGGCCCCAACGGGGCCGGCAAGACGACGCTGTTGCGAATGATCACCGGCGCCGAGGAGCCGGACTCGGGCACGCTGCGCGTCGGCGACACCGTCGAGCTCGCCTACGTCGACCAGTCGCGCGAGGCGCTGGACGGCGACAAGACCGTCTGGGAGGAGATCTCGGGCGGCGCCGACCAGATCACGCTCGGCGATCGCGCGGTCTCCAGCCGCGCGTACGTGGCCGGCTTCAACTTCAAGGGCACCGACCAGCAGGCAAAGGTCTCGAAGCTCTCCGGGGGCGAGCGCAACCGCCTGCACCTGGCCAAGCTGCTGCGCTCCGGCGGCAACCTGCTGCTGCTCGACGAGCCGACCAACGACCTGGACACCGACACGCTGCGCGCGCTGGAGGAGGCGCTGCTGGCGTTCGCCGGCTGCGCCGTGGTGGTGTCCCACGACCGATGGTTCCTGGACCGGATCGCCACTCACGTGCTGGCGTTCGAGGGCGATTCGCAGGTGCGCTGGTTCGAAGGCAACTTCGAGGCCTACGAGAGCTTCCGCCACGACCAGCTCGGTGCCGAGGCCGATCGTCCGCACCGGATCACGTACAAGAAGCTGATCCGCGGCTGAGCCGGGCGGCGCCGCGCCAGAGGATCCACAGTCCGGCCCCCCCCGCGGTCCTGGCCTGCGCCTGCCGCCTGGGGATTGACCACGTCGGATATCCGAGATATCATCGGTTCGTGACCAAGGTTCTGGTGTCGTTCGACGACACGCTGCTGCGCCGTATCGACCGCAGCGCCTCCGAGCAGCGCCTGACCCGCAGCGCCTACCTGTCGGCGCTGGCACAGGCCGACCACCGCGGCCGCGGATCAGGCGCGAGCGCGGTCGCGCAGGCCGCGCTGCGCGAGCTCGACGAGCTGTTTGGCGGCGCCCCGCCCGACGAGGTCACGGTCGCCGTCCGGGCCGCGCGCGACGCCCGATGAGCGAAGCGGTGCTTGCCGCATCGGTCGTGGTGAAGTGGTTTCACCGCCAGGGCGGGCGCCACGTCGACGCGGCGCTGGTGCTGCGCGAGCAGTTCTCCGCCGGCGAGCTGCGCGCGCTGGCGCCGCCGCTGCTGGCGCTCGAGGTCGTCAACCTGGCGGCGCGCCGCTGGCGCTGGCCGCAGGCGCGACTGGAGCGGCTCGCGGAGGCGCTGGCGCTGCTGCGCTTCGACCTGGTCGAGCCCGACCTGGCGACGGTCGCCCGCTGGGCGGCGCGCGGGCTGACCGCGTTCGACGCGGCCTACGTCGCGGTCGCCGAGCAGGCCGGAGCGCAGCTGATCACCGACGACGACACGCTGGTGCGTGCAGCACCGGGGCTGGCGGTGGCGTTGGCGGATGCGGCCGGGCACGAGGCCTGACCGACACGACCGGGCCCCGTTCGACGGCCGAGCTGAGCCTGCGCCAACCAGCGCACGAGCGACCGGCCGGCACGCTCAACTCCGTGGCCCGGCGGCCGATGATTGCGGCCATGAGCCATTACACCCACTCCCCCGCCGACCACGGTGCCGACGGCGCCGGCGATCACCTTTCCACGCACGCGATCTCCACCGTCGGCGCCGGCCTCGGCCGGTTCCTCGGGCGCTTCGGCGTGCGCGGTCGCCTGTTCGGTCTCGCGGCCGCGATCACGGTGCTGGGCGCGATCGCCGTCACCGTCGCGACCACTGGCCTGATCGGCCAGAAGGGGAAGGTGCAGTCGGTCAACACCACGTTTACGAACTTCCGCACCGAGCGTATGGCGTACGAGGGGTGGCTCACCGCCGACGACCAGATGAACATGTACGCGGCGCTCGCGATCCTCCGCGATCCCAAGCAGCACCAGTTGCTCAACGCGACCTACGCGACGCTGGTGCAAGGTCATGCACAGGCGATCCACTCGCTGAACTGGCTGATCTCAAGCGGCGACACGCCCGCGGTCCGCAGCGCGGCGCGCTCGACGCTGGCCGACCTGAACCACTACTACACCTACACGTTGAAGATGCACCAGCTGGTGCAGGCCGGCCAGATGACCGCCGCCGTGACCCAGATCACGGTCGATAACGCGTCGATCTCCAACAAGACCCAGGCCGACTTCGACAACATCGGCAAGGCCCTGACCGCCCAGGCGGCGACGATCAACGCCCAGGCCAAGTCGGCGGCGTCAAGCTCGCTCGCGCTGGTGATCATCGCGGCGGTGATAGCGATCCTGCTGGCGCTGGTGATCACGGTCTTGCTGGCTCGCTCGATCATCCGTCCGCTGGACGAGATCACCGCAGCCGCAGAGCAGATCTCCGAGGGCGACCTGGCGGTCACGATCAGCCACACGGGCGACGATGAGATCGGGCGCCTGGCCGGCGCGTTCGAGCGCTCGGTCGCGTACATGAACGAGATGGCCGACGCCGCGGGACGCGTCTCGGACGGCGACCTCACGGCGGAGGTCAACCCGCGCTCCGAGCGCGACGTGCTCGGCCAGGCGTTCCTGCGGATGCGCAGCAAGCTGTCGGCCGCGATCGGCGAGATCGCGCGCGGCTCGGAGAGTGTCGGCACCGCCTCCTCGGAAATGGCCCAGTCCAGCCAGCAGGCCGGGATGGCCGTCGGCGAGATCGCCAACGCGGTCGGCTCGGTCGCCGAGGGCGCGGAGACGCAGGTGCGCTCGCTGGAGCAGGCGCGCGCGGTGACCGCCCAGGTGAATGCCGCCTCGGAGTCCTCGGCGGCCGACGCCGAGCAGACCGCCGAGGCGGCCCGCCAGGCGCGCGAGGTCGCCGAGCAGGGAGCCGACGCCGTCCAGCGTGCCTCCGACGCGATGCGCGCGGTGCGCGAGTCGAGCTCGGAGATCACCGACCGGATGCACGAGCTCGGTTCGATGAGCGAGCAGATCGGCGGGATCGTCGAGACGATCACCGGGATCGCCGAGCAGACCAACCTGCTGGCGCTCAACGCGGCGATCGAGGCGGCCCGGGCCGGCGAGCAGGGCAAGGGCTTCGCGGTGGTCGCAGAGGAGGTCCGCAAGCTGGCCGAGGAGTCGCAGAGCGCGGCCGGCTCGATCGCGGACCTGGTCGGCAAGATCCAGACGGGCACGAGCCGCGCGATCGAGGTCGTGACCACAGGCGCTCGCCAGACCGAGGAGGGCGTCGGGATCGTCGAGCAGGCCCGAGAGGCCTTCGGGGCGATCGGGACGAGCATCCAGGACATGGACGAGCGCATGCAGCGGATCGCATCAGCGATCACCGAGATCGTCACCGCCGGCACGCAGATGCAGGAGAGCATCGAGCAGGTGCTGACGGTCGCCGAGGAGTCGTCGGCGTCCGCCGAGCAGGTCTCGGCGACGACCGAGGAGACGAGCGCGTCAGCGCAGCAAATCGCCGCCTCGGCGGGTGACCTGGCCAACACGGCGCAGACCCTCCAGGGCGTCGTCCGCCAGTTCAAGTTCGTCTGAGCGAAGCCGAGTTTTAGATGACCTTGAACGCGGCACCAGCCAAGTCCCCCAGCGCCTACCGGGCGAACGCGGTCATGACCGCCTCGCAGGGGCAGCTGATCGTGATGCTCTACGACGGCGCCCGGCGCTTCCTGCACCAGGCGGGGATCGCGATGGGCGAGCGCGAGATCGCGCTCGCCCACGGCAAGCTGACACGTGCCGAGGAGATCATCCGGCACCTGCGCGGCACGCTGGACATGAACCAGGGCCTGATCGCCGAGCGGCTGCACTCGATCTACACCTTCTCGCTCTCGCACCTGCGCCAGGCGCGCCTGGACCAGGATCCGCGCAAGATCGACGAGGTGTCTGACATCCTGGCCAGGCTGCGCGAGTCCTGGGCGGCGATCGCCGACAATGGATGACTCAGACGCAGGCTCGACGGACGCCTACGAGCGGCTCGCCTCGATGATCGAGCGCGAGCTGCAGCTGGTCGGCGAGCGTCGCTTCGACGAGCTGGAAGGGGTATCAGAGGCGCGGGCAGCGCTGCAGCGAGCGCTGCCGCGACGCCCGCCGCGAGGCGCCCGCGAGCAGCTCGAGCGCTGCGCGCGGCTGCACAAGCGGGTCGAGATCGAGCTGCTGCGGGTGCGCGAGATGCTGTTGCTGGAGCTGGCGCAGGTAGGACGCGCGCAGCGCGCCGCCGAGGGCTACGCGCCGCGGCCGCGCTCGGGCCGGCGGATCGCGGCCAGCGCCTGATCGGCTACGCCGGTAGGCGTCAGGCGCCCCTACGGGTGCACGTCCAGAGGCCGCCGGATGCCGTCAATTGCCCCGTCGGGGACCCTCAAGACTCGCCGCCGCGCGCCGACAACTAGAAGTGACCGCAGGGAGCGGTCAAGGACAGCCCACGGAGGGCCAGTGCGACCAACCGTTCCCTGATGTCATTCATCGATTCGACAGAGCTCGCCCTCGAGGCCGCGATGCGCGGCTCCTCGCAGCGCCAGACGCTGCTGACCAACAACCTCGCCAACGCCGACACGCCCGGCTACCAGGCGCAGGACGTCAACTTCCAGGGCACGTTGCAGAGCGCGATGGCCGCCGGCCAGTCGCCCAGCTCGGTCCAGTTCTCGCCGGTCACGATCGCCGGCAGCGGCAGCGCCGACGGCAACGGCGTCAACGCCGAGCAGACCTCCGCCCAGCTGGCCTCAAACGGACTGCTGTACGAGGACCTGACGTCGGTCGCGGCACAGCGCGAGCAGATCCTCCTGTACGCGATCGGATCGGGCGCGTGAGCTTCTTCGACGCGATCGACGTCGCCGCCAGCGGCCTGACCGCCGAGCGCACCCGGATGGACGTGACGGCGGAGAACCTCGCCAACGCCCAGACGACCAATGGCCCCGGCGGCCAGCCCTACCAGCGCCAGGAGGTCGTCCTGCAGCAGGTCGGCGGCAACCAGTTCCAGACCACGCTGGCGGGCGCGATGGGCGCCGCGCAGACGCCTGGCGGAGTCCAGGTCGCGGGGATCGTGTCCGACCCGACGCCGGACCAGCTCGTCTACGACCCCGGCCACCCGGGCGCCAACGCCCAGGGCTACGTGCGGATGCCGAACGTCAACCCCGTGACCGAGATGACCGATCTGATCGACGAATCCAACTCCTACCAGGCGGATGTGACCGCGATGAACACGGCCAAGCAGATGTTCACCAAGACCCTGGAGCTGCTCAAGTGATCGCGCCGATCACCGCAGCCACCAGCGCGCTCGGCGTCAGCGGCGTCGGCTCAGTCGGCTCGCTGGGCAACCAGGCCAACGTCGCCGGCGCCGCGTCCGGTTCGACCGGCGGCGGCTTCGGCGGCGCGCTGAGCAGCGCGCTGAACGCGCTCGAGTCAAGCCAGGCGAACGCCACCGCCGCCTCCCAGGGCCTGGCGACCGGACAGATCGCCGATCCGACTCAGGCGATCACCGCGGTCGAGAACGCATCACTGGCGATGGACTTCGCGGCCAAGCTCCGCGACTCGCTGGACACCGCCGTCAACACGATCTTCCAGACCCAGGTCTAGGTCCGATCGATGCCCAACTTCGGAGAGCTCGCAAAGCGGATCTCGCCCAAGGGCTGGGCGATGATCGGCGGCTCGGTGCTGGTCGGGATCGTGTTCCTGATGTTCGCGATGCAGATGGCTTCCAAGCCAAGCTACTCGACGCTGATGGCCGGGATCGACCCCGCCCAGACCGGCAAGATCACCAGCACCCTGGCGGCGCAGGGGATCACCTATCAGCTGCAGAACAACGGCACCGCGATCGGCGTCCCGGCCGGCCAGACCGCGCAGGCACGGGTCGCGCTGGCGACCGCGGGGCTGCTGACCACGCAGCAGCCGGGCTTCTCGCTGATGGACAACCAGTCGATCGGCCAGGACAACTTTCAGCAGCAGGTCACCTACGAGCGCGCGCTCGAGGGCCAGCTCGCGTCGACGATCGACACGATCAACGGCGTCTCGTCGGCCGTGGTCAACCTGGTGCTGCCCAACACGCAGTCGCAGCTGTTCTCATCCAACAGCCAGCCGGCCACCGCCTCCGTGCTGCTCGGCGCCAGCTCACTGGATCCCAGCGCGGTGCGCGGGGTCGCCCAACTGGTGGCCTCCAGCGTCCCCGGCCTGTCGCTCGACAAGGTGACGATCACCGGCTCGAGCGGCGCCCTGCTGTGGCCGTCGTCGCAGGCCAGTGGCACCGGTGGGCTGCCGGCGGAGGTGTCGGCCGAGCAGGGCTACGACAACTCGATGGCCAACCAGCTGGACGCGATGCTCTCCCAGACGCTCGGCCCCGGGATGGCGCAGGTCGCGGTCAACGCGACCGTCGACGCCAACCAGACGACCTCGGACGTGCTCACCTACAACAAGCGCAGCGCGGTCCCGCTGACTCAGCAGACCTCGACCGAGTCGCTCAAGGGTGGCGGCGCCGGTGCGGGCGGGGCGGCCGGCACCTCGTCCAACATCCCCGGCTACACGTCGACGACCGGGGGCGGTGCCAACTCCAGCTACAAGAACAAGACCACCAACACCACCTTCGGGGTCGACAAGACGATCACCCACTCGGTGATCGCCCCCGGCCAGGTGACCCGGCAGAGCGTGTCGGTGCTGCTGTCCAAGTCGGTGCCGGCGACGGCGCTGCCCGCGATCAAGACCGCGGTCGCCAATGCCGTCGGGCTGAACGCCAAGCGCGGCGACACGCTGTCGGTCGGCCAGCTGCCGCAGAAGTTCTACACGCCGGCGGCGTCGACCTCGACCGCCACCAAGGCCAGTCCGATGATGAGCTATGCCAAGTACGGGATCGTCGGGCTCGGGTCGCTGATCTTCCTGATCCTCTCCACGCGGGCGCTGCGCAAGCGCGAGCGCGAGTCGATGGCGGGCGAGCCGACCTGGCTGCGCGAGCTGGAGGCGCCGCGGACACTTGCCTCGCTGGAGCAGCGCGGGCGGGGGGTCGTGGCGGCGCCGGACGATCCGGAGGTGCAGGCGCTGCGCTCTCCGGTCAACGTCGCGCGCCGTCAGGTCGAAGACCTCGTCCAGCGCGATCCCGAGCGCGTCGCCCAGCAGGTGCGTGCCTGGATGGCCGAGGACTAGCGGCGATGGCGGTCGAGGTCTACCGGCCTGCGGCGACTGTCGCGCTGGGCAAGATCAAGGGCCGCCAGAAGGCGGCGGTGCTGCTGGTCTCGATCGGCACCGAGCGCGCCGCACAGGTGTTCGAGCGCCTGCGCGAGGAGGAGATCGAATCGCTGTCGCTGGAGATGGCCAAGCTGCAGTTCCTCGAGCCCGGGGTGGCCGACGGCGTGCTGGATGAGATCGCGGCGACGGTCGAGGCCTACGACTCGCTCAACGCCGGCGGCGTCGAGTACGCCCGCGAAGTGCTCGAGCGCGCGCTCGGCCCCGAGCGAGCCGAGGAGATCATCGGCCGGCTGGCGAGCGTGATCGAGAAGCGCCCCTTCGAGTTCCTGCGCCGCACCCCGCCCGAGCAGATCGTGACCTTCCTGCGCAACGAGTCGCCGCAGACGATCGCGCTGGTGATCGCCAACCTGCACACCACGCTCGCCGCGCAGGTGCTGGCCAATCTGCCCGACTCCGAGCAGCCCGAGATCGCGCTGCGGATCGCACGGATGAGCGAGACCAGCCCGGATGTCGTCAAGCAGGTCGAGAGCGTGATGAAGGCCAAGCTCGCCAGCGTCGTCCAGCAGGAGTACTCGGCCGCCGGCGGAGTCAAGTCGCTGGCCGACATTCTCAACCACGCCGACCGCTCGACCGAGCGCAACGTGCTGGACTCGATCACCGAGTCAGACGAGTCGCTCGGCGCCGAGGTCAGGCGCCTGCTGTTCATCTTCGAGGACATCATCAAGCTCGACGACCGCGCGATCCAGCTGATCCTGCGCGAGGCCGACCAGAAGGATCTGGCGCTGGCCCTGCGCGGCGTCCCCGAGGAGGTCAAGGAGCGGATCCTGTCCAACATGTCCGAGCGCGGCGCGCAGATGCTGGTCGAGGAGATGGAGTACCAGCCGCCGCAGCGCAAGCGCGACATCGAGGAGGCACAGGGCCGCGTGGTTGCGATCGTGCGCAAGCTCGAGGAGTCCGGCGCCGTCGTCCTGTCGCGCTCCGAGGACGATGTCGTCTTCTGAGTCGGCCGCCGCGACCGTTGCGGCCTACACGTTCCGCCAGCTGGAGGCGCCGGCCGGCACGATCGGGCACGCCGCCGACGCGCTGTCGAGCGCCCGCGCAGAGGCCGAGCAGATCCGCGCCCAGG
>JBOGYE010000321.1:0-16427 GCA_050696635.1 Solirubrobacteraceae bacterium | reverse complement strand
GTGCAAGGGGGTGGGTCGCGCGCGGAGACGGGGGCCGGGCGTCCGTGCCCGGCTTGGGCGTCGCGCGCGGCGGGCGCCCGAGCGGATCGGGCGCGGGTCGGGGATGACGACGGGTTGACGCGCGCGGATCAGGTGGCGTGCGACCTCGCTTCCGTGCTCGGTGATGCTTCCTCGCGCGCGGGATACGGGTGAGCTTGGCACGATGCCGTGAGGGCGGGTCATGGCTCCCATCCGGGGGCGTCGTCGTCGATGGTGCGCTCGGGCTCGCGCGCCGGCCAGGCGCGCGCCTGGCTGGTGCTGTCGGGCGCCATGGTCGGTGTGGCGCGCTCTGTTTCGCGCCCGGCGTCGCGATCGCCGAGTTCCCGGGCCTCGTCCTTGACGATTCGTGCCTCGTGGGCGAGCGGGGTGTCGATCGATGCCAGCTCGGGCTCGGTGCGTGAGACCTGGGCGGCGAGCGCTTGCAGTGGCTGGGGGCTGTTGAGCTGTTGGTGGCTTGAGTAGATGCGGGTCTGTTGGCGGGCGCGGGTGATCGCGACGTAGGTGCCTTCGCGGGTCGCGTGTGCGGAGGCGATCAGGTGCGCGGTGTCGGTCGTCTGCCCTTGTGCGGGGAACGGGTGAGCGACGTAGGCCAGGCGCAGGTCGGCTGAGTCGAGCTGCTCGCGGTCAAGCGTCGCGTGGCGCCCGGCGCCGAGGTCGACCGCGATCGTGTCGCGTTCGGGGTCGGTGGCGGTCACGCGGCCGCTCTGCCCGTTTTGGATCACGCCGCTGTCGGGGTGGGTGATGGCGTGGCGTACCTGGACTGGGTCGCCGGCGTGCAGCCGGTAGGGGCGCCCGGCGACCGGGACGCCCTGGTTGCCTGGGGGATGGTGCTCGTGGCGGATCGCTTGCGCGCGGGCGTTGAGCTGGTCTAGGTGATCGTTTGAGGTTTGCGCGATCACGATCGTGCGCAGCCCCGTGGCGCGGTCGGACTGGGCGGCTTCCAGCGCGCGGTCCTCGGCATCTGGCTGGCGGCTGGTGATTGTGACCCGGGCGCGTGCCGCGTAGCCGTCGATCGCTGTCTCGTGCTCGCCGGCGCGAAACGCGGCCTGGTCTGCGCGGTCGGCGGGGTCAAGCGCGCGGACATTGTCGGTCAGGGCGGTGTGTGCGAAGCGGTCCCGGGCGGCGTCTGTGAGGTGGTGCCACAGCCCGCCGGCGCCGACCGGCTGTGACTGGCTGCCGTCGCCGACCTCGATCAGCCGCGCGCCGGAGTCGCTGACCGCGCTCAGCAGCCGCTGCTGCTCGCGGGTGGACGCCAGTGCTGCCTCGTCGTGGATGATGACCGTGTCTGCTCCCAGGACGACGCGATCGTTGCCGATCGCGCTGTGCAGTGCGCTGGTGGAGTAGGCGGTCGCGGTCACGCCGGCGTTGTCGAGGTCTGCGGCGAGGCGCTGGGCGGCGAGCGCGGCGGTGCTGGTCGCGATGACCTTTCGTCCCTCGGTCTGGTGCGCGCGTGCGACCGCGCCCAGCACGGTGCTTTTGCCGGTCCCGGCCTGCCCCTCGATCACGACCAGCTGCGCGTCAGAGCACGCCAGCTCGATCGCGTCGCGCTGCTCGAGTGACAGGCCTTTGCCGCCGGCGCGCAGCTCGCGGTCGAGTCTTGCGACCTGCTCTGAGACGACGGCCGGCGAGACCGGCTTGACGTGCCCGTTGGTGAGCCGGCGGGCGGCAGCGACCGTCTCGCGCTCGGTGTGCCGGTGGCGGCGGGTTGTTTGGCTGCCGTCTGCGAGCGCCAGCAGCTCTCCCGTGCCTTGCAGGCTCCCCGCGCCGGCCAGTGCCCGGTCGATGCCCGCGCCTGCCGAGGCTTCAAGCGCGACCGCGCGCAGCTCACGACTGGTGAACGTCGCGTCGAACTCGGTCAGGCGGTCCAGCAGGACGGCATCGCTGGCCGGCTCGGGTGCCCGCGGTGCGCCTGTCAGTACCCGCACATCATCGCGGCTCAAGCCCGCGTCTACGCCCGCGTCGGCCCAGTGGCGGTCCACATCACCGCGGGTCACCAGCCCGCTCTTGGGGCTGCGGGTGACCGCGGTCAGCAGCCTGTCCTGCGCGGCGCCCAGCCGCCCGGACCGCTCAAGCGCCTCCAGGCGCCGTGCCGCGTCGCCCGCGTCCGGGACGCCGCTGGCGACCAGCTGCTCTAAGGCGGATCGCTGCTGCGCGAGCCGCGCGGTGATCGCTGACTGCACCTGGTGATGGCGACCGGACCAGCGGTCGATCAGTGCGGCGGGTACCCCGTCGATTTCGAAGTAGCGTCCGCCGCGGCCGGTCCCGCGGCGGATCTCAAACCCCAGGCCGGCCAGTTCGCGTGCCAGCTCGCAGCGATAGGCGGCGGCGATCTCGCGGCGGCTGACCAGCCATGAGCGCGAGTCGATCGCGACGACTTTGCGGTCGGCTCGGATCGCGCCGTGCAAAAGCACGTGGGAGTGAAGCTGCGGGTCGGGTGGGCGGCCATCGACCGCGCGCGCGGTCGTGTGACGCCAGCTGGTCGCCAGCAGCTCCTGCGCGCGTGCGTGCACGACCGCGCCGGCTTCGTCGCGAACGCGGATCATCTGAACATGCGCGGTCGCGTAGGCGAGCGCGCGGTCGACGGCCCGCTCGTGCGCGGCCTCGATCCGCTCGCGCAGCCCATGATCGCCCAGCGCCCACACTGCGCTGACCGATTTCGGCGCCGAGAACGTCGCATCAAGCGCGGCGACCGCCCGGCCGTCGCCGCCGGCGCGGCGAAGCACCAGCCCGGTGGACGGGTCACGGACGGCCAGCAGCGAGCGCAGCTGCTGCCCAGTCACTGCCTGTCCGGCATTGAGCCCGATCGCGCCCGCGCCGCTGACCCACCGTCCCGGCGCTTCGACTGGCTCTCCGTCGCGCAGGTAGTAGTCGCCCAGCTGGCCCGCCGCAGAGCGCCCCTGCAGGTACTCGGCATAGCCGGCTGCGCCGCCGGCCGTGACCTTGGCGACCGTCAGCACGACGATCGCCCCCACCATGCCGACGTCATCGATGCCCCCAACGACGACCAGCACACACACTGTACGCACACTCTGTGCTGGGGCCAAGACGTCCCAACTCGTCCCAACACGATCCGGCGATCGCGGCGCTCACGGCGCGCTCCCGACAGCCGCCGCCGCGACGGGCTGGATCGCTGCTGCCGCGGCCCGTGTCCATGGCGCGTCGCGGTGCGCGTTGACGAGCGACAGAAGCTCCCAGGAGAGCCCGTCGAGATGCAGCGCCCGGCCGGCGGGGATGTTGGCGATCTCGCCCGGCGAGAGGACCCGCTGGCGCACGATCGTCGTCGTCTTGCTCGTGGCGGCGCCGAACAGGCCGCCGCCTGAGCCGCCGGGGTTGCTGGTGTTCGAGGTGACGGTCCGGTCATACTCGCCCAGCGCCAGCGAGATCGCCTCGATCGTCTTAGGATCAGCGACCCCGGGCAGGATCAGCTTCTCCCCGAACAGCGTCAGAAACCCGTCCGCGAGCTGGCCCCAGCGGTGCCGGGCCTGGCTGAGATCCTGAAACGCGGCGATCAACGAGAGCCCCTGCCCGCCGCCCTCTGACGCGATCTGCGGCAGCTCGGCCAACGGGGCGATGTTGGCGGCCTCATCCAGCGCGAACAGCACGCTGCGCTCAAGCTGTCCGCGGGCGTGCGCAGCGTAGGTCGCGCGGCGGATCTCTGCCAGCAGCCCGCAGACCAGCGGCGCGGCCATCGCCTGATGCTCGGCCGGGGCGTGCACGTAGACCGTGTCGTTTGAGCGCACGAACGCGGCCGCGTCGAAGTTGGGATCGCTGGCCGCGGCGAGCGCGCCCTGGCTGCTGTAGGCCTCAAGCGCGTCGGCGGCCGCTGAGAAGATCGATGAGCGCTCCCGCGCCTCGGTGTTCAAAAGCCCCGTGATCGCGTTGGCCGCCAGGCGCGCGTCGTGCTCGGCCAGGATTCCTCCGGGCCGGTCAAGCTCGTGGCGCGCGACCCAGTCGGCGACCTCGCCGATCCCCAGGCCGGCCAGCGCGGCGGCGTGCAGCATCGGCGCCAACAGCGCCTGGGCGCGGCGTGACCAGTGCGTCTGATCGGTCGTGCCGGTCCCGACGCCGGCGCCGGTGACCATCGCGCGGGCGATCATCATCGCGCCATCCCAGCTGCGCGCGCACGAGACAGGCGACCAGCGCAGCGACCGTGGCGAGCTGGCGGTCTGACCGGTGGGATCAAGCTCCCACACGCGTCCCGTACGCCCGCGGATCGCGGCGGTCGCGGCCAGCACGTCGGGCTTGGTCGACGTGCACACCACCGGCCCGGGATAGGACAGGACGGTCGGGATGATCAGCCCGGCTGACTTGCCCGACCGCGGCGGCCCCAGCACCAGCACCGCGCGCTGCGCTCGCGACAGCCTCCAGGCGCCGTGCTCAGCCAGTCCGAGGAACGCGCCGGCGCCGGCGGCCTCGACCCGGTCGCGCGCCTGCTCAAGCGTCATGCTCGCGGCCGGGGCGATGCTCGGTCCGGCGCCGCCCGTCTGACGCGCGCCCTGACGGCGTGAACGTCTGCGAACCACAACCAAGGCGATCAGCGCCAGCACCGCAGCCGCGATCACCCACGGCCGGTCGCCCAGCAAAAGCAAGCCGAACAGCAGCGCCAGTGACAGCCACCGCGAGCGCTGGGACTTGGGAGCCGGCGCGGGCCCCCACTGGCTGGTCGGACCCGGATTGGTCATCGCTGGCCCCGGCGGCGCGTGGACTCCTGGTCTGCGATCCAGCTCTGAAGCGTGTCTGAGCGGAAGCGTAGGTAGCGGTCGCCGACCCGGACGGTCGGCAGCTCGCCGCGGCGCGAAAGCGCGTAGACGAACGCGCGCGGAACTCCAAGCTGGGCGGCGACATCATCGGCTGTCAACAGCCGGCCCGCCGCAGCCGCCGTCGAGGAGGGGAGGGGTGAGGTGTGCGTTTGCATGCCCGCCACGATCGACCGGACGCCGGGACGTCTCAACCACGCCTCAGGACCTCTTCAAAGACGTCCTTGGACATCTGGGGACGAGTCAGGGACGACTTCGGGATGTCCATATGATTTCCAGCGCAAAAGCACCGTCCGATCAAGGGGGAGGGGTTGGCGAACGAGAGACTGCGGGCCGCGATCGCGCAGGCAGGGATCGACAACGACCAGCTCGCAACCCAGCTCGACGTCGACTCAAAGACCGTCGAGCGCTGGCTCGCGGGCCGCACCCCCTACGCCCGGCACCGCACCCGGGTCGCACGGATCCTTGGCTGCGACGAGGACCAGCTATGGCCCGAAGCGGCCAGCCCCGCCGTCCGCGACGACGCACGCCGCGAGATCGCCGGCGTCTGGGTCCACGGCGACGATCTCGGCGCACCGGACTGGCGGACGCTGCTGCGCCAAGCATCAGAACGCGTCGAGCTGCTCGGCTGCTCGCTGATCGAGATCGTGTCAGCCACCGGCGTAATCGACGCGCTCGGAGCCAAAGCCCGCGCCGGGTGCGAGATCCGCATCCTGACCGCCGCGCCCGACTCCTTCTGGATCGCAGCGACCGCCCACGAGCTAGGACAAGACCAAGAGGACGACACCGGCATCACCGCGCTCGGTCGCGAAACCGAGCGCGTACGCGGCCACCTCGAACCGCTGCTCGATCGCCCCAACGTCGGGCTGCGCCGCTTCTACACCGACCGCTTCAACACCATCCTGCGCTTTGACGAGCAGATGCTCGTCTCACTACACCTCTGGGGAGCGACCGCCGCCCGCTCCCCGCTGTTGCACCTGCGCCGGCGCGAAGACGACGGCCTGTTCGATCAGTTCGCCGAGCACTTCGAAGCCGTCTGGCAAAACGCCAGCCAGCCCGCCCAGCCCAACCCCGACATGTACCCGCCGCCCGGCGAGAACCCCGACCGCTACGCGCCCTTCACCGACACCAGCGCCAAGACCGAGCCGCCCGACGCCTGACCCCGACCGCCGGCGACCAAGGCGGGGGCGACCGAGACCCGGACTTGGCGGTCGGCCCGCGGATAGCAGGGCCGCTAAGGACTGGTCGGCGAGGGCGTGGTGACCGCCCACAAGGATCCCTGGTGGGGACTTGAGTTGGGCTGGAACTGGCGTCGAGCACGTGCAGAACGCCGGTGTAGTCCGGTGAACTCGGCGTAGCCTTGGGGCATGGAAGTAGGGAAGCTGCAGTCGCCGGCCGGGAGCCAGGCCCTCGATCGCGGACGCGAGGTAGAGCAGCTCGTGTTCGGTACGCGTGTCAGCGACACGATCGACGCGCTTATCGGCGACTTTTGCACAGAGCACCTTGGGTCGCCTGTTGCGGAGGTGCTGTTTCGAGCGACCAGCGTCGGCGTCGTTTCGGGTTGCGCCTCAGCGACGGTCGGCGGGTAGTGATGAAGGCTCATCAGCCGCGCGAGTCGCGTGAGAGGCTGGAAGCGGTGCAGTCGGTTCAGGGTGTGCTGTTCCGGGCGGGTTTCCCGTGCCCAGAGCCACTCGTGGACCCGGCGGCTATCGGCGATGGGTTTGGCGTGGTCGAGAGCTTGGTTGACGTTGGCGAGTTCCGTGACACGCATGACCCGACCTGCCGCCGGTTGATTGCCGAAGCCCTCGCCTGGCATTTGGAGGTCGCCCGCGCCTGCGGCCGTCCGGCGGCGCTATCCAGCGCGTGGAGCTTGTACGCGCCGGACAGCCTCTGGCCGCGAGAGGCACATGCGCCCATCTTCGACTTCGATGCCACTGCGGCCGGCGCCGAGTGGATTGATGCCATCGCTGCGCGCGCGAAGCCGCTCGCGGCTAAGCCGGGAGCGCTGCTCGTCGGACACAGTGACTGGAGCGGGAAGCACTTCCGGTTCGAGGACGACCGCGTCACGGCCGTCTATGACTGGGACAGTCTGCATCTGGGCCGCGAGGCGGTCATCGTTGGCGTCGCTGCGATGACGTTCACGACGAACTTCGATATGCCGGGGCTGAAGCTGACGCCTACTCCGGACGAAGTGCGTGCCTTCGTTGACGAATACAGCAATGCCCGCAGGACTCCGCTGCGGCGCGAGGAGCGCGAACAGGTCGCGGCGTGCGCAACGTTCATCGCTGCGTACACCGCACGCTGCGAGCACTGCCGCTATGACGGCTACGACGGCGCGAAGGACCCCAACAGCTTCACCTCTGCGCTGCGAGAGCACGGACTCAACTACAGCGTTGCGTAGCCGCCGCCGAGCGAATTGCGCTGACACGAGCCGGCACCGACTCGACCGCGACCATGAGCGGGCGAGCGATGAGCCGGACGCGGACACCGAAGTGGACGTCTGCCCGGGCGACTCGCGGTCTGGGCGCCGACGCGGCGATGTGCGGGCGACGGCGCTCGTTGGGCTTGCTTCCCGGACGTCGGTTGGTCGGACCGGACGGCGCCAGGCGCCAGTTGAGGATTCGCTGCGGGATGACGGCTCGGTGCCCGCGCCGTGATGATCTCGCGGCCGGCCCGACATCCGCGCGCAGCGCGTGTTCTGTGGACCTGTGGTCAGCCCTCGGGCAGTACGGCGCGGTCGGGCACGCGGTCACCCGGCGGTGCGTCGCGGGTGTACGACGGGGCGCTCATCGGCGGGCGCACAGGCTGGATCAGAATGCGGTCCGGGTTCGCGCACGCTTGCCTGACCTCGGCGATCAGTCTCGCGATCGCGGGGTCTGCCACCTGATAGATCGTCGCGCGCGTCGCCGCGTGCGTGACGTAGCCGTCGATGATCGCCTCAAGCTCCTGTCGCCTGATCGGGGCAAGCTGCAGCTCAACGGCGGCCGCGCCGCTGCGCACGACGATCACAAGGTCTGGGTAATGCTGGCGCGGCTGCTGGGATGCGTTGCCGACTGGAACAGCGAACGCGCCCTCGGGCCGCTCGTGGGACCCGGGCCGCGCGTCCAGGGCGCGCATCTCGCGCTCGGTGTAGACCCGTTCGATGGGTCCGAAGTGGCCGCGTGCGGCCCTCACCCAGACCCAGCTGACCCCAACAGCGTGACGCCAGGACGGTGAGTACGGCGGCGGTGCGAGCTCGCTGCCGAGCCGGTCAAGCCCCGCCTGCGTGATCCGGTAGACCTCCTCAACGCCGACGGCCGGGCGCTCGCAGCGCAGCAGCCCCGCACCGACGAGCCGTCGCATCCCGGCACGCGCGTCGCCGATCTCGGTTTCTAGCATCGCTTTCAGCTGACCGGCGACCACAAGGCGCTGAACCGCCGCGAACGCGAGGATCGAGATGTCTTGGTCGGCAGCGATGAGCCGGGAGCCTATGCCCAAAGCTGAGGCCCCGCGCAGCCCCAGGCCCTAGCGCAGCTGCGCTGCGACGATCAGACCAACATGCCGCACCCGTGCCAAGCATGTCACGCCCTCGATCGCCTCGACTGCTCGCGCCGGCGCCCACGGCCGACATGAACCCCGGCGATCACCGGGACGCAGGGAACACCTCTGGGGAACACCTGGCGCTCCAATCCGCTCAACATTCCTACAAAACCTTCGTGTTTGCAGGCACTCTGGCAGTGGGCGGTACTGGGCTCGAACCAGTGACCTCCTGCTTGTAAGGCAGGCGCTCTTCCAGCTGAGCTAACCGCCCCGCGGGGCCGATGCTATCGGGACCCGCCGGCGGTCACGCGGTCGCCAGCGCGTCGGCGACGAACGCGGCGATCGCGGCCGTGAACTCGCGCCGGCTCCGCTCCCAGGCGTAGAACATGTGGCCGCCGTCGAAGTGGCGGACGGTCAGGCGCCCGGCCATCTCGGGGTCTAGCCGCATCAGGTTGCGTAGCCGGTCGCTGCCGTGATAGGGGGTCACGAGGTCATAGCGGCCGTGGGCGATGAACGCCTTCATATGCGGGTTCAGCGCCATGCCGAAGCGGAAGTCGTCGGTCGCGCCGACCGGCGGCGCGAAGAAGTGCTCGGGCGCGTCGTTGCGCCAGGCCTCGTTGACCTCCTCGCTCAGCAGCGTGTACTCACGGTCGGTCTGCACGCCGATCTGCGACCGGAGCTGGCGGTTGATCGCCACCGTGTACGCGGGGCCGATGCCGGCGAGTGTCGCATCGGGGCCTGCGTAGGCCTCTCGATCCGGGAACGGGTCGGTGGTCGTGATCGTCGCGTCATACAGGCCGAGCACCCGGCGCTGGTCGCGCAGCAGCTCGCGGGCGAACATGTCGATCTTGATCCGGCCCTCTGCGCGTGCGACCAGCTCGGCCGGAAGCCCGATCAGGTCCGCGAGGCGCCCGAGGATCCGGTCGCGCTCGACCGCGGCCATCGACGCCCCACGCGTCAGCAGGCTGGCGTACTCGCCCGTGGCAAAGCGCTCGGCCTCCTGGATCATCTCCTCGGACGGTGACCCGGCCGCGAACGCGCGCGAGCGCCCATGGAACGCGGCCGCGAGCGCCATCGTCGGCACGAGATCGACCCAGCCGACGACGTCGTAGTCGGTCGGGACCAGCGATCCGAACTCGAGCGCCGGCGAGATCAGCACCGCGCCGTTGAGCCCGATCCCGGCCGTCTCCTGCAGCATGCGGACGAGTCGGCCGACGCGGTAGCCGCCGTAGCTCTCGCCGGCGATCAAGACCGGCGAGCCCCAGCGGCCCTGTCCGGACAGCCAGCGGCCCATGAACTCGCTCAGCGACTCGAGGTCGCGCTTGTAGCCGAAGTACTCGTTCCCGCCGGCACCGCTGCCGCCGGCAGGGCCGCCGCCGTCGGCGCTGGGCTGCTGCCGGTCACCCTGCCCGCCTTCCTTGCCGTCGTCATCGACGATCACGCGACTGAAGCCGGTGCCGACCGGGTCGACGAACACGAGGTCGGTGAACGCCAGCCAGGAGTCCTCGTTGCTGACCAGCCGGGGCGGCAGCTGCGGCGGCCTCCCGTCGGCTTGGAAAGCGACTCGCAGCGGTCCGACGGCGCCCATGTGCAGGTACGCCGACGAAGCACCCGGGCCTCCGTTGAAGACGAACGTCACCGGCCGATCGCCGTCGTCGTCGGCGACGTAGGAGACCGAGAAGATCTCCGCCGCCGGCTTCTCCCGCTTGCGCAGCACGATCCAGTTCGCGCTCGCGGTGTACTGCAGCGTCTCCCAGCTTGCGCTTGCGCTCGCCCCCGCGGGGGGGTCGTGATCGGCCTTCGCTGCCGGCTTCTCGTCAGGCGCGTGCTCGTCTGGCATCTGCCCGGACGCTATCCGATGCGGACCTCAGGTGGGGCAGCGGCCAGACGGACGTGGGCGGGCGGTGAGGCGCCGACACTCACCCGCGGGTCGCGGCCCTTCCAGCCTGGGCCCCCGCTCGCGTTCGTTCTAGCCTAGCCAGACAGTCGGCTGCGCGGACCGGAACTTGAGGCCTGCTCGTAGATCCCGACGGTCCGTTGCGCGATCGCAGGCCAGCCGAACTCGGACACGGCCCGACGCCGACCGGCGCGTCCCATCCGCGCGGCGCGCTGAGGGTCGCCCAGCAGCTCGTTGACGCGTGCCGCCAGCTCGTCGGCGAACCGCTGCGGGTCGGCCGGCTCCAGCTCGTCGCCGACGCGCCCACCCAGCGTCACCAGCAGGCCCGTCTCGCCGTCGACCACGACCTCGGGGATTCCGCCCGCGTCCGACGCGACCACGGCGGTCTCGCAGGCCATCGCCTCCAGGTTGACGATCCCGAGCGGCTCGTAGACCGACGGGCAGACGAACACGGACGCCTGGCGCAGCGCCGCCACCAGAGCGCGACGGGGGATCATCGAGTCGATCCAGACCACGCCGTCGCGCAGCGCCTGCAACCCCCGGACCCCGGCGCTCACCTCGGCTCCGAGCTGCTCGGTGTCGGGCGACCCGGCGCACAGCACCAGCTGGGCGGACGGGTCAAAGCGCTCGGCCGCCCGCAGCAGCAGCGCCAAGCCCTTCTGGCGAGTGATCCGTCCCACGAACAGCACCGTCGGGCGCACCGGATCGATCCCGAGCGCGCGCAGCTCGCCGGCCTCCGCGTCGGCGCGCGCCCCATCGCCCGGCGCGTAGGTGTCGGTGTCGACGCCGTTGTGGACTACGTGCACGCGCTCGGGGTCGATCGTCGGGTAGCACTCGAGGATGTCGTCGCGCGAGCCGTGCGAGACCGCGATCACCGCGTCGGCGGACTCCAGCGCGGTCCGCTCGCAGAAGCTCGACAGTGCGTAGCCACCGCCGAGCTGCTCGGCCTTCCACGGCCGCCGCGGCTCGAGCGAGTGCACGGTGGCCACATGCGGGATCCCGTGCACGAGCTTCGCGAGGTGGCCGCCGAGTTGCGCGTACCAGGTGTGGCTGTGGACCAGATCGGCGCCGCCGGCCGCCGCCGCCATGGTCAGGTCGACGGACACCGCGCGCAGCGCCGTACGCTCCGGCGCGTCGCCCGCGAGTGCCTCCCACGGGCTGTGGGCGACCACGGCCGTCTCCGAGCGCCCAGCCCCCCAGCAGTGAACGGTCAGCGCAACCAGTGAGCGCAGCTCGCGCGCCAGGTGCTCGACGTGGACGCCGGCGCCTCCGTAGACCTCGGGCGGATACTCGCGGGTCAGCAGCGCGACCCGCACGTCAGCCGTCGCCGGGGGATGTCACGATCGTGCCCTTGCGGACGACCACGATCCCTCCGGGGGAGACGGTGAAGCGCTCGCGGTCGGCGTCGGCATCGACCCCGATCTGCGCGCCGGGCGCGATGTACACGTCCTTGTCGACGATCGCGTTGCGCACGGTAGCCCCGCCTCCGACCTCGACGCCTGAGAACAGGACCGATCCATCAAGCTCCGATCGCGAGTGCAGGTGCACGCGCGGCGACAGCACAGAACGGCGAACGCTTGCGCCGGAGACGATCACGCCGCTGCAGACCATCGAGTCGACCGCGCGGCCGGTGCGCCCGTCATCGGCGAACACGAACTTGGCCGGCGGCAGCGGCTCGGGGAGCGTGAGGATCGGCCACTCCATGTTGTAGAGGTTGAACACCGGGTGCACGGAGATCAGGTCCATGTGCGCGTCATAGAAAGCGTCGAGCGTGCCCACGTCGCGCCAGTAGCCGCGGTCGCGGTCGGTGGCGCCGGGGACCTCGTTGCGCGCGAAGTCGTAGACCTCAGCCGAGCCGGCGGCGACCAGCATCGGGATGATGTCGCCGCCAAGGTCGTGCGCGGATTCGCTGGACGCGGCATCGAGCGACACTGCCTCGGTCAGCATCTCCGCGGAGAACACGTAGTTGCCCATCGATGCGTACACCTGGTCGGGCGCGTCGGGCAGGCCGGCCGCTTGTTCGGGCTTCTCGTGGAACGCGGTGATCGTGCGGCCGTCAGGTCCGCACTCGATCACCCCGAACTGGCTGCACTGTTCGAGCGGCACTCGCAGCGCGGCAACGGTGACCGCGGCCCCTGAGCGGACGTGCTGTTTCACCATCTGCGCCGGGTCCATCCTGTAGATGTGGTCGGCGCCGAACACGATCACGTGCTCGGGTCGCTCGTCGCCCAGCAGGTTGAGGTTCTGGTAGATCGCGTCGGCCGAGCCCTGAAACCACGACGGGCCGCTGCGCATCTGCGCGGGCACCGGGGCGATGTAGTTGCCGAGCATCGGCGACAGCCGCCAGGCAGAGGAGATGTGTCGGTTGAGCGAGTGGCTCTTGTACTGGGTCAGGACGACGATCTGCCGGTAGCCGGCGTTGACCAGATTGGAGAGCGCGAAGTCGATCAGCCGGTAGTTGCCCCCGAACGGGACGGCCGGCTTGGCGCGGTCGAGCGTGAGCGGCGCTAGTCGCTTGCCCTCGCCTCCGGCGAGCACGATCGCCAGCACCCGTTTATGGTCCGCCGTGCTCACTCGGCCGCCAGGTCGGCAACGCGGACCGCCGCCGGCCCGGCATCGGAGAGCAGTCGCTCGAGCACGATCGCCACCCCGGCCTCGTCGTTGCCGGCCGTGATCTCGTCGGCCGCCGCCAGCACCTCGGGGTGGGCGTTGGCGACGGCGACTCCGCGCCCGGCCCAGACCAGCATCGCCAGATCGTTGGGCATGTCCCCGAACGCCAGCACCTCGGAGGCGTCGATGCCGCGCCCGGCGCACAGGCTCTCCAGCGCGGTCGCCTTGCTGACCCCGGCCGCGCAGATCTCCAGCAGGCTGTCGGTGGAGTTGGAGTGCGAGCACTCGGCCAGGTCGCCGACCAGCTCGCGCGCGACGGCCAGCAGCTCGTCGGCACCGAGCGCAGCGTCGCGCAGCACCAGCTTGACCGCCGGCTCGCGCACGAGTGTCTCGATCGGCGCGATCACGGTGCTGTCGGGCACCGGCCAGCGCGGGGTGTAGGACGGTTCGTGGCCGTAGCCGTCGGCTCGCTCGACCGCCCAGGCGGCGCCGGGCAGCGCCGGCCGCAACCGCGCCACGATCTCGCCCGCGATCGCCGGCGCCAGCGCTCGCACGTTGACGACCGCCTCGGAGTGCAGGTCCCAGATGACCGCTCCGTTGGCGCAGATCGCGAGCCCGCCGTGTCCGGCCGTACGCGCCAACGGCGCCACCCAGCGCCCGGGCCGCGCGGTGGCGATCACGAGCAGGATCCCGGCGCGCTGCAGGCCCGTCAGCGCCGCCCGAGTGCGCGGGTCGATCGTGCCGTCGGAGCACAGCAGCGTTCCATCGAGATCGCAGGCGACGGCGCGAACGAGCATCGCAGGGAATCGTCCCAGAACCCGGCGATCGATAGCCCCTACGACATTCGCCAGCCGCCCTTGGGCTTCGGTGGTTCGGGCTCGTCGGAGGCGGGCGCAGAGCCCGGGCCGGGCTCCGGCTCGTCGGGAGCGGGCGCAGAGCCCGGGCCGGGCTCGGGCCGGGGCAGGATCCCGGCGAGCGCCCGCTCGGGATCGACCAGTACGATCAGTCGTCCCGCGACGCCGGCGATCCGATCGCCGAGACCGTGCCCTGACAGCCCAGCCGGCAGCGCGCTCGTGTCCGCGTCGGCGATCGACTCCACGCCGTCGACCGTGTCGACGATCAGGCCCATCGGCCCGGCGGCGATCTCGATCACCAGGATCCGCGTCGCTTTGGTCACCTCCAGAACGCCGCCGAGGCGAGACGACAGGTCGACCACCGGCAGCACCCGCCCACGAAGGTTGATCATTCCGCGGATCGCGTCGGCGGCGGTCGCCGTCGCCTGAGGCTCTACGTAGCGGATGATCTCCCGCACCGAGGCGATCGGGAGGGCGTACTGCTCCGCGTGCAGGGAGAAGACGATCAGCTGGCGCGCCCTGGCCGTGTCCGCCATCGCCGACCCTGATCTTCGTTGAGCAGCACGCTGTGGTGTTCAGCGCGCCGAGCGGCAATCCTACGCGGCTGCCCGCGACCGAACCTTCGTCCATCGCGGTTTCGCCGCTCAAGCCACGGCCTGTGGCCGACGATAGTCGGGCCATGAGCCTCGCTGTCCCGCGCGACGACGATCTCGCCTCCGGGCCGCCGCGTCCTGAGATCGTGTCGCCGGCCCCGCGACTGTCGCCGGCCCCGCGACGGATCCTGTTCGTCGACGACCGGCCCGAGACGTTCGAGGGCCTGCGCGAGGCGATGCGCTCGTCGGGGTCGGCCTGGGAGGTCGAGTTCGCCGGCGGCGGCGACGAGGCGCTGGCGGCGCTCGCGGAGAGGCCCGCCGACGTGCTCGTCGCCGAGGAGAACATGGCCCTGATGGACGGGGTCACGCTGCTGACGCGGGTCCGCGACCGTCACCCGACGACGATTCGGATGATCCTGTCGGCCTCGTCTCGGCCCGGGATGGGCGCGATCGTCTCGCACCGGCTGCTGTCGAAGCCCTGCAACGTCGCCGAGCTGGGTGTGCTGATCAAGCGCTCCTGCGCCCTGCACCAGCGCACGCGAGAAGCGGAGGCCTTCAGGCGCACGATGGCGACGACGGCGCTGCCGTCACGTCCCGGCGTCTACATGGAGCTCAACCAGGTGCTCGGCGACCCGACGTGGCAGCCGAGCCAGGTGTCGGCGGTTATCGAGCGCGACGTCGCCCTGAGCGCGAAGGTGCTGCAGCTCGCCAACTCCGCGCTGTTCGGCCTCACCTCCACCGTCAGCACCGTGCGCGACGCGGTCGTCTACCTCGGCGGCGACACGATCCGCTCGCTGGCGCTGACCGCGGAGGCGTTCGGGCGGCTCACTCCGCGCACCAGCGAGGGATTCTCGATCGATGCGTTTCAGGCCCACGCGATGCTGGTCGCTCGGATCACCGCCTCGATCCTGCCCGCCGGTCGCGCCCAGCAGGAGGCGGTCACGGCCGCGCTGCTGCATGACATCGGCCGGCTGGTCCTGATCGCCGACGGCGGGGCGCGCTTGAAGCAGCTCAACGAGCGGGCGCGCGCGCTCGGCGTGCCGGTCCACGTGATCGAGCAACAGGGCGAGGGCGTCAGCCATGCGGAGATAGGCGCCCACCTCCTGTCGCTGTGGGGTCTGCCCGACGGGATCGTCGAGGCGGTCGCCAGCCACCACAACCCCAGTTCGGTGCCGGGGCTGTCCTTTGACGGAGTGATCGCCGTCCACATCGCCGACGCGCTCGCCAACGAGTTCGAGCCGCGCGGACCGCAGGCCGCCCCTCGGGCGACGCTTGATGCCGAGTTGATCGAGCGCCTCGGGCTCGGTCCCCGCGTCGATCTGTGGCGCCACGTCGCGCGGCAGCTGGTGGACGCTGACGCGGACCCGCGCTAAATAACCCGGTAGATGCTGTCGATAAAGGGTGGCGAACTATGCGCCGCTTGACCAAGCACCAGCCGGTCAGGATTGATCTCGACGTCCGCGTCGACTGGGAGGCGGACTGCATCGAGTGCCGCGTGGAGTCGATCCAGGGCCCCGTGGCACGGCTGGCGCCGTGCGACGCGGTCGCCGACGACCTCCGCGAGCGCCTGACGGCCGGCTCGATGTGCTTCATGACTTTCCAGCACGGGCGTGCGCCGGTCGCGCTGCGCGGAGTGACGCTGGCGCTGGCCGACAGCGACCGGCTCGAGTTCGTCGTGATCGATGGCATCCAGGTGGCCGAGCGGCGTGGCGCCGAGCGAACGCCACTCGTGATCGCGGCCAAGGCCTCGCCGATCGACATGGACGGCAATGTCGGCGATCCCGTCGCGACGGTGACGTCGAACCTGAGCATCGGCGGCGCACTGCTGCTGAAGCGCCCCACCCTGGGCGAGGGACCGCGGTGGCGGATCGAGCTGTTCCTCCCGGGCGATTCGGCGCACGTTCATTGCGAGGCGGTGCTCGCGCGCGAGACGCCCAGCCATCTCGGCGTCAGGCTGCTCGGCATGCAAGAGGCCGACCAGCTGCGGATCGCCGCGATCCTGGCCGGTTTGCAGCGCCGGGCCGGCGCGCTGGCCGCCTGATCCTGCGGGCAACGTTGCCGTCCGGGCCGGCGGCGACACTTGCGCAATGCGCAGTCGCGGCCCGTTCCCCGCGCGACGTCGGGTGCCGGGTGCGCCGGGTGCCGCGCGCCTGCGCAC
>JBOGYE010000320.1:0-30340 GCA_050696635.1 Solirubrobacteraceae bacterium | reverse complement strand
TTCGTGGGAAATGATGCAGGACTGCGACACGCTCCTGATGGTCGGCTCGGCGTTTCCGTACTCCGAGTTCCTGCCGGCGGAAGGACAAGCGCGCGGCGTGCAGATCGACATCGACGGGCGGATGCTCTCGCGGAACGAGCGGTCGTCCTTGCGCGCCAGCAACGGGATTAGCGCCCGCAGCGTCTCGGCGCTGTCGCCGACGAGGTTGACCTCCATCGGATACCGCATTCCGATCAGCCGCCCGTCGATGTCGATCTGCACGCCGCGGGCCTTGCCGGCCTCCGGCAGCCACTCCGAGTACGGAAAGCTCGAGCCGACCATCAGCAGCGTGTCGCAGCCCATCATCATGTCCCAGCTCGGCTTGGTTCCGAGCAGGCCGATCGAGCCTGTCACCCACGGCAGATCATCCGGCAGCACCGCCTTGCCCAGCAGCGCCTTGGCGACCCCGCAGCCGAGCAGCTCGGCGACCTGGGCGACCTCATCGGAGGCGTGCAGCGCGCCCTGGCCGACGAGCATCGCCACGCGCTCGCCCGCGTTGAGGATCTCCGCGGCGGCGCGCAGATCGTCGGCGGCGGGGACCTGGCGGCCGCGCAGGAAGCCCGGCCCCGAGTGCACGGTCCCGTGGGTCCGCGGCGGCTCGGGCACGGCGTCGGCCTTCTGCACGTCGACGGGGATGATGATGCAGGTGACGGTGCGCTCGGTCAGCGCGATCCGGAACGCCCGGTCGACCAGGTGACGGGCCTGGGTCGCGTCCATGCAGACCTCGACGAACTCGTGCGCGACGTCCTTGAACAGCGTCTGCAGGTCGACCTCCTGCTGGAAGTTGCCTCCCAGCCCGGCGCGGTCCTGCTGGCCGACGATAGCCACCACCGGCTGATGGTCGAGCTTGGCGTCATACAGCCCGTTGAGCAGGTGGATCGCGCCCGGACCCGAGGTCGCCATACAGACACCGACCTCGCCCGTGAACTTCGCGTGCGAGCAGGCCATGAACGCCGCCATCTCCTCATGGCGGGCCTGCACGAAGTGCGGGCGGTCCTCGCCCGGCGCTCCGCGCAGGGCACCCAGAAAGCCGATGATCCCGTCGCCGGCGTAGCCGAAGATCCGCTGCACCCCCCAGTCATCGAGCAGGCGGCGCAGGACGTACTCGCTCACGTTCTCACTCATGAAAGTCTCCGTTTGGTTGTGGTGTGTTCACCGCGCCGCTCCGCTGCCGAGCCGGTCGGCCAGGCGGGAGGCGAGCGCCATGATCGTCAGCGCGGGGTTGGCGGATCCCTGGGTCGGACAGACGCTGCCATCCGACACGTACAGGTTGGGCACGCCCCACACGCAGTGATCTGCGTTCACGACGCTGTTGTCCGGGGCCGTGCCCATCCGCGCCCCGCCGACGAGATGCGCGTAGCGGTGGATAGTCAGGATGTCCTGCGCACCGGAGGCGTTCAGGATGTCCTTGATCACCTTCGTCGAGTACTCCATGTTCGCCTCGTCGTTGGCGCAGTGGCTGTAGTCGAAGCGCGCGACCGGGATCCCGTAGCGGTCGCTCTCGTCGGCGAGCGTGACGCGGTTGTCGGGCTGTGGCAGCAGCTCGTTGAGCACCCCGATCGTCGCCCAGTGGTTGTAGTCGCGCATGTACTCGCGCAGCGCCCGGCCCCAGTGACCGTCGGCGAGCACGTGCTCGGCCCAGCCGATCGGCCGCGGCGAGACCGTCTGGATCGAGAAGCCACGCGCGAAGCCGCGCCGGGAGTCGGTCTCGTAATACTGCTCAGAGGAGACCTCGGGGGGCGGCGCCTTGTACATCCGCTGCTCGTCCGGGTAGCGCCCGGCGGTCTGCGCCGCGCCCTGCACCATCACGTAGCGCCCGACCTGGTCGTGGTCGTTGCCCAGCCCGTTCGGGAACCGCTTCGAGGTCGAGTGCAGGAGCAGTCGCGGCGTCTCGATCGAGTAGCAGGCCAGCGCCACCGCCCGGGCCCGCTGCAGGCGTTCGCTGCCGTCCTGCTCGCGCACATAGCGCACGCCGATCGCGCGGCCCGAGGACTCGTCGATCTCGACCCGCGCGGCCATGCTGTCGGCCCGTACCTCCACCCCATGCGCGAGCGCGTCGGGCAGGTGGGTCACATACGGGCTGGCCTTGGCGTTGACCTTGCAGCCCTGCAGGCAATAGCCACGGTAGATGCAGTGCGGCCGGTTGCCGAAGGTGCCGTTGACGATCCCCACCGGACCGGCGCGCATCTGGATTCCGAGCTTGAGCGCACCCCGCCACAGCTGCTGCGCCGGGCCCGAGACGGGATGGGGCGAGAAGGGGTAGCTGTGCGGGTCCCCCCAGGGCCAGTTCTGCCCGGCCACCGGCAGCTCGCGCTCGAGCTCCTCGTAGTGGGCCCGCAGGTCCTCGTAGGCGATCGGCCAGTCGGCGCCGACCCCGTCGCGGGTCCGCGTCTCGAAGTCCGAGGGGTGAAAGCGCGGGCAGTAGCCGGCGTAGTGGACCATCGAGCCGCCCACGCCGCGCCCGGAGTTGTTCTTGCCCAGCTCGATTGGGTCCTCGCCGCCGATCACCCGCTCCTGCGTCCAGTACAGCTGGTGCGAGCCAGCCTCGTCTGACACCCAGTCCTCGTCGGGGTGCCAGAACGGGCCGGCCTCGATGATCACGATCCGCCAGCCGCGCCGCGCCAGCCGCTGCGCCAGCACGGAGCCGCCGGCGCCGGCCCCGACGATGCACAGGTCGACCTCGTCGGAGTCGTCGTAACGCGCCATCGTGTCCTCGCCGGGCAGTTCACGGCGGTGAACGTCGAGCAGGTAGCGCGAGTCGTTCGCGCTCGGCCCGACGGCGCCCTTGATCAGGCCGCGCAGCAAGCGGCTCACGGCTCCTGCACGACGCGAACGGGATCCTCGTCGGTGGCGCCGACGCGCTCGAACGGCTCGCGGGTCGACAGCGGTCCCAGGCGCATGTAGCCGCGCGGGTAGGCGGGACCGCCGAAGCCGATCTCGTTCCACGCCCACGGATGCGAGTAGAACGCGGCCAGGATCGCGCGCATGCAGACCGACCAGGCGCGCTTGACGTTGAGCTGCTCCCAGGCGCCGCCATGAAGCTCGCCGGCCGACAGCGCCCGCACGATCGCCTCCCGCTGGTCTGAGTCGCAGTCGGCGAACCGCTTCACCTGATGGCGCTCGCCGGCGATCTCGTCCAGCCCGCGCAGCACCAGTCGCCAGGTGTCAGGATCGCGGGGCATGTCGGCGTAGTGGAACCCGTCCAGCTTGCCCGAAGCGAGCTTGTCGTCGACCATGTCGGCGACCGGCACCCTGGGCTCCTCGTCCTGCGCGGTCACGACATCGCAGAGCGCGCGCAGCGTCGGCTCCTCCTCGGCCGTGAAGAAGCGCAACGGTCCGCCGGTCTCAAGGCGCGCCTCCACCACCTTGCGCGTGGCGTCGTCCCACGTGTCAAGCGCGTCGAATACGTCGTAGTCCGGATAGCGGCCGATCATCTGCGGGGTCGTCCCGCGCCGCTGGCGCGGCAGCCAGCTCGGGTGCGGTGGCTCCCCCCCGTCCCTGAGGTTCGGCAGATGGTGCGGCCTGGTCAGATCGCGCTCCGACATCAGTCCTCGCGGCGCAGGACGGCGGCCAGCAGCCCCATCATGCCGACGATCGTCATCAGCCCAGGCGCCATGATCGGCGGTCCCATCGCCAGGTTGTAGGCCAGCACCGGGCGCTCGTAGCCGCCTGGCCGGCGCGCCACGCCGCGCGCGTGGTAGTACTCGCCGGCCAGCCCGTTGAGCGTGTAGATCAGCGAGGTGACCGGCAGGTAGCGCTTGGCCCAGCGGCGACTGAACACGCCGCCGATCCCCGCCACCATCACCGGCGGGGTGACCACGATCGGGCTCCACATCATCTTGTTCCCGAAGCTCGCCCGATAGTGCTCCAGGTAGATCTCGGCGGTCGTCACAGCGGCGGCGAACGCCGTCAGCCCCGACAGCGAGCGCTCGAAGCGCCCGTGGCGGATGTTCGACACGGCCCGGTCGATCGCGTGTTCTGCTTTGGCCAACGTGTCCTCCTCAGTAGTCGCTCGGCGCCACCAGGCGCGCCTCGAATGCGAGCGTTTTTGCGTGAGCGGCCATCTAGACGCGGAAGCGCTCGGCGTCGGAGCGCTTGAACTCGAGCCCGTTGCCGGGGCGGTCGAGATCGGGGCGCAGCGCGCCCCGTTCGGGCTCCAGCACTCCGTCGAACAGCATCGCCTCGAGCCGCACGTGGTCGTGGAAGTACTCCAGATGTCGCAGCGCCGGGACCGCGCAGCACGGGTGCGCATGAATCGAAGGACCGCAGTGCGCCGACAGCTCCAGGCAGCGCGCCTCACACAGCGCCGCGACCCGCAGAAAGCCGGTGATCCCCTCACAGCGGGTGACGTCGGCCTGCAGGCAGCTGACGGCCCCGGACGCAAGCATCTTCTCGAAGTAGTCGAGCTTGTATCCGTACTCGCCCGCCGCGATGTCCATCCCCGCCGGCGCTCTGCGGCGCAGCAGCGACAGGCCCTCCAAATCATCGGAGGAGACCGGCTCCTCGAACCAGCGCACGTCGTGGTCGTGCGCGAACCGCTGCGCGAACCACTGCGCCTGCGCGCTCGACAGCGCTCCGTTGGCGTCGACGAACAGCTCGACGTCGGGGCCGATCGCCTCCCGCGCGACCCGCACCCGCTCCAGATCGCGCGCCGGCTCGCGGCCGACCTTCATCTTGACCCGCGGGATTCCCTGAGCGGCCCACCCCCCAAGCTGGTCGGCCAGCCTGGAGTCCGGGTAGGACGTGAAGCCGCCCGACCCGTAGATCGGCACCGACGCCCGCGCGGCGTCGAGCAGGGTCGCCAGCGGCAGCTCCAGGATCCGCGCCTTCAGGTCCCACAGCGCCGTATCGACCGCGGCGATCGCCATCGACGCCACCCCGGGGCGGCCGAGGTTGCGGCAGGCAGCGGCCATCGCCCCCCAGGTCGAGCTGACGCTCATCGCATCACGGCCGACGACGACCCCGGCCAGGGTCGAGTCGATAACGGCGGCGCTGGCGAGGTCTCCATAGGTCCAGCCGAGGCCTGTTCGGCCGCCGCCATCCGCCTGCACGACGACGATCGTCGTCGCGTCCCACTCGGCGGTGCCGTCGGACTCCGGGAAATCGGTCGGGATCCGGTGGGCCGAGACCTGCAGGGACTCGACCGGCACAGCCTCGGTTGTGCGCAGAGCAGCGCTGGTCACAGGGTCTGGCCTACCCGTGAGCGGCCCAGCCCCAAACAGCCCCGAACCCGGTGATTCTCCCGGCGTTAGGCGGGCTAGTACATACGTATCGTGATACGATATCGTGATACGAGCCCATAGGAGGCAGCGATGCGCGACGAGCCATTCAGCGATCCCACCCAGGGCCGATCCGCGGGCCTACCGGAGAGCGCACTCGAGGACCCGACGCGAGGACGGTCGGCGGGGACCGTCGTCGCCAACGAGCTCCAGGACCCGACCCGCGAGCACCGCGGCGCCGCCTGAGGGCGGCTTACGAAAGAACTGCTGTCCCGGCCGCGCGATCCGCGGTCGGCCACTCAGCGGCAATCCCGGCACAATCGGTCGTCTCGCGCAGCCCGCCCCGTTCCGCGCCGCGGGTCGCGGATGCTGGTCGAGGCGAATGTCAGAGTAATTTCAGGCTGCTTGCCTACCCTGATCCGGTGTAACCCGAAGGACCTCGCGGGCGTCGCGTGAGCGGCGCCTCGGTGGCCGCATCGGGCCGAAGATGTGACGCTGATAGAGAGACATCCCAGCGTCGGTGAGCAGACTTCGCATGCTGCTCGTCCCCCGTCGGCCTACATTCGGGCAATTGCGTTCGTCGTGGGCGCCGCGAGCCTTGGGGCCGAGATCTCGGCGGCCCGCCTGCTCGCCCCCTACTTCGGAGCTTCGACGATCATCTGGGCGAACACGATCGCGACGGTGCTCGTCGCGCTGTCGGTCGGCTACGCAACGGGCGGGCGTCTCGCTGACCGGCGCGCCGACATCCGCGGGCTCTGCGCGATCGTCACGATCGCAGGAGTGCTCCTCGCCGCGGTCCCGTTCGCGGCCGATCCGTTCCTGCGCCTGTCGGTCAAGGCGCTGGGAGCACTTGCGGTGGGAGGATTCGTCGGCTCTCTGGCGGCTGTGCTGGCGCTGGTTGCGGTGCCGGTGCTGCTATTGGGGACGGTCGCGCCGTACGCGAACCGGCTCGCGGTCGGCAGTGTCGCCGAAACCGGGACGGTCACCGGGCGGCTGTACGCGATCTCGACCGCCGGGTCGCTGGTCGGCACGTTCGTCTCGGCGCTGCTGCTGATCCCGCTGATCGGGACGCACCGTACGTTCCTGGTGTTCGCGATCTCGCTTACGGCCGTCGCGGTCCCGGGACTGGCCGCGCGACGATTCCTGGTCGTCCCGCTGGCGGTGGCGGCGCTGCTGGTGATCCCGCCGGCAGCGATCGGGGGCGGTGTGCGCGGCGCAAAGGTGATCTTCGAGACCGAGACGCAGTACCAGTACGCGCGCGTGCTCCAGTTTCGCGACGGCGTGCGCTGGCTGCAGCTCAACGAGGGCGTCGCGATCCACTCGATCTACAACCCGCGCAGCTACCTAGTCGGCGGCTACTGGGACGACTTCCTGGTCCTGCCGCTTGCGGGAGTGCGCGGCGTACCCCAGCGGATCGCGATTCTCGGCGACGCCGCGGGCACCGTCGCCCGAGCATACGGTCACTACTTCCCCCGGACGAGAGTCGACGCGGTGGAGCTCGACGGAGAGCTGACGACGATCGGCAAGCGCTACTTCCACCTCGGCGGGCCACGCCTTCGCCTGTACACCGCCGACGCCAGGCCGTGGCTGGCGGCAAGCACCGCGCACTACGACGCGATCTTCGTCGACGCCTACCGTCAGCCGTACATCCCCTTCTACCTGGTCACGCGCGAATTCTTCGCCTCGGTCCGGTCGCACCTGCGCCCCGGCGGTGTGGTGATCGTCAACGTCGGCCACATCCCCGGCTCGGACGCGCTCGAGAGCGTGGTCTCGGCGACAGTCGGCGCCGACTTCGCGTACGTGATGCGAGACCCGGTGAGCGCGGACAACTCGCTCGTGATCGCGAGCGACCGCCCGCTCTCAGGACAGCGGATCGTCGACGCGGCCAAGGAGAACGCGTTCTCGCCGGAGCTCCAGCCCCTGGCACGCAAGGTGGCGGCCACGCTCGGTCCCGCGATGCGTGACGGCCCGGTGTACACCGATGACCGCGCGCCGGTCGAATGGCTTACCGATCTCTCGATCCTGCGCTACGCGGCGGGAAGGCGGTGAGCCCGACAACCGGCGGTCGCGGTCCTAAGGGGTCCCGCGGCATGCTGAAGGGGGGCGCAGGGTGGCTTGGGTGTCCACGGTGCACGCGCCGGCTTCTGGCGCTGTGCATGATCCGCCGCACCGTTACTACTGAAACCTCGCTCAGCCGGGGGCGAACAGCCGCGGGTCGGCGGTCGCGACTCCGTGCACCCCGAGCTCGCGCAGAGCGCCGATCGCGTCTCGATCGTTGACCGTCCAGGCGTAGAGCGCGCCCCCGCGCTCGGCGACCGCATCCAGCAGGCGCCCGTCGACGAGACGGTGCTGCGCCATCAGTCCATCCCAGCGCCGCACCGCCAGGTCGGCGAGCACCTTCGCACGCCAATCTCCCCAGCGCTGAGAGATGCGCGCGATGCGACCGCCGACCGAGATCGCCGTCCGGGTGCGCGGATCGCGGGCGCGCAGCCGGTCCAGGACCGCCGGCACCTGCGACGAGATCAGCACCCGCCCCAGCAGGCGGTGCTGGTGCAGCGCATCGAGCAGCGCCGCCTCGCAGCCTGGATCCTTGAGATCGACGTTGACCGCGACGCCGTCGAAGTGGCGTCCGGCGAGGTGACGCAGCGCGCGGTCGAGGCACAGCGCGCCGAGCCGGGCGTGCAGCACCGTGTGCGCCAGCACCAGCTCGCCGCGCCAGGCGCGCAGGTCGAACTCGACCATGTCGACTCCGACCTCCAGGGCCGCGTCAAACGAAGCCAGCGTGTTGGCGGGGGCGAGCGCGCTGGCGCCGCCGTGGCCGATGCGCTGAAAGTCGCCCATCGCACCGCAAACGGTAGTGCGTCCACTAGCCTGCGCGGCCGATGACGCGCGCCGCCACCCGCCTGGCCGGCCTGGGCACGACGATCTTCACCGAGATGACCGCGCTCGCGCAGCGCACCGGCGCGATCAACCTCGGCCAGGGGTTCCCGGATGCCGACGGACCGCAGGCCGCGATCGAGGCGGCCGTCGCGGCGCTGCGCGGGGGGCAGAACCAGTACGCGCCGCTGCCGGGCGTGGAGTCGCTGCGGACCGCGGTCGCCGAGCACCAGCGGCACCACTACGGGCTGGACCCCGAGGAGATCCTGATCACCTTCGGGGCGACCGAGGCGATCGCCGCCGCGCTGCTGGGGCTGTGCGATCCGGGCGACGAGGTGATCGTGCTGGACCCGCGCTATGACTCCTACGCGGCCTGCATCGCGTTCGCGGGCGCGACCCGCCGGCCCGTGACGCTGCGCCCGCCTGACTTTCGGCTCGACAGCGAAGCGCTGCGCGCCGCGCTGCGGGCCGCCGGTGGGCGCGCCCGGGTGCTGCTGCTCAACACGCCGCACAACCCGACCGGGCGCGTGCTGGACTCCGAGGAGCTGGCGCTGATCGCCGCTGCCTGCGTCGAACACGACCTCCTGTGCGTGTCCGACGAGGTGTACGAGCATCTGGTGTTCGACGGCGCTCACGTGCCGCCGGCGACGCTGCCGGGGATGGCGCAGCGGACGCTGACGATCTCCAGCGTCGGCAAGTCGTTCTCGTTCACCGGCTGGAAGATCGGCTGGTGCTCCGGGCCCTCCGAGCTTGTCGCCGCGACGCGCGCGGTCAAGCAGTTCCTCACGTTCGCGGGTGGGACGCCGCTCCAGCACGCCGCGGCGGCGGCGCTGCGCCTCCCGGACGACGTGCTCCACCGGCTGCGCGACGACCTGCGCGCGCGCCGCGACGAGCTCTGCGACGGGCTGACGGCGGCCGGCCTGAAGCCGCTGCGCCCGGCCGGCACCTACTTCGTGTGCGCGGACGTGGGCGAGGATGCGGTGGCCTTCTGCCGCGAGCTGCCCGAGCGCTGCGGCGTCGTGGCGATCCCGTGCAGCGCGTTCTACGACGACCCAGACGCCGGCCACACGCTGGTGCGCTTCGCGTTCTGCAAGCGCCGCGAGGTGATCGCCGAAGCGACCGAGCGGCTGGCGTCGCTGGGCTGAGGCGCCCGGAGCCAGGGGTCAGTCGGCGACCGGCGTGCGCTCGTTCGCTTCGAGATGAGCCTGGAGATCACGCTCGAAGTCAGGCCACCAGTCGGCATCGCCCGATGGGGGCCGCGGACCTGGCGAAGGAGGCGACGGTCCGCCTCGTCCATCTCCACCCCCGCCCTGCTCGGCGTCCCCCCCGCGGGGCAGCGTCATCAGCCGCTCTGAGGCAAAGGCCAGCCAGGTCCCGTCCAGCACCCAGCATCCCAGCGAACCGAGGATCACCAGCGCCATCATCGACCCACTCAGCGCGAGCCCGTCGACCGCCACCAGCGCGAGCGCCGCCGCGAGCACCAGCAGGCCGGCCAGCGCTCCTACGACGATCCCGGCGATCAGGGCCGGTCGTGACGACATGGTGGTCGTAAGCCTCCCCGCTGCGCGGACGGACGAACCTCTGCGGTACGTGTGCTGCGAGAATCCTACCGCGGGCCGGCCGTCGAGTGAAGCGCCCGGCGCAGGTCTTCGACCAGGTCGTCAGGGTCCTCGATCCCGCAGCTGAGGCGCACGAGGTCGGCCGGCACCGCCGCCGCCGAGTCCTCGACGGACTGGTGGGTCATGGCCTGCGGCACCTCGATCAGCGACTCGACGCCGCCCAGCGACTCGGCCAGCGTGAACAGCCGGGTGCGAGCCACGATCCCCAGCGCGTCGGGATGGCGGAAGCTGACCATGCCGCTGAACCCCGGCCAGCGCACGTCGCCGACCTCGGGCGTGGCACGCAACAGCTCAACCACCGCGGCCGCGCCGGCGGCATGGGCCGCCATCCTCAGCGGCAGCGTGCGCAGCCCGCGGTGCACGAGGAAGCAGTCGAACGGTCCAGGCACGGCGCCGACGGAGTTCTGGACGAAGCGCAGCCGCTCGTACCAGTCGCGATCGGCCGTGACGACGGCGCCGCCGACCACGTCCGAATGGCCGCCGAGGTACTTGGTGGTCGAGTGCACCACGAAGTCAGCGCCGAGCTCGAGCGGGCGCTGGTTGGCGGGCGTCGCGAAGGTGTTGTCGACCGCCACCATGGCGCCGCCCCGCCGGGCTACCACCTGCGCGATGTCGACGACATTGAGCAGCGGGTTGGTCGGGCTCTCAACCCAGATCAGGCGGGTCTCGGGCCGCACCGCTCGCCGGACCGCATCGAGGTCGGTCTGCCCGACGAGGTCGTAGCGCAGCCCCCAGCGGGCCAGCACCTTGTCGACCAGGCGGAAGGTGCCGCCGTACAGATCGTCGGGAAGCAGCATGTGCGCGCCCGCCTCGCAGACGACGGTGATCAGCGCGTGCTCGGCGGCCAGCCCCGACGAGAACGCGACGGCGAAACCGCCCTCCAGCTCGCCCAGCGCCGCCTCGAGCGCCGCACGGGTCGGATTCGCCGAACGGGAGTAATCGAACTCGCCGACGAACTCGCCCGGACTGCGCTGTGCATAGGTCGAGGTCTGGTGGATCGCCGGGATCACGGAACGGTAGGTCGGGTCGGGCGCCAGGCCCGCGTGGACGGCCCGCGTGGCGAATCCGTCGCTCATCTGGCCAGCGCCTCCAGCAGATCGGTGCGCGTCAGCAACCCATCGGTGCGCCCGTCCCGCGTGACCAGCAGCGCCTGCTGGTCGCCGACCAGCAGCTGCACCGCCTCGCGGACGGGATCTGTGGCCGAGACCGCTGGGAACGGCGGCTCCATCACGTCGGCGATCTCGGCGTCGAGCACGCCCGGGTCCTGCGCCGCGTGGCGCAGCAGCCCACGTTCGCCGATCGCGCCGACAACCGTCGAGGCGTCGTTGGCCGACACCACCGGAAGCTGGGACACGGAATGCTGGTGCAGCAGCGAAACCGCCTCCCGGACGCGGAAATGGGGCTCGACGGTGACCAGCGCCGGCAGCTCGCCGGCGGCGCGCTTGCGGTCCAGAACATCGCCGACCGTCAGCTCCTCCTCCCGCGCGATGAAGCCGTACTGGCGCATCCAGCTATCGGAGAAGATCTTCGACAGGTACGAGCGGCCGCCATCGGGCAGGACCACCACCACCATCGCCGCCGGATCGTCGATCTCGCCCGCCACCTGCAGGGCCGCGTGAAGCGCCAGCCCGCCGGAGCCGCCGGCGAGGATCCCCTCGTCCTGGGCGAGCCGGCGGGCGGCCAGGAACGCGTCACGGTCGGAGACCGAGATCCAGCGATCGACCGACGACGGATCGAAGGTCTGCGGCCAGAAATCCTCGCCGACGCCCTCCACCAGGTAGGGCCGCACGTTCTCCTCACCGCCGGAGTAGATCGAGCCTTCAGGGTCGGCACCGACGACGACCAGCTCGGGCCGGCGCTCGCGCAGGTAGCGAACGATGCCGCTGACGGTGCCACCGGTCCCGACGCCGACCACCAGGTGCGTGATCGCGCCGCCGGTCTGCTCCCACAACTCGGGCCCGGTCGAGTCGTAGTGCGCCTGCGGGTTGGCGGGGTTGGCGTACTGGTTGGGCTGGAATGCGCCCGGGATCTCCGCGCTGAGCCGGTCTGCCACGCGGTAGTAGGAGCGCGGCGAGTTGGGCGGTACGTCGGTCGGCGCCAGCACCACCTCCGCCCCGTAGGCGCGCAGTAGGTCGATCTTCTCGCGCGACATCTTGTCGGGCATCACCGCCATCACCCGGTAGCCCTTGAGCCGCGCCGCGATCGCCAGCCCGGTGCCGGTGTTGCCCGAGGTCGGCTCAACGATCGTGCCGCCGGGCCGCAGGTGACCGTCGCGCTCAGCGGCGTCGATCAGCGCCACGGCGACACGATCCTTGATCGATCCGCCGGGGTTGAACGACTCGAGCTTCGCGACGAGCTGGGGGCGCAGCTCGGCACCGACCCGGGACAGACGGACCAGCGGCGTGTCACCGATCGTGTCGAGGATCGAGTCCTGGATCGGGGAACGGGTCACGGCCTGATTGTGCATGCTGCGCCGCGGTCTCGTCGTATCCTCGTGGGCATGGGGCGTGCACCGGGCGACGAGCTGTTCGCCACGCTCGCTTCACCGGACGACCCTGACCGGCCGGCCCTGAGCTTCCCAGAACGCACGCTGCGCTACGGCGAGCTGCGCCGCGCGGCCGCGGGTGTCGCCGGGGAGCTTGCGGGCGCGCAGCGCGTTGCGGTGGTCGCACAGCCGCGGATCGAGACCGCCGTGGCGGTGATCGGCGGCCTGCTGGCCGGGGCGGCGGTGGTGCCGATCAATCCGCGCTCGGGCGCCAGCGAGCTGGCGCACGTGATCGGCGACTGTGACCCGGACGCGGTGGTGGCCGCTCCGGGCGAGGCGCTGCCGAAGGTGCTCGCCAAGCGCCCGCTTGCGACGGTGAGGCTCGATGTCGTCGGCGAGACCTCAGACCAGAGCCAAGACCACGACCCTGAGCGTCCGGCGCTGATCGTCTACACCTCGGGAACGACCGGGCCGCCCAAGGGCGCGGTGCTGCCGCGGCGCGCGCTCGCGTCCAACCTCGACGCGCTCGCGCAGGTGTGGGAGTGGACCGCCGACGATGTGATCGCACACGCGCTGCCGCTGTTCCACGTCCACGGGCTGGTGATCGGGACGCTCGGGCCGATCAGGCGCGGCGGCACTGCGATGCACCTGGGGCGATTCTCGCCCGAGGCCGTGCAGGCCGCACTGAGCGGCCCGGCGACGATGCTGCTCGGCGTGCCGACGATGTATCGCCGGCTGGCCGACGCGGCCGACGAGCAGCCGGCGCTGGTCGCCGCGCTGGCGGGTGCGCGGCTGCTCGTGTCTGGCTCGGCTGCGCTGCCGGCGAGCGAGCACGCACGGATGCAGCGGCTGACCGGCCGGCGCGTGGTCGAGCGCTACGGGCTGACCGAGACGCTGATCAACACCGCCATCGGACCCCGCGCGGAGCCTGCGCCGGGGACGGTCGGACCGCCGCTGCCGGGCGTGCAGACCCGCCTCGTCGATGACGACGGCGCCGAGCTTGACGCCCATGACGACGAGACGATCGGCGAGCTCCAGGTCCGCGGGCCGAATCTGTTCCTCGGCTACCTGAACCGGCCCGATGCGACCGCCGCCGCGCTCCGCGGCCACGGCTGGTTTGCGACCGGCGACATGGTCACCCGGACCGCGAGCGGCTACATCCGGATCGTCGGCCGGCGCGCCACCGACCTGATCAAGTCCGGTGGCTACAAGATCGGCGCGGGCGAGATCGAAGCGTGCCTGCGCGAGCACTCGGCGGTGTTGGACGCCGCCGTCACCGGCGAGCCCGACGAGGATCTCGGCGAGCGGGTCGTGGCCTGGGTGCAGCTGGCGCCGCCGGCCGAGCACCGCCACGCGCCTACCGAAGCGCAGCTGATCGATCACGTCGCCTCGCTGCTGGCGCCCCACAAGCGCCCGCGGACTGTGCGCTTCGTCGCCGAGCTGCCCCGTAACGAGCTCGGCAAGATCCAGAAGCGGCGCCTCCGGGCGTGAGCCCTCAGCGAGAGCTGACGGCGGACGCGTCGCCCACGAATATCTCCCGCAGCGCGGTCTTCTTGAACTTGCCGGTCGCGGTGCGCGGGATCTGATCGACGAACTCGAACCGGTCGGGCAGCTGCCACTTCGCAAACGTGGTCGCGAGGTGCGCGCGCAGCTCGTCCTCCTGCGCCTCGGCGCCCTCGCGCAGCACGATCACGGCCAGCGGGCGCTCGCCCCAGCGCTCATCGGGGATCGCGATCACGGCCGCCTCGGCGATTGAACCGTGCGCCATCAGCAGATTCTCCAGGTCGACCGACGAGATCCACTCGCCGCCGGACTTGACCAGATCCTTTGACCGGTCGCAGATCCGCAGGTTGCCGCCCGAGTCGATCCGCACCACGTCCCCGGTCGCAAACCAGCCGTCGTCGGTAAACCGATCCGCCCCGCGGCCCCGGTGATAGGCGCCTGCGACCCACGGCCCGCGCACCTCCAGCTCGCCCATCTCCTGATCGTCCCAGGCGATCAGCTCGCCGCCCTCTGCGCGGGCGCGGATCTCGACGAACGGCGACGGCGTGCCCTGGCGGCCTCGGTAGGCGAGCTTTTGTGAATCGTCGGCGGCCTCAAGCGCCGCCGGCAGGCGGCAGACGCTGCCCAGCGGCGAGGTCTCGGTCATCCCCCACGCCTGGACGATCGTCAGCCCGTGACGGTCAAAGCCGGCGAGCATGCTCTCGGGCACCGCCGAGCCCCCGACGATCAGCAGCTTCAGCGCGCTCAGGTCCCACCGGTCTGGCTCGGCATCGAGCGCCTGCAGCACGGCCATCCACACGGTCGGGACGCCGGCGGTGATCGTCACCCGCTCGGCGGCCAGCAGGTCCAGCACGCTGACGGCGTCCAGCCGCGGCCCGGGGAGCACCAGGCCGGCGCCGACCATCGCGGTCGTGTAGATCAGGCCCCAGGCGTTGGCGTGGAACATCGGCACCACCGGCAGCACCGTGTCCGCTCCTCGGACATCCTTGACGTCGGGCAGCGCGGCGACCAGCGAGTGCAGCACCAGTGAGCGGTGCGAGTAGACGACCCCCTTGGGCCTACCCGTGGTGCCCGACGTGTAGCACATCGAGGCCGCCGCGCGCTCGTCGGCCGGCGGCCAGCTCATCGGCTCGGCGGCGCACACGAGCGCCTCGTAGTCCAGAGCGCCCGCCGGCAGTGGCTCGTCGCGCCGTACCACGATCACGTGCTCAAGCGAGGCCGCGTCGCGCAGTGGCTCGAGCACCTCCAGCAGCGTCTCGTCGACGACGATCGCGCGGTCCTGCGCGTCGTCGACGATGAAGCGCAGCTCCTCGGGCGCCAGGCGCGGGTTGAGCGTGTGGATCACGGCTCCCATCGACGGCAGCGCGTAGTACAGCTCGACATGCTCCGGCTGGTTCCACAGCAGCGTCGCCACCGTGTCGCCGGCCGCGATTCCCAGACCGGCCAGCGCCGTACCCAGCTGCCGCGCTCGTTGCGCGCAAGCCGCGATCGTGAGGCGGCCGACCGAGCCGTCCGGACGCCGAAAGACGATCTCACGCTGGCCGCCGAACCGCTCCGCGCGCTCGACGATCGCCGTCAGCGACAGGGGGTAGTCGTCCATCATCAGACCTTCGCGCATGCTCTTTCCCTTCGGCGCGGCTTGTCCGTGTCAGCTTCAGCGTACGCGCCCTTGTCCCCGTTTGGGAAATCGGCCGGGACCCTGAGCGCCGCAGCGCGCAACGGTCAGGCTGGCCGCAGCTGCGATCATCGACCGATGCCCAACCCCAACGACTACACCGACGCCCTCGCCCAGCTCGCCGTGCGCCACGGCGCCAACATCCAGCCGGGACAGATCGTCGCGCTGTCCTCCGAGCCCGGCAAGGAGCAGCTGACCCGGGCGATCGCGCGGGCCGCCTATGAGGCCGGCGCCAAGTTCGTCGACCTGACCGTGTTCGACGTCCACCTCAAGCGGGCGCGCGCCCTGCACGCCGGCCGCGACACTCTCGAGTTCGTGCCGCCGTGGTTGGGCGAGCGGATCCTCGCGCTGGGCGAGCAGCGGGCCGCGCGGATCTCGATCTCGGGCCCGGTCTCTCCACACGTGCTCGACGATGTCGACCCTGAGCTGATCAGCCTCGATCGGCTGCCGCGCCTGAAGGAGTCGATGCAGGTCGTCAACGACGCGACCACAAACTGGACGATCGTCCCCGGCCCGACGCCCGACTGGGCCGCGCTGGTGCATCCGCAGCTCGAGCCGCACGCGGCGCTTGCGCGGCTGTGGGAGCAAGTCGCGCACGTCTGTCGCCTCGACGAGCCCGATCCGATCGCCGCCTGGAGGCCGCGCCTGGCCGAGCTGGTGCGCGTCGGCGAAAAGCTGACGGCGCTGGCGCTGGACCGCGTGCGCTTCGAGGGTCCTGGCACCGACCTGACGATCGGGCTGCTGCGCTCGAGCCGCTGGAAGGCGGCGAAGTCCACCACGGTCGGCGGGATCGAGCACCAGCCCAACGTCCCGACCGAGGAGGTGTTCACGACTCCCGACCCCGAGCGCGTCGACGGTCAGGTGCGCTGCACCAAGCCGCTGTTCACCTCGGGAACGACAGTCGAGGGGCTGCGGGTGCAGTTCGAGGACGGCCGCGCGGTCCAGGTGGACGCCGACCGGGGCGCCGACGTGGTGCGCGGCATGATCGCCACCGACGACGGCGCCGCGCGCCTGGGCGAGGTCGCCCTGGTCGACCGCGAGGGACGGATCGGGGCGCTGGACACCGTCTTCTACGACACGCTGCTGGACGAGAACGCGGCCAGTCACATCGCATTTGGCGCCGGCTATGAGATCGCCGTCGCCGACCCCGGGGAGCACACGAAGGTCAACAAGAGCGCGGTGCATACCGACTTCATGATCGGCGGCGACGAGGTGTCGGTGACGGGCTTCACGGCCGACGGCGGGGGGGTCCCGCTGCTGCGCGGTGGCAGCTGGCAGGTCTGAGCGCCGCGCCGCGCCGGGCCGGTGGCGGGGTCGCCCCATGCCGGGTGCAACCGCCGGGTCACGCTAGGCTGTCGGCGGTTCCCGGAGAGGTGCCGGAGCGGCTGAACGGGCGCGACTGGAAATCGCGTAACGGGGGTCAACCTCGTTCGGGGGTTCGAATCCCCCCCTCTCCGCTGCTGCAACCGTCCCGCCTGGCGGCGGTATGCTGCCGCTCCGGGAGGCCTTTCGAGACTGCGACCGCTGCGTCTGCGCACCTACCTCGCGGGATTGATCGCGCTGTTCGTGCTCACCGGCCTGGCCGGTGCGCTGTACGTTCACGCGCGTAGCGAGAGCGACGCCAAGGCTCAGGCGGTCCAGGAGGCCCGGTTCGCCTCCGACAGCGCGGCCAAGACGATCGCCGGCGGGGCCGGCACCCTGCGCACCGCGCTCGCCTCGCTGGCGGCGCAGCCGGCGGCGGTCGCGCAGCTGCTCGCGTCGCCCGCCAAGTGCGCACTCAGCTTCGCGCGTACCGGACCGCTGACCGGGCACGTCGACATCCTGCGAGGCGACGGCGCGCTGGTCTGCTCCTCGCTCGCGCGCCCGGCGAAGCGGGGGTACACCGGCGCGGCCTGGCTGGCGCGCGCCCGCGGCGGGCCGCTGGCGCTGGCGCCGGTGACCGATCCCGAGACCGGTGCGCCGGCGGCGCTGTTCTCGGTGCCGCTGCACGATGCGATCGCGGCCGCGTTCGTCGACCTGCGCACCCTCGGACCGAGCCTGATCGCCGAGCTGGCCGGCCCACAGGGACTCGGCTATCTGGTGACCAGCGCCGACGGGGCCACGGCACTGGCGGAATCGCAGGACTCGAGCCGGTGGTCGGGTCAATCGATCGTGCGGACGGCCTTCTTCAGGGCAGGCGATCGGTCGCAGCGACCGGGGCTGGAGGGCCAGCAGCGGCTGTTCGCGCGCACCGGCGTGCCCGGCCTCGGCTGGCGCGTGTACGCCGGGATCAACCGCAGCGTGGCGCTCTCAGCCGCCACCGGCCTGTTCGATCGCTACCTGGAGATCATCCTGGCGGCGTTGGTGGTGGTGCTGATCGCGGCCGCGATCGTGCATCGCGGGATCGCACGGCCGATCGCCCGTCTCGGCGCCGCCGTCCGGCGCGGACCCTCGGCCGCGGGAGACGAGCCTTCAGCCGCAGGCGGGCCGGTGGAGGTTCGCGCGCTGGCGGCCGGCTTTGAGGAGCTCGCGAGCACCGTGGCGCGGCAGCTGGGCGACCGCGAGCAAGCGGAGGCGCTCGCCCGTGAGGCCGAGGAGACCGCTCGCGCGGCCGAGTCCCAGGCGCGGGCCGCCGAGGCCGAGGCGCGGACCGCCGAGCAGGAGTACCGGCGCCTGTTCGAGACCAACCCGCAGCCGATGTGGATCTATGAGGCAGAGACGCTGCGAATCGTCGAGGTCAACGCCGCCGCGGTCTCCTCCTACGGATACTCGCGCCAGGAGTTTCAGGCGATGACCCTGCGCGACCTGCGCCCGCCCGAGGACGAGGCGGCGATGCTGCGCAGCGTCGCCGATGCGCCGCCGCGCGATCGCTCCGGCCCCTGGCGCCACCTCAAACGCGACGGCACCACGATCGAAGTCGAGATCCTGTCGCACGCGATCGACTTCCGCGGGCGCCGCGCGCGGTTCGTGATGGCCACCGACATCACCGAGCGCGCGCGGCTCCAGCGCCAGCTCGCCCAGGTGACGCGGCTGGAGAGCCTCGGACTGCTCGCGGGCGGGGTCGCGCACGACTTCAACAACCTGCTCGCGGTGATCCTCAACTACGCCGCCTTCGCCGAGGAGGCAGTCGGTGCCGCGGTCGCGCAGGATCCCGAGCGGTGGTCGTCGGCGCGCGATGACATCGCTGAGGTGCAGGAGGCCGCCCGCCGCGCGAGCCGCCTCACCCATCAGCTGCTGGCGTTTGCGCGCCGGGAGGTGGTTCGTCCCGAGGTCGTGTCGCTGAACGACGTGGTGCGCGGCACGGCGCAGCTGCTGCGCCGGACCCTGGGCGAGCACATCGAGCTGACGCTGACGCTTGCGGACGACCTGGCGCCGGTGCTGGCTGACCCGGGGCAGCTCGAGCAGGTGCTGGTCAACCTGGCGGTCAACGCGCGCGACGCGATGCCGAGCGGCGGCACGCTGATTGTGCAGACCGCCAATCTGCAAGTCGACGACGACTACGCCGGCGCCACCCCGGGGCTCGAGCCCGGGCCACATGTGCGCCTGCGCGTATCGGACACCGGCCAGGGGATGGATCGAGCGACCGCCGATCGGGCCTTCGAGCCGTTCTTCACGACCAAGTCCGAAGGCGAGGGGACGGGGTTGGGGCTCGCGACCGTCTACGGGATCGTGTCGGAGATGGGCGCCCAGGTCCGGCTCTACTCCGAGCCCGGCGTCGGGACGACCTGCACCGTGTTGGTGCCGGTCACCGAGCGCAGGCTCGAGGTCCGGGCGCAACCGGCTGCGCTGGCCTCCAACGGATCCGGAGAGGTGGTCCTGCTGGTGGAGGATGAGGCGGGGATACGTGAGATCGGGCGCCGGATCCTGCACCGCAGCGGCTATAGCGTGCTGACCGCCGCCGACGGTCAGCACGCGATCACGCTGGCGCGCGAGCACGATGGTCCGATCGATCTGCTGATCACCGACGTGGTGATGCCCGGGATGATGGGCAGCGAGGTCGCTGCCCGGGTCCGCGAGCTGCGTCCGCAGGTCCGCGTCGTGTACATGTCCGGCTACGCGCAGGCGCTGTTGGACGAGAACCGCACGCTGCCATCACACACGATTCTGGTCGAAAAGCCCTTCTCTGGGGACGAGTTGCTTGCCAAGGTGCGGGAGGCGCTGGCTTGAGCCCCGCACGATCGATCGTCCAAGAGCGTCAAGAAACCGTAATCCGATGCTTGTGCTCGACCGATCCCTGACATACACTTACCGCCAGCGAGGCGGGGGAACTTGATGGACACGATCGACAGCATCGATGAACACTAGACCGGCACTCAGAGTCCTCAACGGAGGCGTCGAGGCCAACGTCGCATGGAGCTGGTTCTGCGGCCACTGCGCGGCGCCCTCGCCGACCGGCGTGGCGCCGGTGCCGAGCGCCCGCGTGTGCGGCGCGTGCGGCTTCGGGCTGCTGCTGGAGACGCGCGAGGACGCGGTCCCAACCGCCCGGGACGCGTTTGTGATCGTCGACTCGTCGCTGCTGGTCCAGGGGATCTCGCACGAGGCGGAGCTGCTGCTGGCGACCGTCGAGGAGCTGGCGATCGGACGGCCGGTCGGCGAGCTGCTGGTGCCCGCCGACGCCGAGAGCCAGGGGCCGGCCGGGTTCGCGGCCAAGATCGTGCTCGCCGCCGACGGCGAGGATCCACAGACCGCGCGCTGCACGCTGCGCCCGCGCAGCACATTCGGTGTGCGCCTGCGCGCCCGCGTCGCGACCTGCGGCCCGCCGCGGGCGGCGCTGGTCGTGCTCGAGGCGCCGGCGCGCCCGGTCCTCCGCGCCGTCTAGCTGGCCGGCGCCAGTACCTCCGGTACGCCCAGCCCCGCCAGCGCGGCCGGCAGCGCCACCGCGCCGTCGGGCCGCTGGCCGTTCTCCAGCAGCGCGATGATCGTCCGCCCGACGGCCACCGCCGTCCCGTTCAGCGTGCTAAGCGTCTCGGGACGGGCTCCCTCGCGCCGGCAGCGGATGTCCAGCCGCCGCGCCTGGAAGTCGGTCGTATTCGAGCACGAGGTCAGCTCGCGGTATCGCTGCTGGCTCGGTAGCCACGCCTCGACGTCGTACTTCAGCGCGGCCGGATCGCCCAGATCGCCGACCGCGATCGCCACCACCCGGTAGGGGATCTCCAGGTCGTGCATGATCGACTCCTCGATCGCCAGCAGCCGCTCGTGCTCGTCGGCGTCCTCGCCGGGCGCCACGAAGCTGAACATCTCGACCTTGTCGAACTGGTGCACGCGGAAGATTCCGCGCGTATCGCGACCCGCGGCGCCGGCCTCGCGCCTGAAGCAGCTGGAGAAGCCGGCATAGCGCAGCGGCAGCTGCTCAGCGTCGAGGATCTCGTCACGGTGCAGCGAGGCGAGCGCCACCTCCGAGGTTCCCACCAGGAACAGGTCGTCGTCGGGCAGGCGGTAGATCTGCTGCTCGGTGTCAGGCCACATGCCGGTGCCGTACAGCGCATGCTCGCGGACCAGCACCGGCGGGATCACCGGCTCGAAGCCCTCGCCGATCAGCTTCTGCACCGCGTAGCGCACCAACGCCAGCTCGAGCAGCACGAGCTCTCCGCGCAGGTAGGCGAAGCGCGACCCGGACAGCCGCGCGCCGCGCTCCATGTCGATCCGCGGCCCCGCCAGCTCGAGGTGGTCCCGACCGCCCGGCAAGCGCTCGCCGACCTCGCGCAGGACGGTGTCCCGCTCGGGCGCGGCGGCGGAGGGCGGGTTGGGGAGCGCGCGAAGGGTCGCGTCGCGCTGCGCGCGGATGGACGTCTCCTCGTCTGAGAGCGCCCGGCCGCGCGCCGCCAGCGCCGCCAGCTGCTCGCGCTGCTCGGCGCTCGGCGCTCCGGTCAACGCTCGCGAGGCGGCGTTCTGCTGCGCGCGCAGCGCCTCGAGCTCCGTCGTCAGGGCGCGCCAGCGGCCGTCGAGCTCGAGCACCCGATCAACGGCGTCGGCCGCCTCGGGACCGCGACGCGCCAGCGCCGCGCGGACGGCGTCCGGCGCGTCGCGGATCAGCCTGATGTCGAGCACGGTGGGCCTGCGCTCCGCGGCGAGCGACGGCTACGAACCGCCGGAGGTGGCCGTTGTGGCCGTGGCCGACGCGGCGGTCGTGGCCGTGGCCGAGCCGGTCGCCGCCGCGGCAGTGCCGGACCCGGGCGGCAGCGCCCCGATCGACCGCTGCTGGCAGCTCGGGACGCCGGCCTGCGACGGGATCTGGCGCCCGGCGTAGGTGGCGACGAACTTCGCCACGTCGACCGCGTCCTGCCCGACGACGACGTTCTGGGGCATGTATGCGCCCGAAAAACCACCGTTCTCGATCGCGTACAGGACGCGGTCGATCGGGCGCTCGCAGTCGTGGTCGAAGTTCGGACCGCTGATGTCCATCGCCGTGCGGATGTTCGGCGCCGAGCCGTGCGTCGCGGCGAACGACAGCGTGTGACAGCCCGCGCAGCGCTGGGAGAACACCACCGCGCCATGGTGCAGCGCGGTCTGGGAGCTGGGCACCGACAGGCTCTCGGTGCCGCAGGCGCCCAGCAGAGCCGCGGCCGCCGCAGCGGCCGCGCAACGCGCCAGAATCTTCGCTGCCGAGACGCCCATCGGCGCCAGATCATAATCAGGTGACTGTGGACGAGACGCGCCCCCGCCCGCCGACGCTGCGCCGCCGGACCCCGGTGGCCGTGTCGATCGCCCTGGTCGCCTCGGCGATGCTGGCGGTCGCCGGCTGCGGTTCGTCGCGCACGGTCGGAAAGGACGGGACCCTGCGCGTGGCGCTGACCGAGTACCGGGTGATCCCGCAGTCCGTGCACACGCGCACCGGCGTGCTGACGCTGGTCGTCCACAACTACGGCCGCCTGACCCACGACCTGGTGATCTCTGACGCCGGACACGCCGACATCGCCACCGACCCGATCGCGCCCGGTCAGACGAGCGTGCTCAGCGCGGCGCTGATCCCCGGGAGCTATCAGATGTACTCCTCGATCCTGTCCGACCAGGCGCTGGGGGCATACGGCACGCTGGACGTCAACCGCTGACGGCTGCCCGACCGCGGTCTGAACGACACCTGCTGAAGGACCCCGAGCGCGCACGGCGAAACAGGTCTGGCCCCGGACGCCGGTCAGAGACGCTCGCAAATCCCCCTGCGCGATCGTCCTCCTACGGCGGCAACCAGAGGTGCCGGCGCCGGGGCGCCCCGCTATGCCCGACCGGGAGCTGTTCAAAGAGGTGTTCGGCCGCTTCGCCACCGGCGTCGCGGTGATCACCAGCGCCAGCCGGTCAGGGTCCGGCGGGATGACCGCCAACGCGCTCTGCTCGGTGTCGCTCGAGCCTCTGCTGGCGCTGGTCTGCTTCCAGAACGATGCGCGCACGCTGCCGATAGTGCAAGAGGCCGGTCGCTTCGCGGTCAACATGCTGAGCGCCGACCAGCGCAAGCTGGCGGCCGTGTTCTCATCCAAGCTGCCCGAGAGCGAGAAGCTCGCCGGCGTCGCGCACCGAATCGAGCGCGAGATGCCGGTGATCGAGGGAGCGGTCGCCTGGGCGGTGCTCGATCTGCGCGAGCTGATCGCCGGAGGCGACCACACGATCGCGATCGGCGAGGTGATCGACCTCGGGCTGGGCGGCGGCGCGCCGCTGCTGTTCTACGCCGGCGGCTATCGCGCTCTGGCGTAATGGGTTGGGGACTTCCTACCGCATAGATAGAAAGTCCCCAAGCCCTACGAAGCGGGCTCAGGTCAGCCGGTGGACGCGGCCCGCGCCAGCAGAACCAGGCAGACCAGCGCGGCCAGCACCATCACCCCCAGCTCGCGCTGGATGATGCTGACCACGACCACGCGCTGCTCTGACTCGGGCAGCTTGCCGACGGCCGCCGAGGACTCCAGCCCACGGGCGTCCAGCACCGTCTGGGCGGCCGCCAAGCGCAGCTGCTCGGCGACGAACGAGACAGCGATCGGCAGCACGCCGTAGATCAGGTGCAGGCTCGATCCGCGCCGGCCGGCGGCGACCAGCAGGCCGCCGAGCGCGGCCTCGATCACGACCACGGCCTGCGCCGCCCGCAGCAGGCGCCAGAACAGCGGGCTATGACGAACCGTGCGCCAGCACCAGGCGCCCCATACGCCCGCGCCGGCCATCAACGCCACCGACAGTACCCCGAGCACGATGTGGGCGGTCCTCATGCCGATTGACCGCGCAGCGTTCCGGGGATCACACGTGGCATGCTGATGCGCGGCGGATAGCCGCATTTCGCACTAAGTAACATGATGTTACAAGCTCCCCAACGTGGTGATATAAGAGGTTCCAGATGCTTCGCGACTATCTCCCCGCGATCGTATTCCTGCTGCTGGGCGCCGCCGTCGGCGGGCTGTTCGGCGCCCTGAACCTGATCACCGGCGTCCGCGGCACGCACCGGCAGCGCTCGAAGACGACGCCGTACGAGTGCGGGCTGCCGTCGGAGATCCAGCGCGGCTTCCGCTTCGGGATCAGCTTCTACCTGATCGCGATGCTGTTCATCCTGTTCGACATCGAGGTCATCTTCCTGTATCCGATCGCGGTCCAGCTGCGATCGTTCGGGGCGTTCGCGCTGTCGGAGACGATCGTGTTCGTAGCGCTGCTGATGGTCGCATTCGTGTACGTGTGGCGCCGGGGAGCGCTGGAATGGAAGTGAAGCGCGAGCGGCTGGCGCCCGCGGGCGCGGGCGCGGCGCCGTCGGACTTCCGCGCCCGCCAACTGCTGGCGCGCGACATGCTGCGCGGGAACCTCGAGGACGAGGCGCTCGAGCGCTACGTGCGCGAGAGCATCGTCACGACCACGGTCCAGAAGGCGGTCGCCTGGTCGCAGGGCAACTCGATCTACCCGATGACGTTCGGTCTCGCCTGCTGCGCGATCGAGATGATGTCGATCGTCGGCGCCCGCGTCGACATCGCGCGCTTCGGCTGGGAGGCGTTCCGCGCCTCGCCCCGCCAGGCCGACCTGCTGATCCTGTCAGGGCGGGTGTCGGTCAAGATGGCCCCGGTCATCCGCCGCATCTATGACCAGATGCTGGAGCCCCGATGGGCGATCTCGATGGGCGCATGCTGCTCGTCGATGGGGGTGTTCAACAACTACGCGCTGGTCCCGTCGGACAAGTTCATGCCAATCGACGTTCACGTCCCCGGCTGCCCGCCCCGCCCCGAGGCGCTGATGCACGGGATCCTGCGGCTGCGCGACAAGATCCAGGGCCACGCGCCCGACGGCTGGCGCGAGCGCTACGACGCCGTCGGCACCGAGGAGGTGGCGCCCGAGGAAGCAGCCGAGGGCCTGCGGGCCGGCGCGATCAACGTGTTCCCCGGAGGGGACACGGCCGGTGCCTGAGCCCACGCAGCGACGGTGCGCCGGTGCCTGACGCCACCGGCCTCGAGCTCACCGCACACGAGCTCTCAGAACTCGACTCCGAGGCGATCCTCGGCACCGAGTTCCACAACGGCCGCGCCGTCCTGCTGGTCGCGCCCACCCGGATCACAGGGGTGCTCGAAGCCCTGCACGGCAAGGGCTATACGTTCCTGGCGAGCCTGCACGGCGTCGATTACTACCCCGACGAGCCGCGCCTGGGCGTGCTGTATGAGCTGCTGGACATGCGCGAGGTCGACCGGATCAGCGTCAAGGTGCGCGTGCGCACAGAGGATCCTCGCGTTCCGACCGCGACCGGTCTTCACCCCGGCGCGGAGTTTCCCGAGCGCGAGGTCTACGACATGTTCGGCGTCGTGTTCGCGGGCCATCCGGACATGCGCCGGATCCTGATGCCCGAGGACTTCGACGGCTTCCCCCAGCGGCGCGACTTCCCCATCGGAGGCGAGCCGGTGCTGTTCACGTTCAACGAGCAGGACTCCTACGGGAAGTGGCAGTGACCTCGGCACTGGACACCGGCGACTACCGCCGGCGAGAGGAGTCGATCACCTACAGCGCGGAGCCGTCCGGGTCACCGGGTCCGGACGGCCTGCAGGGCGAGAGCCACGAGCTGCTGACGCTCAACATCGGCCCCCACCACCCCGCCACTCACGGGGTGCTGCGCCTGCTGACGACGCTCGAGGGCGAGGTCGTTCAAGACATCAAGCCGATCATCGGCTACGTCCACACCGGGATCGAGAAGACCGCCGAGGACAAGGCCTACTGGAAGGTGATCCCGGTCGTCGAGCGGATGGACTACCTGTCCTACTACTTCAATGCGATGGCCTTCTGCGGCGCGGTCGAGACACTGCTCGGCCTCGAGGTGCCCGAGCGGGCGCAGTACCTGCGGGTGATCCACCTCGAGCTCGACCGGATCATGTCGCACCTGGTGTGGCTGGGCACCAGCGCGCTGGACCTCGGCGCGATCTCGATGTTCTGGTACTGCTTCCGCGAGCGCGAGACGATCCTCGACCTGTTCGAGATGTCCTCCGGCCAGCGGATGCACACGCGCTACATCCAGGTCGGCGGCGTGATCGAGGACATCCCGCGCGGGTTCGCGGCCAAGCTGCGCGCGTTCATCGCCGAGATGCCGACCCGCGCCGACCAGTACGCCGACATCCTGGAGCACAACCAGATCGTGATCGAGCGGCTGCGGGGCACCTGCGCACTGGACGAGCAGACGCTGCTGGGTCTCGGCGTCACCGGGCCGCTGCTGCGCGCCACGGGCAACCCCTGGGACCTGCGCAAGGCGGCGCCGTACTCCAGCTATGACAAGTTTCACTTCAAGATCCCCGTCGGCACCGTCGGCGACAACTACGATCGCTACCGGGTCCGTCACGCCGAGATCTACGAGTCGGTCAGGATCATCGAGCAGGCGCTCGACGGGCTGCCCGAGGGGCCCCACATCACGCCTGACCGCAAAGTCGCGCTGCCCCCCCGCCACGAGCTGGCGACCAGCATGGAGGCGCTGATCCACCATTTCAAGCTGGTCACCGAGGGCTTCCGGGTGCCGCCCGGCGAGGCTTACTACCCGCTCGAGGGCCCGCGCGGCGAGCTCGGCTGCTTCGTGCGCTCCGACGGCTCCGCAAAGCCCGCGCGCGTGCACATGCGCGACCCCAGCTTCTCGCACCTGCAGGCGCTGGCGCCGATGGTGCGCGGCAGCTACATCGCCGACCTGATCGCGACGCTGGCGATGCTCGACCCGATCCTCGGGGGGATCGACCGGTGAGCGAGACCGCTCCCGAGCTGCCGGCGCCACGACCGGCGAGCATCGACCACCGACCGGCCGTGCCACGTTTCGGGCACGGCTCCCGCGTCCCCGGCTGGGATGACGCCGTCGATCTGGAGAAGGACCCGTCGGTCGTTCCCGACCCCGCCACGACGCCGGTGCCCGAGCGACTGCGGGCCGAGATCGAGGCGGCGATGGCGCGCTATCCGGAGCGCCGCTCGGCGGCGATCCCGGCACTGCACGCGGCGCAGGCGCAGCACGGCTGGTGCTCGCCCGAGGCGATCGAGCAGGCCGCGTGCGTGATGGCGCTGACCCCTGCCTACCTGACCTCGGTGGCCACCTTCTACGACATGTTCAAGATGACCCCGAGGGCGTCCAACGACGTGTTCGTCTGCACCAACATCAGCTGCTCGCTGCTGGGCGCCGACGAGGTGTTCGACGCGCTGGTCAGGGCGGCCGCCGGCGAGGATGTGAACGTCGCCTCGTTCGAGTGCCTGGGGGCATGCGACATCGCGCCGATGGCGTCGGTCAACGGCGAGTACGTCGGCCCGCTGACCCCCGACGACGCGGAGGCGCTGGTCGAGGATCTGCGCGCCGGACGCCAGGTGCTGCCGGACAAGCAGCTGCGCCGCCGCGCGTGCGTGGACCCGGGCGCCGCGGTGCAGCAGCGCACCGCGGGGGATCCCGCGGGCGATCAGGAGCCCGGCGCGTGAGCCCGACGATCCTGTTCGATCGGATCGACGAGCCGGGGCTGAACACGCTGGCGGTGTACGAGCGCCGCGGCGGCTATCGGTCGCTGCGCAAGGCGCTGGGCATGTCCCGCGAGGAGGTGCTGGCTCAGATCAAGGACTCGGGGATCCGCGGCCGCGGCGGCGCCGGCTTCCGCACCGGACAGAAGATCTCGTTCCTGCCCGAGGGCGCGATCGCCAAGTACCTGGTCTGCAACGCCGACGAGTCAGAGCCCGGCACGTTCAAGGACCGCGAGCTGATGCAGAAGAGCCCGCACATGCTGCTCGAGGGGATCGCGATCGCCGCCTATGCCGGGGGGATCGACCGTGCGTTCATCTACATCCGCGGCGAGTACCAGCTGCCCGCGAACATCCTCGAGGCGGCGATCGAGGAGGCGCGGCGGGCGGGCCTGATCGGCGAGCGGATCCTCGGCTCGGAGCTGTCGCTGTCGCTGGTTCTGCACCGGGGCGCCGGCGCTTATATCTGCGGCGAGGAGACAGGTCTTTTGGACTCGCTGGAGGGAAAGCGCGGCAACCCGCGGCTGAAGCCGCCGTTCCCGGCGATCGAGGGGCTCTACGACGGGCCGACGCTGATCAACAACGTCGAGACGCTGGCGACGATCCCGCACATCATCAGGATGGGCGCCGAGCGCTACGCATCGATCGGGACCGAGACCTCGACCGGCACGAAGCTGGTCTCGATCTCCGGCGACGTCGCCCGTCCGGGCAACTACGAGATCGAGCTGGGGATCCCGTCGCGGGAGATCATCTACGACCTCGCCGGCGGACCGCCGAGCGCCCTGCCGGTCAAGTTCTGGTTCCCCGGCGGCTCCTCCGCGCCGGTCCTGACCGGCGAGGACCTCGACGTCCCGTACGACTTCGACTCGCTCGCCAAGGCCGGCTCGATGCTCGGCTCGGGTGCGATCATCATCGCCGACGAGTCGCGCCGCGTGCTCGACACGATGTTCAAGCTGGTCAAGTTCTATGCCCACGAGTCCTGCGGCAAGTGCGTGCCGTGCCGCGAGGGGACCAACTGGACCGAGAAGATGGTGGCGCGGATCTACGCTGGCGAGGCGACGCCGATGGACCTGGACCTGATGGCGTCGGTGCAGGAGCAGATCATCGGCAACTGCCTGTGCGTGCTCGGAGACGCGATGGCGATGCCGGTCGGCTCGATGGTGGCTAAGTTCCGGCCCGAGCTGGAGGCCGAGATCGAGGCCGCGCGCGAGGCCGCCGCGGCCCGCGAGGCCGTCGCCGTGGGCCTCGAGCCCGGCCAGCTGCTCACCTCCGGGCCGCTCCCCGTTCACTGACCTCCAAGCCGACAAGCGATGCCCCGACCCGAACTGAAGACCATCCAGCTGACGATCGACGGACGCGAGGTGCAGGCGATCGAGGGATCGATGCTGGTCGACGCCGCCCGCCTGGGCGACGTCGAGATCCCCTACTTCTGCTACGAGCGCAAGCTCGGCAAGCCGGTCGGCGCGTGTCGCATGTGCCTGGTCGAGGTCGAGGGGATCGGAAAGCTGCAGACCTCGTGCTCGACCGCGGTCAAGGACGGGATGGTCGTCCACACCCAGTCAGAGCGGGTGCGCCACGCCCAGAACGCGATCGTCGAGTTCCTGCTCGTCAACCACCCGCTGGACTGCCCGGTGTGCGACAAGGGCGGCGAGTGCCCGCTGCAGGACATCACCTTCGGCTGGGGGCTCGGCCGGACCCGCGTGGTCGAGCCCAAGCGCCACTTCGTCAAGCCGCTGGCGCTGTCGCCGCTGGTCGCGATCGACCGCGAGCGCTGCATCCTGTGCTATCGCTGCGTGCGCTTCTCGCAGGAGATCGCCGAGGACTACCAGCTGATCTTCGCGGAGCGCGGCGCGGACACATTCGTCGCCACACACGACGGCCATCCCTACGTGGCGCCGTTCAGCGGCAACATCGTCGAGCTGTGCCCGGTCGGGGCGCTGACCTCGCAGCCCTATCGCTTCCGCGCGCGCCCCTGGGACAACGAGGGCGCCGCCGGAATCTGCACGCTGTGCCCGTCGCAGTGCAACCTCGACTTCACGGTCCGGGACGAGCGCGTGATGCGCGTGCTCGCAAGAGAGAACCCCGGTGTCGACGACGGCTGGCTGTGCGACAAGGGCCGCTTCGCCTACCAGGCGATCCACGTCGATCAGCGGATCACGGAGCCGCTGGTGCGCGACGCTGGCGAGCTGCGCCCGGTGTCTTGGGAGCGCGCGCTGGAGGTAGCGACCGGGCTGGCCCGCCACCGCGGACGTGTCGGCACGCTGGTCGGCGGCCAGGCGACCAACGAGGAGGGGTTCCTGCTGGCGCGGCTGTCTCGCGAGGCGCTGCACTGCGGCGACATCGACTCGCGCGGGGCGCCAGGGGTGAGCGGGACGGGCTCATCCGGCGGGCCGATCTCCGCGGGAGTCGCGCGCGCGCTGGCGGCGCCGGCGCTGCAGGCCTCGGTGCCGGACATCGAGTTCGCCCACACGGTCCTGCTGCTCGGCACCGACCCGTGCGATGAGGCGCCGATCCTCGACCTGCGGATCCGCAAGGGCGTGCGGCGCAACGGGGTCAAGCTGGCGATCGTCACCGCGCGGCCCACGGCACTGGAGACCAACGCTCAGCTGAGCATCCGCTGCGCACCCGGCGGCGAGGCGGCGTTTGCGATCTCGCTGGCGCGCGCGCTCGGCGACGCGGGCGGCGTGAGCGACGTGACCGGCGCGGACGGCGCTAGCGGCGCGGACGGCGCTAGCGGCGCGAACGGCGCGGACGGCGCCAGCGATGACGTCGCCGCACTGGCGGCCATGATCCGCAACGGCGGCGAGGACGTGGTGATCCTGTACGGCGAGCGGATCGGCGACGTGGGCGCGGCGGCGCTGGTGGCGGCCGCCGCGGCGCTGGGGCTCGCCGAGCGCGACGGCGCCGGACTGATCTGCGTGCCTGCCGGCGCCAACGGTCGCGGGCTGCGGGAGGCCGGGGCGGTGCCCGACGCCGGACCCGGCTACACCGACCTCGAGGCGGGCACCGCGGGTCGTGGCGCGGCCGAGATCGGCGC
>JBOGYE010000319.1:0-7472 GCA_050696635.1 Solirubrobacteraceae bacterium | reverse complement strand
TACGGGAACGGACGTCCGGCGCCAACCGCCAGCGGCGTCAACACGGGGAAGATCTGCTCGCGGAAATGGCGCTCGATCGCCTCCGGTGACGCCGCCGACTCCCGGCAGGTGGCGACCCGGATGCCCTGGGCGGCGAGCGCCGGGCGCACCACGCGACCGAACTGGTACGCATGCCGGCGGTCCTGGTCGCGGACCTGATCGTGGATCGCGCGCAGCACCTCGGTGGGCGACAGCCCGTCCGGTCCGCGGGCGTCGATCCCGGCGTCGACCTGGTCGTGTACGCCGGCGACCCGGATCATGAAGAACTCGTCGAGGTTGGTGACGAAGATCGCCAGGAACTTCAGCCGCTCGATCAGCGGCAGCGACTCGTCCTCGGCGAGCTGCAGCACGCGGTCGTTGAAGTCCAGCCAGGACAGCTCGCGGTTTGTGTACAGCGCCGGGTCGGTCAGGTCGGGGGCGCTGGTGGGGGCGTCGATCTGGGTCATGCAGGGGTCCCGCCGCCATCGGCGATCGCGCGCAACTGCGCCGGCCCGAGCAGCGCCACCAGCTCACCGTCTGACACCGCCGCCAGGCCGCCCTTGCGAAACCGCACCCGCGCGCCGGTCAGGTCGGCCAGCGCGATCGAGATCGTCGGGTTGTGGCCGACGATCAGCACCTCGCCGCGGCCGGCGGCCAGCGCGGTGGCGTCGAACTCCGAGCCGCCGTCGAGAGCGCGCTGCACCTCCGGCTCCAGACCCAGCGGCTCGCACGCGTGGCGCGCGGTCTGCACGGCGCGCAGCCGCGGGCTGGTCAGGCAGACGTCGATCTCCACTCCGAGCCTCGCCAGCGCCCTCCCGGCCACCCGCGCCTGCGCGAGTCCCTTCTCGGTCAGCGGCCGCAGCTCGTCGCGCTCGCCTGGGGCAGCGTCGGCGTGGCGCAGGAGCCAGAGCATGCTCCTGACTCTACGCGCCGGGCGTCAGCGTGCGCGGAGCCTGAGCGACGAGCTACGCGCGTCAGCGTGCGCGCAGCCTGAGCGACGAGCCCCGCGCGTACAGCCGCGAGCGGTGACCGGCTCCGTCGGTCGCCCGCACGCGGATCGTGTAAACGCCGCGCGGGATCCGGAGCCGGCGGCGCAGCCGCCAGTGCGAGGTGCCGCGCGCGCGCAGCGGCAGCGTCCGGCTGCAGCGGCGGGCGCGGCTGAGGTGGCCGTCGGCTAGCACGAAGCGACAGCGGCCGTGGCCGACGCTCCGGTAGACGCTGACCAGCACTCGGCGGACGCGCTCGCGCCGGCGCGCGGCGCCGCGGCAGCGCAGCTCCGAGGCGGTGCCCGCGACCGACAGGCGGCGCGTCGACAGGTGCGTGCCTCGGCGCAGGATCCTCGCCGAGGGGCGCGCGGTGCAGCGCGCGCGGCTGCCACCGGGACGACCGCGGTGTCCGCCGGGGCCTCCGACGCCGCCAGGGCCCGAGCCGCCGGTCGGCGGCGGGTGCGGCGCCTGCACGACCGGGGACGTGCCCGGCGCCTCGTGCACCGGCAGCTGCAGCTCCAGGTCCGATACGGAGATCGTGAACTGGCCGTTGGACGTGCGCGCGTACGGCGGGTCCTGGCCGAGCAGCTCGAGCTTGGGGATCTGGCCGGCGGCGAAGTGCCAGGCGCCGGGGTGCAGCTGGAAGGTCTGGACGCCGCCGCTGGTGACCCGGTACAGGCCGCGCGCGACGAGCGTCTCGGTGTTGGTGGCGGGGTCGACGTCGAGCAGCCGGGCCGCGATCAGCGGGTACTGGCCGCCGGGCGCGAGCTTGGCGGTCACCGTCGGCGCGCCCAGCAGCGTGTAACCATCGCCGGTGGCCGCGGCCAGGCGATAGCTGGCGACGCCGGCGCCCTGGTCGGTGGCGGTGGCGGTCGCGCAGGCGCCGCCGCCGGCGATCGGATCAAAGGTCTTGGCGATCGTGGGGTCCCCGGCGGACGACGAGATCGTCTGCGCGGCGGCCGAGGAGAGGTCGACCTCGCCCGGGTGCAGCCCGGCCCAGGTCGGCGCCCAGTAGGGACCGCCCGAGGGGGCGCTTGCGGGGCAGGTCTGGGTCAGCGCCGTGGCGCCGAGCTGCGGGGTCGCGCCCGTGCCCTTGACGTAATGGTCAAAGAACGCCTGGATGCGCTGGCTCAGCAGGGCCCGGTCGGCGGGCTTGTTCTGGCCGCGCATGTGACCGCCGTCGAAGTCGAACAGCGCGAACGGGTCGTTCGGGTACAGGGAGCGCTCGAGGTTGTAGTAGCGAAGCGCTTCATCGACCGGGAACAGGTCGTCGGTGAAGCCGTTGGCGACCAGCAGCGGCGAGGGCGCCTCACGGGCGGTGCCATAGGCGCCGTCGAGCAGGTAGTAGGAGGAGTGGTAACGGGCGATCTGGGCGATGATCGACTGGTCCTCGGAGTTGGTGTCGTAGGGCTCGCCCGCGTTCAGCGCGGCGAACCAGGTCGTCAGGTCGGCCTGGGAGTTGGTGTCGGCCCGGGCGTAGTAGCCAGACCCGGAGCCCTCGGCGTACAGGCCGGCGACGAACGACTGCTTCTCGACGCCGATCGGGGAGAGATCGTCGGTCGGGCCGGTGATCCGGTAGTCGAGCGTGCGGCCGTTTGGAACCAGCGACTCCACCAGGTCACTCCACGGGATCACCGGCGCTGCGGCGGCGATGCTCAGCGGCGTGCCGTCGGGGCTGCGCCACTGGCGCAGCATGCCGTCGGCGTTCATCACGCGGTCCTTCAGCGTCGCCAGCGCCAGCGACACGCCGCCGCCATAGGACTCGCCGGTGACGCCGATCCGAGCCGGGTCGGCGATCCCCTCGTCGACCAGCAGGCCGACGGCGTACTGGACGTCGCGGACCTCGTAACGGTCGTCGTCGAGCCGGATGTAGCCGTTCTGGCAGCCGCTCGGGTCGGCCAGCCGCGAGGCCTCGCTGCCGCACGAGTCGCCGAACCCGCGCGCGGTCAGCTCGAGCACGGCGTAGCCGTCGCGCGCCCACTGGTCCCCGGTCGGTCCGTAGTACTCGGTGTTGGCCGGCCCGCTGGCCGACGAGCCCCACCCGTGGCTCTGGACGACCAGCGGGTACGGGCCATCCGGCGTGCCCGCGGCCGGCGCCGGGGGCAGAATCACATACAGCGCCAGCGGCGTCGAGTCAAAGCTGCGCAGGCGCGTGTCGGCGCGGGTCGCGTAGTCGCCATCGCAGACGCGCACCCCGTCGGACTGCGTCGTGCAGCCGATCGGCTGGCCCGACACGGTCTGGCCGGTCAGCACGCTGGTGATCGCTCCCGGGGCGGCAACGGCGGCGCCGGGCGCCAGCGTGGCAATCAGCCAGACCGCGGCCGTCGCCAGCCCCGAGGCCGCCGCGCGACGCCGTCCGGCGCAGTTTCTGTCGCATCGCACCGCGTCACGCTACCCGGAACGACGCCATCTTGTACAGGGTCCCTCGAAGCCGAACCAAGGGCTCACAAGGGCATGGCACGAGCGGGCCTGCCAACCCAGGATTCACCCGACCACCAGGCGGCGCGCGAACACGCGCTCGAAGGCGACGTCGTCGCCGTAGCGCTCGACGCTCCAGCGCGGCAGCGTCAGGTCGCCGCCCGCTCTCAGATGCAGGTCCACGCCGTCCCCGTTGGTGTCCAGGTGCGCGCCCGAGACCGACTGGTCGCGGCCGCGCTCGAGGTGCTCGGCCAGCCGCAGGATCACCGCGCAGCGCGCCAGCAGCCGGTCGTCGCCGTCACGAGTCAGCGGCTCGATCGCGCCGAGCTTCGGCACGCCCTTGCGGTGATAGCGCGCGATCTGCGCGATCAGCGCGCGCTCCCGGGGATCGAAGCCAGGCAGCTCGAGGCTCTCGATCAGGTAGCGGCTGTGCTTGTGGTGGTCGTCGTAGGAGATCGCCATGCCGACGTCGTGCAGCAGCGACGCGGCCCACAGCAGTTCGCGCTCTCCCGCGACCGGCTCGAACATCTCGGCGCGCACCAGCGAGTCCCACATCTCGCCGGCCAGCTTGGCGACGTGGCGGACGTGCGGCAGGTCGGACTCGTACTGGACCGCCAGATTGTTGACGGCCGCGGCGCGGACGTCGTCGAACAGCGGCTCGGCGCCACGCAGCAGCGTCCGCTCCAGGAACAGGCCGACGCGGAGACCCGACTCGGTCGCCTCGAGTCCCTCAAAGCCGCCCAGCGACACGACCTCGTCCAGCGTCGCCGCCGCGGCCAGGATGATGTCGGCGCGGCCCGGCTTGATCCCGGGCAGCTCGCCGCGCGCGGCCACGGGCAGGGCGGCGAGGCGATCGACCAGCTCCGCCAGCACCTCCGGGACGATCACGAACCCCTGCACGCCGACGTCGAGTCCGCCGCCGTCGGCCTGCGCGGCCGCCGCAAGGTTGCGGACCGCGCCGCCGACCCCCACCAGGCGCGGCCCGGAGCCAGGCAGCCATTCCAGTTCGCTGCACTGCTCGCGAACGCATTCCCGCAGACGGGCCAGCTGCTTGCGCCGCGCAGGGCCTTCGCCGTCAAGGAAGCGCTCGGTCAGCCGGACCGCGCCGAGCGGGAACGACGCCATCTCGTGCGCGCGACGGTCCAGGACCCGGGTCAGCTGCAGGCTGCCGCCGCCGATGTCGAGCACGACACCGTCTCTCAACGTGGTCGTGTTGATCGCCGCGATGTACCCGAGCCGCGCCTCGTCGGTCGCCGACAGGACCTCGATCGTCAGCCCGGTCGCCTGCTGCGCGCGCTGCAGGAACTCGGGGCCGTTGTCGGCATCACGGATCGCGCTGGTCGCGACCGCGTGCACGTCCTGCGCCGCCAGGCGGTTGGCGCGGCAGAAGCGCGCGAATACGTCCAGCGTCTCTGACCCGCGGGCGATCGCATCGTCGGCCAGGCGGCCGCTGCTCGCCAGGCCGCTGCCGATCCGGACGGTCTCGAACAGCTCGTCGGTTCGCTTCCACCAGGCGTCCGGCGCCTGTGCGTAGGTGAACACGACCAACCGCCAGGAGTTCGAGCCCAGGTCGATCACGGCCACCTGCCGGTTGCCGTTCGTCCTCGCTCCGGCGGCACGCGTCGATCGCCAGCTCATCGACGCCAGATGATCGGCTCGGGGCCGGACGTCAGGCGCGGCGGCCGCGGGCCGGCGCCGGATCCGGCGGCGGCGGCGGCGCAGACAACGGGTCGGCGGCCGTCAGGTATCGGTAGATCGACGCCAGCATCAGCGCGGTCATGAACCCGGCGCTCGTCAGGCACTCCTCGCAGTAGGCGTGGATCGAATGCCCCTCGCGGTAGGTCAGGTAGGCGCTGAAGCCGAAGCCGACGATCGTCAGGCCAAGGGTTGCGAGCCGCAGCTCCTCGCGGTCGCCAGGCAGCAGCGTGGCGAAGATCAGGATGTAGCCGATCAGGCCGATCAGCGCGACCGGCACCCCGGCCAGCTCGGACCACTGCGAGGTCTGGACCTTGATGCAGGACTGGCCGGCGGTGCAGGCCGGCTTCAGCCCCGCGTAGTGGACGATCGTCAGATAGACAGTCAACGCGATCCCGAGCGCCGCCAGGACCTGCATCGCGCGGCGCAGCGAGGGGCGCCTCACGAGACCTGCTTGATCAGCGACTCCAGCTGGCTGTAGTCCAGCGCCCCGGCCACCGGCTGGGACTGCGCCTTCGGTCCCTTGAAGGTGATCGTGGGGGTGCTCGGCTGGCCTGCGCCGAGCGCCTGGTAAGCCTGCGCATCCGCACTCACGTCGGTGCTGAGCGTCGAGGACTGCCGGTCCGAGCTCCACTTGGAGAAGCTGAGACCGGGGATCTGGACCGCGAGGTTGTTGAGGTAGGTATCCGTCACGTAGCTGGACGATTCGTCGCCCTGCTCGTAGTAGAAGAGCTCGATGTAGTTCCACTCGCGCTGCTGGAGCCCGGCGGCGCGCGCGGCCACCTGGCTGGGAACGAACATCGAGTTGTTGGCACGCCCGGAGGCCGTCTCCAGGGCGCGGTAGACCAGCTTCACCTTGCCGGCTCGGACCTCGTTGGCGATCAACTGGCTCTCGCCTCCGAGCGCGAACACCTTGCAGATCGGGCACACCAAGTCGCCGAACTCGGTCATCGTCACCGGCGCGGTCGGCGAGCCCAGAACGTTGCCGTGCTGCGGGATCCCGGCCAGCAGCTTGGTCACCTTTGCCGCCGCGGCGCGCGCTCTGGCGCTGTTGGGCTTCGGCGGCGGGGGCACGTTGCCGGAGCCCGACGAGACCACGATCGCGACCACGATCACGATCACGGCGGCGACGACCACGCCGCCGAGCATCTGCAGTCGCCGCATGCGCGCAGCCCGCTGCGCGCGGGCCTGCTCCTCGGCCAGCCGCCGCTGTCGGGCCTGCTCCTTCTGCTCCTTGCGTGAGGCCATGCGAGTTCGTGGGGCCCGCGGGCGAGCGTCCGACGCCCTGCCCGCAAAGCGCGCTCAGCATAGCGGCGGCGCGATCAGCGCAGGCTCAACATGACAGAGGGATTGTCGAAGCCACGACGACACCGCCGTGCACTACAGTGCGCGCCATGTCGAACGCCCCCAGCGCGCCGCCGCAGGGAGCGAGTGGCCCGCCCCGACGGACCGCGGGGCCGCTGCGCGTGGTGGTGATCGACCGCGACTCCGGGTTCGTTCACGTCCTCGCCAAGCGGCTGGTGGACCAGGGGGGCGAGTACCGCACGCTGCCCGCCGCGCCGCCGCTTGACGCGCTGGTCGCAGCTCGCGCGCACGCGCTCGTGCTCGATCCGGCGATTCTGGGGCCGGGCGGGTGGTCGTTCCTGGAGCAGGTCTGCGCGAGCCTGCCGACGCTCGCGATCGTCGTCTGCACCGGACCCTCTTCGGTCGCGCAGCGGGTCCGAGGGTTCCGGCTCGGCGCCGACGCGTGGGTGACCAAGCCGTGCCATCCGGAGGAGCTGATCTGCGTGATCGAGGCTGCGGTTCGCCGTCACCGGGGCGCCGAGATGGGGCCCGCGGAGGCCCCGCTCACGGTCGGCGAGATCACGATCCGCGCCGATCTGCACCAGGCCTATGTCGGCGAGTGCAGCCTTGAGCTGACGGCGCGCGAGTTCGAGCTGCTGACGCTGCTGGTCGCCGCCGATCGAGTGCTCCCGCGCGAGGAGATCTATGAGCGCGTGTGGGGCTATGCGATGGCGCACGGCGACCGGTCGGTGGACGTGTTCGTCCGCAAGCTGCGCCGCAAGCTCCGCGCGGCCTCGCCTGGCTGGAGCTACATCCGGACGCACTTCGGGGTCGGCTACCGGTTCGTTCCCGAGCTCGGCAGCGAGCCGGCGCCGGCGCGGCCTACGCCAGCAGCGGCCGCAGGTGGGCGTTGAGGAACACCCCCTGCGGGTCGAGCGCCCGGCGCAGCTCGATGAAGCCCGCCGCCTCCGGGTACAGCGCCTCCAGGCGCTCGCGGGTGAGGAAGTGCAGCTTGCCCCAGTGCACGCGCGCGTCGAACTGAGCCAGCAGCTCGTCGACCGCGCGCAGATA
>JBOGYE010000318.1:0-6195 GCA_050696635.1 Solirubrobacteraceae bacterium | reverse complement strand
CAGAGAAGTCCTGCTACTGGCGCGATTTGACTCGCTGTGACTGACGGGAGCGACGGGACTCGAACCCGCGACCTCCGGCGTGACAGGCCGGCGCTCTAACCAACTGAGCTACGCCCCCGAGGGGAGGCTCAGTGTAGGACACGGCGGACCCCGCGGCTGTGCTCGCGGCGGCGGCTGGCCGCGTTCAGCGGCCATCGCAACTCCGTGCCTGCGTGCGGGTTTGAGCAGTCGCAAGTGATCCTCCGCCAGGCGGAGCCCAACCCGGCCGTGGGCGAAGCCTAGGAGCGATCAGCGGCGGGGGCCCCGGACGTGGGCTCCCGCCGCTAACCATCGCCGTCGGGCGGTTCGGACGCCGTTGACGCTACGGTCACATCGATGCTCGCGGTGTTCGATGGCCACAACGACGCGCTCACCTGCGACGACCATGCGCGGCTCGCCGACGGGCGCTCGGGCGGCCACCTGGATCTGCCGCGAATGCGCGCCGGCGGGGTGAGGGGCGCAATCTTCGCCGTCTTCGCGCCATCCGAGGACGATGATGACGACACCGCGGTCAAGCGTGACGACGGAGTCCTTGAATATTCCCTGTCGCCTCCGGTTCCACATCCCCAGGCGGCCGCGTTCGCGACCAGCGCCGCGGGCCGTCTGGCCGCACTTGAGCGCGCGGGCGAGGTGCGTATCGCGCGCGGGATCGCCGACCTCGATGCGGCTCGCGACGGCGACGGCGCCGGCCCGCCCGTCGCGATCCTGCACCTGGAGGGCGCGGAGGCGATCGACCGCGAACTGGAGTCGCTCGAGCACTGGTACGCGGCCGGCCTGCGATCGCTCGGTCCAGTATGGAGTCGATCGAACGCCTTCGGCCACGGCGTGCCGTTCGTGTTCCCATCCAGCCCGGACACCGGGCCCGGCCTGACGGACGCCGGCGGAGCGCTGGTGAGGCGCTGTGCGCAGCTGGGGATCGCGGTCGATCTCAGCCATCTCAACGAGGCGGGGTTCTGGGACGTCGCCCGCGCCGACCTCGGCCCGCTGATCGCCAGCCACTCGGGCGTGCATGCTATGTGCGGCGCGTCGCGCAATCTGACCGACGCCCAGCTGGATGCGATCGGTGCCTCCGACGGGCTGGTGGGGATCGTCTACGCGTGCACGTTCCTGCGCCCCGACTTCGCCTCCGATGCGGACACTCCGCTTGAGCTGATCGCCCAGCATGCAAGGTATGTCGCAGACCGAATCGGGGTCGAGCACGTGGCGCTTGGCTCGGACTTCGACGGCACCAAGATCCCCGCGCGGCTCGGCGACGTCGCCGGGGTCCCGCGGGTGCTAGACGCGCTGCGCGAGGCTGGCTTCGGCCACCGCGAGCTGACGGCGATCGCGTGGGACAACTGGCGCCGCGTGCTCGACGCCTGGTGGCACTGAGACGGAGCTCTGGCTCTGGCGCTACGTCAATAGCCGACGACGCGCCGCTCGGGTGCGGCGGCGGGACGGCAAAGCACGCAGTGCTCCCAGTCAAACGGCTCGGGCAGTGCGCGCAGGTGGCCGTCGTTTCGGTGCCACTCGCGGTTAATGTGGCGTCCGACCACGACCGCGGCAACCGCGCTCGCACCCGCTGTCTTGAGCGCCGCTGCGGCGCTCTGTGCGTTGGCCCCGGTGGTCCACATGTCGTCGATCAGCAGCACCGGCTTCGCGTCCAGTTCGCGCATCGGCGCGTAGCGCTCGCGGTCGAAGCGGTGTGGCTGCGCCGGCGCCTCGGAGCGCAGCAGCAGCCGCTCGCAGCGTCCTCGCACCGGTGCCACCAGCTCTGCCACGAGCCGGTGAAGCGCGTTGGCGTCCTGGCGCTCGCGTCCGCTGGACGGCACCGTCGTGACGGTTGGGAAGGACTCGATGCCGACCGCCGTTGCCAGGCAGCGCTCGTGCGCCTCCAGATAGCGCCACAACACCGCGGCAATTCCCAGCGCGAACTCCCTCGCCACAGGGCCAGAGAGCCGCTTGTAGCCCGCGAGCGCGTGGTGCAGTTGCTCGCCGCCGACGCTGTAGGAGATCGGCGCCACCGCATCCAGCCACCGGCCGCCGCGCGCGCAGGCGTAGCAGCGTCCGTAACCATCGGTGATGTTGAAGCAGGTCGAGCACACGTCCGGGCCAGGCTGCGGCGCGCGCATGAAGTTGCCGTACGGCGCGCTCAGCTCGGCGACGGTCGGCACCGGCGCTACCCGTGGAGGTCATCGCCGGCGTCGATCCGCGCGAGCGTCGCGGTGATCTGCTCCGGCCGCTGCGCGATGTGGACGCCCGGTCTCGCGGCCAGCTCCCGTGCCCACGCCTGGGACAGCAGCGAGTCGATCAGGAACACCGGCCGGCCATGCGCAAGCGCGAGCCGCGCCTGGATCCGTGCGCCGCTGCGCGCGGACGCCTCGATCACGACCGTCGCTCGCGCCAGCCCGGACATGACGGCATTGCGCATCGGGAAGGCCTCGCGGGTCGGCGGCGACTCGGGCCAGAACTGCGACACGACCGCGCACCGGCTTGCGATCTGGCGCTGCAGGCCCGCATTCCGCGGCGGGTAGCAGTGGCCGTGGCCGGTGCCGATCACGGCGACCGTGCGCCCCCCCGCTCCGAGCGCCGCCACATGCGCCGCCGTGTCGATGCCGGCGGCCAGTCCTGACACAACCGTGAACCGTGACGAGACCAGCTGGACGGCCACGCGCGCGGCGCTGTCCAGGCCATCGGACGATGCTCGCCGCGATCCGACCACCGCCACCGAACGCCGATCCGCTGCGATCAGTTCGCCGGCCACGAACAGCAGCGGCGGCCGGTCGTGGACGAGTCGTAGGTTCTCTGGGTAGTCGCTGTCGAGCACCGTCAGCAGCTTCAAGCCGCGCTGCTGCCAAGCGCCGAGCTCGGCTTCCGCTCGCGCCAGCAGGGGCTCGGGATCGGCGGCGAGCAAGCTGGGCTGCCCATCGGTGCCCTCGCTCAGCTCGCGCACCAGCACTTGCGTCGCGTTCCCGCACTGCTCAAGCAGCGCTGCGTACTGCTGCGGCGAGCGCCCGGCGAGCCTCAGCAGCGCGACGATAGCGGCGCGTTCACCGGCAGGGCTCATCAGCCCCGCCTGGATCTGGCCGGCCTCGGGGTGGCGCTCAGCCGGCCGGGCGCGAGCGCGGCTCGGCGGGCGGCTTGGGCGCCTCGTCTGCAGGCTCCTCGAGCGGCGGCGCGACGGGCGTCGTCCCAGCGGTGGCCGGGACATGGGTTGACTCTGTATCCGCCGGTGGGGCAGGCGTGTGCTCGGGGTCGGTCGGCGGGACAGGCGTGTGCTCGGCGTCGGTCGGCGGGACAGGCATGTGCTCGGCGTCGGTCGGCGGAGGCGAGTAGTCCGCGTCCATCGCCGGGTCAGACGCGGCCTCCGGGGTCGCCGGCGGGACATAGGGGTGCTCGGCCGCGGGTGCAGCGGTGGCGGTGGCGCCGACCGGTGGCGCGTAGACCTCCTCGTGACGCTCGGACCGCTCGCCGTTGATCGCCGCTCTGAAGTCGCGCAGCCCGTTGCCGAGCTGGCGCCCCACCTCAGGCAGGCGCTTGGGTCCGAGCACGAGCAGCGCGACCACCAGGATGAACAGCAGGTGGGTTGGCTGCAGGATGTCGCCGACCATGAACCATTCAGAGTACTCGCTGGTGGAGGCTGCGTGGAGCGGTTCGCGATCGGGGCGTCGATACCGGGCACGTCTCAACCAAATCACGGCGGGATCGCGCGATGTGCCCGCGAGCCAGAATTGGCACGCTGTCGTGACGCCATTGACAGTCTCGGCACATCTCGCACATTCTCGGCGCGCGCGGGCCGTGCGCCCTCGACCGACGACGACGGCGGCGCCCTGTCAGCCCACGTGGCGCGCGACGACCCGCGTCGTGGTGGCGAGGAACGGCCAATCGGCCTGCCTTGAGACCACCGCTTTGAACAGGTAGGTATAGCCGCGTGCCCCTCGGGACACCGGGAAGGTGATGCTCCAACGACCCCGGCGGTTGGTCGCGATCGCATGCTCGAACGGCGCGAATCCGCTCGGCACGCCCCGGACTCGATACCAGAGCTGAACCAGCACTCCTCCGGGCGGGATGCTCCCGCCGGCCAGCCGCCCGCTGATTTGCAGACGATGCCCGGCCCGGACGCTGTTGCCGACCTCGATCGTGCTGCGTCCCACGACCAGCAGCCCGGTCGTCGCGTTGGTCGAGCGCAGGATGTCGGTGCCTGGATATGCGAACGTGACGGTGCGGCTGGGGCCGACGCCCAGCACGATCTCAAAGCGCCCTTGGCTGTCGGTCTCGGCCAAGCCCGCGCCGCCGCCAGACCACCGCGGAGCGTTCTGGGAGATCGCGATCGACTGCCCGGCCAGCGGTGTGCCGTCGATGGTCTCCAGCAGTCCGGAGATGGTCGCGCGCTGGCCGTAGCGCAGCCGCAACTCGCCTGTGTTGCGCGGGACCTTGACCGATGCGCAGGCGCGCACCAGTCTGGCTGCCACGTACGCGCGTGGCCCGCCGACACTTGGCTGCAGACCGTGGCGGGGCCTGCCCGGACGGTCGCCGGTGTGGCGCCCTCGGACATGTCGGCGTCCGCGGTGGGGCAGCGGCAGGTGGCGGTGCACCACCCGGCGGCGCAGCCGGCAGGTCGTCTGCAGCACCTCGGCATGCCCCACGAGGAGGCGAGTCACGATTCGGAGCGGCAGCGTGACCGCCGCCGGCCGGCCGACGCTCGGGTCCTGCGTGACGGTTGCCTCGTTGCCGGCGGCGTCCCACACGAGCGCGCGCAGCTGATAGGTGCCGTCAGGGATGCTGCCGCTATCCGGAATGGTGGCGCTGAGCGTGCCGGCGGCCTCGTCGAAGCTCGTCGAAAGGCTCTGCCAGCCGCTTCCCTGCTCGATCTGAATCTGCCCGCCCGCGACTCCTGAGGCAGAGTCCGCAACCTGGACGATCACATGCGCTGGGTTCTGCGGATTTGGAGGTTCGAATGCCCCCGTCGGCGGGACGTCGTCGATCAGGAAGCTCCATGCCTGGGGCGCCGACCAGTTCCCGGCGTTGTCGTGCGCGCGGCAGCTCAACTGACCGCCGGGCGGCTGGACCGTCACATGCGCTTGGGCGGCGTCGTAGGTCGTGGTCAGCCCCGCGAGCGTGCAGGCGATCTGCGCCACGCCCGAGAGGCCGGGCTGATCACGCGCGGCGACCTCGATCGGCTCAGCACCGGTCGCCCAGGTGCTCTGAGACGGGCCGCCGGAGAACGACAGCGTCGGTGGCTGGGAATCGATCTGAACCGTGTACGTGGCGACCGCGCCGGTCACTCCGGCGCCGGTGGTGGCGGTGCAGACGATGCTGTGCACGCCGTCGCCCGTGACCCTGACGGTCTGGGTGGCCGCATGCGTCAAACGGGGCGCGCCGCCGTCGAGGCTGCATGACGTGCTCGCGATCCCGCTAAATGGCTGGGGTTCGGAGCCGGTGGCGGTGACGCTCTGCGGACCCGAGGCCCATGCGGACTGTGAGGGGCCGGAGAAGGCGATCGTTGGGCGCTGGGAGTCGATGTGGACGGTTGCGCTGACGGCGCCGCCAACGTTTGCGGCGTTGTCGATGGCCTGGCACGAGGCGGTACTGGTCCCCTGGGCGGTGACCACCTCGGTGTAGCTCGAGCCGGCATGTCGCCCGTCGTTGCAGCTCAGCGCGGCAACGCCGGAGAAGTTGTCCGAACCGGCAAACGTGACCGACTGCTGCCCGGAGTACCAGCTGCTCGCCGATGGGGCGCTCGCGACGCTGGTGGTCGGCGGCGTGCAGTCGACGTTGATCGTCTCGCCGTTGAGCGGGCCGTAACCGAGCATTCCGGCGGGGTTGGTGGCGCCCTCGAACAGCGTGTATGAGCCGTCGGCCAGCGCGCATGGGTTCAGGTAGAAGGTCGTCGGGCGCGAGGGCGCGCCGCAGGGCGCCGGGTAGGTGTAGTTGGGCGCGAGGTTGTCCTGGTCCTGCTGCGAGCTGACGGCGATCGCAAAGCCACAGATGCCGGCGGGATCCGAGGCGCTGGCGGTCAGCGACCACACGCCGCCGGGAGCGTTGGCGGCGCTGACCCAGGCTGGGCGCCCGGCGAGCGAGCCAAAATCTGAGCCGAACGTGGGCGGGGAGGGGTCGCTGACGGTGATCGTCGCGTCATAGACGTTGTAGGACGCCGCCGGTCCGAACCAGCTGCGG
>JBOGYE010000317.1:0-19164 GCA_050696635.1 Solirubrobacteraceae bacterium | reverse complement strand
GCGCTGTCCGGCGCCTGCCAGCGCGGGAGCCGGACAGCCGGTTCCGCCCCGCACGACCGCCAGGCGCGCGTACGCCTCGGGCCACTGCGCCAGCGCGCGGTCCAGTCTGGTGGCGCGCTGCTCGCCGGGCAGCAGCAGCGAGCAGCCGCCGGCCGACAGCTCGAGCGCCAGCGAGGCGGCCGCGCGAACCGCCGCATCGACGAGCGCTTCGTCCTCGGGCCCCGGCGGTCCGGGCGTCCGCGCGTCCAGCACGATCAGCGGGCGCGCGTCGCCGTCGGCGCGCAGGCGACGCTCGAGCAGCCCGGCTCCGCGCGCGAGCGCCGGCCAGTGGATCCTGGACGCCGGCGTGCCGGGACGGTACTGGCGCAGGCCGTCGAGGTCGATCGCCGCCAGCGCGTCGCTGGGCGCGGCGCCGTCCGGGGACAGCATCCGTCGCGCCTCCCCGGATCCCAGCCAGCGGACGCGCTCGGTGCGCGGCAGCACCAGGACCGGCCTGGTGGCCCGCTGGCCCTCGATCAGCGCTCGCGACAGCTCGAGCGGGTCGCGCACGGCAAGCGTCGGCGGCGCCAGCAGGTGGCGTCCCCGACGCGAGAAGCTCGCCACCACGCGCACGGTGACCCGGCGCTCGCCGTGGATCGGCGACAGGGCGTCGGCGATCGGAATCAGCGCGCCGCTGCACGGGTCGGCGAGCAGCGCGCCCGGCAACCCCAGCGGGCCGCGCCTGACCACGAGCGTCATCTCCAGCGGGTCGTCTTCGATCACCCGCTCGGCGTCGCACCGGCGGACGACCCGCGCGCCGCGCGCGGTCACCCACACCCAGGCCGGCATCGTCAGACCAAGCGCCACCAGCGCGACCGCCGCCACCAGCAGCGGAGCCGCGGCGAACGCGAACCCCACCACCGCCAGCACCGCCCCGCCGGCTGCGACCGCGGCTGCCCTACGAGCGTCGGTCCGCGGGCGCGCCATCGCCGCGCGCTACAGCGCCCTGGTCGCCGCGACCGCGTCCAGCACCACCTCGCGCGCCGCACCGCGCGGGGTCTCGGGCGACAGCAGCAGCCGGTGGGCGAGCACCGGGACCGCCAGCGCCTGAACGTCGTCGGGCAGCGCGTGGTCACGGCCGTCGAGCATCGCGTTGGCCTTCGCCGCACGCAGCAGCATCAGCCCCGCTCGCGGGCTGGCACCGAGATCGACTCGAGGGTCCTCGCGCGTGCGCCACAGGAGTCGCACGATGTAGTCGCGCAGCGGCGCGCTGGCGTGCACGCGAGCCGCCGCGTCCTGGGCGGCCAGCACCTCCGCGGCGGTCGCGACCGGGGTCAGCGTCATCACGCGGTCGCCGGTCTCGTGGGCGGACAGCATTCCGGCCTCGGCGTGACGGTCGGGGTAGCCCAGCGACAGGCGGACCATGAAGCGGTCGACCTGCGCTTCGGGCAGCGGGTAGGTCCCCTCGTACTCGATCGGGTTCTGCGTCGCGAGCACCAGGAACGGGCGCGCCAACTCATGCGTGTGGACGTCGACGGTCACGCTGCGCTCCTGCATGCACTCCAGCAGGCCCGACTGTGTCTTGGGCGAGGCGCGGTTGACCTCATCGACAAGCACGATGTTGGCGAACACCGGTCCGGGTCGGAACTCGAAGCGCTGCTCGCGCTGGTCGTAGACGTTGGCGCCGACGACGTCGGCCGGCAGCAGGTCAGACGTGCACTGCACGCGGGCGAACTGGCAGTCGATCGAGCGCGCCAGCGCCCGCGCCAGCGCCGTCTTGCCCACGCCCGGATAGTCCTCGATCAGCGCGTGACCCTCCGCCAGCAGCGCCACCAGCAGGTCGCGCAATGTATCGGGCGCAACCTGGACGGCGCTCGAGACGTTGGCCGCCAGCGCGCGCCCCAGCGCGGCGAATGCCTCAGTCTCCTCGCGTGCGAGCGGTACCTGCTCCGACGGTTCGATGATCGGACTCCTCATCCTCGTGGGTCAGCAATGTCTGCACTACGTCCAGAACCCCGTCGGCGGTCCGCTCCTTGCTCGCCCTCGCGAGCGGGTGCTCGGCGCCGCCGGCCACGATCACGGTCACCTCGTTGTCGACCGCGTCAAACCCGATCCCCGGCTGTGAGACGTCGTTGACGACGATCGCGTCAAGCCCCTTGCGCGCGAGCTTGGCGCGGGCGCTGGGCACGGCGTCGGCGCCGTGCTCGGCGGCGAATCCGACCAGCAGTTGCCCCGGGGCGCGTTGCGCAGCCAGGACGCTGATCACGTCGGCCGTCGGCTCGACCTCGAGCCGCGGCGGTCCGTGCTCTTTGCGGAGCTTGTCGGGCGCCGGATCGCGCGGGCGAAAGTCGGCCACCGCGGCCGCCATCAGCAGCACGTCGCAGGCGGCGAAACGCCCTTCGCAGGCGGCGGCCAGTTGCGCCGCGGTCTCGACGCGGATGACCTCGACGCCGGGCGGGTCGGCCAGCGCCACGTTGGCCGCTACAACGGTCACGCTCGCACCGCGGGCCGCGACCCGGGCGGCGAGCGCAAACCCCATCCGTCCCGATGAGCGGTTGCCGACGTAGCGCACGGCATCGATCGGCTCGCGCGTGCCGCCGGCGCTGACCAGCACCCGACGCCCGCTCCACGGGCCGCGCCGCCTCGCCTTCGTCGGGCTGGCAGGCGCGTCCGGCACCTGGGCCAGGCAGGCTGTCACCGCCTGCGCCAGCGCAGCCGGCTCGGCCATCCTGCCGACCCCGTGCTCTCCGTGAGACGCCAGCGGGCCGGCGCTGGGCCCCACGATCGTCACCCCGCGACCGGCCAGCAGCGCCAGGTTCGCCCGCGTCGCCGGGTGGCCGTACATGCGGTCGTTCATCGCCGGGGCCACGATCAACGGCACCCCTCCGGCGCCCAGCGCCGCGGTCGTCACCAGATTGTCGGCGAGACCGTGGGCGAGCTTGGCGATCGTGTTGGCACTGGCCGGAGCGATCAGGTACAGGTCGGCGTTGGACACCAGCGCCAAGTGGCTGATCGGCGCGCGCTGTGCCGGCGGCTCACCCGGGTAGGCGCCGAGCAGCGGGTCGTCCTCGAACTCGTCGGTCAGGACCGGGGCGCCGGTGATCGCCTGAAACGACGCGGCGCCGATGAACCTCTGCGCGGCCGGGGTCTGGATGACGCGGACGGCGTGGCCCGCGGCGATGCACAGACGCGCCGTCTCGAGCACCTTGTAAGCGGCGATCCCGCCGCTGACGCCGAACAGAAGCTTGGCCATGCTCCCCGCGCCCTCCCCCGTGCGCGGCGCTACCGGTAGTGGTACTTGAGCTTGCCCTGCGCGACCTCCTCCAAGGCGATCGTCAGGTAGTTCTTGGAGCGCGTGTCGACCATCGGCGGCGGGAACTCGTCGAACGTGCCCTCGCCGAGGTTGTGGTAGTAGGAGTTGATCTGGCGCGCGCGCTTAGCGGCCACGAGCACGCTGGCGTAGTCGGAGTCGACGTTCTCCAGCAGCTTGTCGATGCGGGGTGAGATCAAGGTGTGTCCTTCGGTGGATCGGTTGCCCTCAAGGTTAGACGCTCGCGCGGGGGATGTAGCGCACATGGCCAGCCACGCACCCCGGCCCTCGGTGCAGGCGTCTGACAACGTCTGCTCCGGGCGCTACGAGCCACGCATCGCCGCTCTCCACGCCGCGTGCCCCACAGCTTCTCGATACGGGGCGCTCTGAGCCACGGTGCCCGGCAGGAGCGATCGCGTGGCTCAGAGTGCCCGCGCGCTGAGCGGGTTCGGAGCGCTCCTGCCCGCGCGCTGAGCGCTCGACCGGCGCGTACCCGGCGAACGCGCGGACGGTTCATCGCCGGCTCAGGCGCCGGCGGCTGCGCTCTGCGCGCCCTCGACGATTGCGACCAGTTGGTCGGCCGCCTCCTGGAGCCGATCGTTGACGACCACGTGACCGAACTCCGGCTGGGCGGCAAGCTCGCCTTCGGCGGTCGCCAAACGGGCGTTCACCTGCTCGGCCGCGTCGGTCCCGCGGCCGAGCAGCCGGGCGCGGAGCGCGTCGCGGCTGGGCGGGGCGATGAACACGGCAACCGCGTCGGGGATCGAAGCCCGCACCTGGCGGGCGCCCTGGACCTCGATCTCGAGCACGACCGGCGCCCCGTCGTCCGCGCGCCGAGCGAGCTCCGAGCGCAGCGTGCCGTACCGGTTTCCCGAGTAGGTCGCGTGCTCGACGAACTCCCCGTCTCGGACCCGCGACTCGAACTCGCCGGCCGACAAAAAGTAGTAGTCGATGCCGTGGCGCTCGCCACGGCGGGGTGCGCGGGTCGTGGCCGAGACCGACAGCCGCAGCTGCGGCACTCGCTCCAGCAGCTCTCGGATCAGCGTGCCCTTACCGACGCCGGATGGGCCGGTGATCACGAACACCCGCGCCACCGCGGCCCCGCTCAGCCTGGACTCAGCGCCGCTTGAGCAGCGCCACGAGCTCGCCTCGCTGACGCTCGGACAGGCCCCCAAGGGTCTTGCTCGGCGAGATCCTGCACAGGGACAGGATCTTGGTCACCTTCACACGGCCGTACTTGGGAACTGCGAGCAGCAGGTCGAACACCTTGGCTGTCTCGACGTAATCGGGCGGCTCCAGCAGGAGCTCTCCGATCGATGCGCGACTGGCCTTGAGGTCGCGCTTGAGCTTGGCCCGGCGGCTGCGAACGTCGTTCGCACGCTGGAGCGCCTCCATCCGCTGCACGAGCGATCGCTCAGGCGCGGCTGCGGGTTTGGGTATCGTTTCGGTGACCGGCGGCATGGGCGGCGACTATACATCGTCGCGCCGGGCGATCAAGCCGATCAACGCAATTTTGGCTAAGGCTCAACCTGAGCTTGAGTTTTGTTGAGCCTGGTTGCGACAATTAGCGAGGTTTTGCAGGGCCTTTCGGTTGGATTGGTGGCCGCCGAGCGTTGGCTCGGTCAGGGCCGGGCTGCTGCTGCTCGTGGACCCTCGATCCCAGCCAGCTCGGCCGCGATCCTGGCCCCGCAGGCCGGGTCGCGGAAGCTCTCGGTGCCGACCGCGACCAGGGTCGCTCCAGCGTGCAGCAGCTCCCACGCATGTCGTCCCGAGCTGACCCCTCCCATCGCGATCACCGGGATCGAAACCGCCTCGCTGACCGCCCGTGTCTGCGCCAGCGCGATCGCACGAACGGCCGGCCCCGACACGCCGCCGGTGCCCCCGCCCAGCCACGGCTCCGCCGTCCGAGGATCGAGCGCCATCCCGCGCAGCGTGTTGATCAGCGACACCGCGCTGGCGCCGGCGCCCTGCGCTGCCCGCGCCACGGCGCCCACGTCAGAGGCGTTCGGCGTCAGCTTGACGATCAGCGGCTTGTCGGTCAGCGGTCGGACCACCTCGAGCAGGCGCGCGACCTCGTCCGGATCGGCGCCCATCACCAGTCCGGTCTCGACGTTCGGGCAGGAGACGTTGAGCTCCAGCGCGGCCACTTCGTCGCGGGCGGAGAAGGCGGCCACCAGCCGCGCCACCTCGTCGCGGCTGAAGCCCATCACGTTGACGATCAGCGGCACCGGCAGGCGCGCCAGCTCGGGCAGGTCGCTCGACAGGTAGCCATCGAGGCCGCGGTTTGGCAGCCCGATCGAGTTCATCAGCCCCGCGGGCAGCTCCCACAGCCGCGGCGGCGGGTTGCCCTGCCTGGGTGCAAGCGTGACCGTCTTTGACACGAACGCGCTGAACGGGAAGCGCGCGTCCAACTCGGCGCCGAACGCTCGCCGCGCCGCGATCGCGTCAAACGTGCCCGACGCGTTGATCACCGGATGCGCGAGCTCGATCCCGCAGAAGCCGATCAATGGCCCGCCCCTGGAGTCAGGGCGCTCTCAAGCCGCTCCGCGTCGAGCACCGGCCCCTCCAAGCACAGGCGTACATAGCCCCCGCCGCGGATCGCGACCACGCAGCCAAAGCACGCGCCGAACCCGCACGCCATCCCCGACTCGAGCGCCAGTTGCGCGGGGACCTTGCCGCGCTCGCATAGCGCCCTGATCGCCTCCAGCATCGCCGGCGGTCCGCATGCGAAGACCTCGGCGGCCGGGCCATCGGCGCCGTCGTCGCATAGCAGCTCGGCCTCCAGCAGCTCGGTCACCAGGCAGGGATGACCGACCGAGCCGTCGTCGGTCGCCACGCGGGCGTCGCGCAGCAGCGTCGCCCCGGCCGCGTGGGCGCGGTCGCGGAAGCCGAGCAGAACGGTGGTGGGTCGCTGGCCGCGCAGCTGGTCCTGCCAGATCGCCAGCGGCGCGATCCCGACCCCACCGCCGACCAGCAGCGCCCGGCGTCCGTCGCGCGGGCGCGCGAAGCCGACCCCCAGCGGTCCGACCAGCGACAGCTGGTCGCCGGCGCAGAGCTCGCACAGGCGCGCGGTGCCGGGGCCGACGTCCTCGATCAGGAACTGCAGCTCGTGCGAATCCTCGGGCGCGCGCAGGACGCTGAATGCGCGTGGCAGGAACGGTCGCTCGTCGGCGCCTCCCCCCCAGCCGGCCGCCGTCATCAGCATGTAGAACTGGCCCGCGCGCGGGCGCGGGCCGCCCGGGTCGGTGCAGCGCAGGACCGTGTATGCGCCGTAGCGCTCGTTCGCGGTCAGCTGGCCCCGGCGAGCGCCAAACGGCGCCTGGACGCGATCGACCTCGGTCACTCGGCCACGCCGGCGGCCGGCGAGACCGGCCGGCCGCCGTGGCGCTCCTGCAACGAGGCGACCTCGGGCTCCCCGCGTCGCGCCGAGATGATCGCCCGCGCCGCCGCCAGGCCACCGGACATCGTCGTGATGCACGGGATCCCGCGCGCGATCGCGGCCGAGCGGATCTCGTAGCCGTCGGTGCGCGCCCCGGTTCCGATCGGCGTGTTGATCAGGAGATCGACGGCGCCGCGCTCGATCCAATCCACGACGTGGTCGGGGCCCTCGTTGAGCTTGTTGATCGTGGTCGCCGGGATCCCCATTCCGCGCAGCGCCTGCGCCGTCCCGCGGGTGGCGATGATCGTGAAGCCCAGGTCGTGCAGCAGGCTCGCGATCCCGATCGCAGCCGGCTTGTCGGCGTCGGCGACCGTCAGGAAGACCGTGCCCGAGCTCGGCAGCTGCGAGCCGGCCGCGGCCTGCGCCTTGGCGAACGCGGTCGGGAAGTCGGCCGCGATCCCCATCACCTCGCCGGTCGAGCGCATCTCCGGGCCGAGCAGCGAATCGGCGCCGGCAAAGCGGCTGAACGGCAGCACCGCCTCCTTGACGCAGACGTGGCGGCTCGTGCCCTCGGGCGGCAGATCGAGGTCGGCGATCCGCGCGCCGAGCAGCACGCGACACGCGAGCTTGGCCAGCGGCAGGCCGATCGCCTTGGAGACGAACGGGACCGTGCGAGACGCGCGCGGATTGGCCTCGATCACGTACAGCCGCTCGTCGGCCCGGATCGCGAACTGGACGTTGAGCAGCCCGACCACGCCCAGCGCCTTCGCGATCCCGATCGTCTGAGCGCGGATCCTGTCGAGCGTCTCCTCCCCCAGCGTGTGCGGCGGCAGCACGCAGGCCGAGTCGCCGGAGTGGATCCCGGCCTCCTCGACGTGCTGCATGATCCCCGCGATCCAGACGTCCTCCCCGTCGCACAGCGCGTCGACATCGACCTCGATCGAACGCTCCAGGAAGCGGTCCAGGTAGATCGTCGAGCCCGCCGGCGCGCCGACCCGGCGCAGGTAGTCCTCGAGGCCGGCGAGGTCGTAGACGATCTCCATCGCCCGACCGCCGAGCACGTAGCTGGGGCGCACCAGCAGCGGGAAGCCGACCTGCGGTGCGCGCTCCAGCGCCTCGTACGCGCTGGTGGCGGTGGCGTAGGGAGGCGCGCTGTAGCCCAGCTCGTTCAGCAGAGCGCCGAAGCGTGAGCGATCCTCGGCCAGGTCGATCGCGTCGATCGACGTCCCCAGGATCGGCACCCCGGCGGCGTGCAGGCCGGCGGCGAGCTTCAGCGGCGTCTGGCCGCCGAACTGGACCACGACCCCTTCGGGCTCCTCGATCTCGCACACGGCGAGTACGTCCTCGAGCGTCAGCGGCTCGAAGTACAGCCGGTCAGAGGTGTCGTAGTCGGTCGAGACGGTCTCGGGGTTGCAGTTGACCATCACCGCATCGCGGCCCAGCTCGCGCACCGTCTGGGCGGCGTGGACGCAGCAGTAGTCGAACTCGATCCCCTGACCGATCCGGTTCGGCCCCGAGCCGAGGATCACGACGCTCGGCCGCTCGCCGCGGACGACCTCGTGGGCCGCGCCGGGTCGCTCCCAGCCCGAGTAGTAGTAGGGCGTGCGCGCCGCGAACTCGGCGGCGCAGGTGTCGACCGCCTTGTAGGTGCGCTGGCCCGAGAACGTCGGCGGCGAGTCGGCGACCAGCTCGGCCAGCTCGCGCAGGAACCACGGGTCGATGCTGGTACGGGCGCGCAGCTCCTCGATCGAGGCGCCGCGGCGCAGTGCCTCGAGCAGATGATCAAAGCGCTCGGCCCCGGGCATCTCCAGCAGGGCCAGCAGCGACTCGTCGTCGGCCGGGTGCTGCGGGCGCGTGTCGAGCTCGCGCGAGCGCATCGCCTTGGCGAACGCCTGCTTGAACGTGCGCCCGAGCGCCATCGCCTCGCCCACCGACTTCATGTGCGTGGTCAGGTCGGCCTCGGCGCCCGGGAACTTCTCGAACGCGAACCGCGGCCACTTGACGACGCAGTAGTCGATCGCCGGCTCGAAGCTCGCCGGGGTGGCGCGGGTGATGTCGTTGGGGATCTCCTGCAGCGTGTAGCCGACCGCCAGCCGGGCGGCGATCTTGGCGATCGGGAAGCCGGTCGCCTTGCTGGCCAGGGCGCTGGAGCGTGAGACGCGAGGGTTCATCTCGATCACCACGATCTCGTCGGTCTGCGGGTTGACCGCGAACTGCACGTTGGAGCCGCCGGTCTGCACGCCGACCGCGCGGATCACCTTGATCGCCTGATCCCGGAGCGCCTGATACTGGCGATCTGACAGCGTCTGCTGCGGAGCGACGCAGACGCTGTCGCCGGTGTGCACGCCCATCGGGTCCAGGTTCTCGATCGAGCAGACGATCACGACGTTGTCGGTGTGGTCTCTCATCACCTCCAGCTCGAACTCACCCCAGCCGAGCACCGACTCCTCCAGCAGCACCTGGCCGATCGGCGAGGCGGCCAGACCGCCGCCGACGACCCGCTCAAGGTCGTGCAGCGAGCGCACCACGCCGCCGCCGGTGCCGCCGAGCGTGAACGCCGGTCGCACGATGAACGGCAGCCCCAGTTCCGGCAGCGCGGCGTGCGCGTCGGCGACCGTGTGCGCGATCGTCGAGCGCGGGACCCGCAGCCCGGCGGCGGTCATCGTGTCGCGAAATCGCTCGCGGTCCTCGGCGCGATCGATCGCTTCGTAGTCGGCGCCGATCAGCTCGACGCCGAAGCGCTGCAGCGTGCCGTTCTCGTGCAGCGCCTTTGACAGGTTCAGCGCGGTCTGGCCGCCGAGGGTCGGCAGCAGCGCGTCGGGTCGCTCGCGCTCGATCACCTGCGCCACCGGCCCCGGCAGCAGCGGCTCGATGTAGGTGGCGGTCGCAACCTCTGGGTCAGTCATGATCGTCGCCGGGTTGGAGTTGACCAGCACGACTTCGTAGCCCTCCTGCTCGAGCACGCGGCAGGCCTGGGTGCCGGAGTAGTCAAACTCGGCCGCCTGGCCGATCACGATCGGCCCCGAGCCGAGCAGCAGGATCTTGTGGATGTCGTCGCGCCTAGGCATGGGCCCCGATTCCCTCCAGGAACCGATCGAACAGATACAGCGAGTCATGCGGGCCGGGACTGGCCTCGGGGTGATACTGGACGGTCGCGCCGGGCACGTCGCGCAGCGTCAGCCCCTCGACGGTCCTGTCATACAGGTTGATGTGGGTCAGCTCGGCGGCGCCGAAGTCCGTCTCCCAGCGGACCGGCTCGTCGCCCTCGATCGTCCGCGCGCCGCCCGGGCCCAGCACGGCGAAGCCGTGGTTCTGGCTGGTGATCTCGGTCGCGCCGCTGACCAGGTCCTTGACCGGGTGGTTGGCTCCGTGGTGGCCGAACGGGAGCTTGTAAGTCTGCAGGCCCACGGCGCGGCACAGCAGTTGATGGCCGAGGCAGATGCCGTAGATCGGCAGCCGGCCGACCAGCTCGCGAACCGTCGCTACGAGCCGGTCCAGGGCGCCCGGGTCGCCGGGGCCGTTGGCGAGGAAGATCGCATCCGGGTCGTCGGCGAGCAGCCGCTGGGCCGCTGTGGTGTACGGGTGCAGGGTCACGGTCGCGCCGCGGGCGCGGAGGTTGTCCACGATCGAGCGCTTGACGCCGGTATCGAGCATCGCGATCCGCGCTGCGGGGCTTCCGGCGGGTGGATCGCCCGTCGGGGCCAGCGTCACCGCGACCGCCGGGGTGACGTCGCGCGCCAGGTCACGCCCGGTCATCTCCGGCTCGGCGTCGATCAGCTCGCGCGCCGTCGCCTGGGACACGCGCGTCGGGAACAGGCCACCGCGCATCGCACCGCGGTCGCGGATATGGCGCACCAGCGCGCGCGTGTCCAGGTCGGTGATCGCCGGCACGCCGCAGTCGGTCAGCCAGCTGCACCAACCCGCCTGTGCCCGGGGCGCGTCGCAACGGTCGGTCGCGGCACGCATGATCGCCGCGCGCGCATGGATCCGGTCTGACTCCATCGCCTGCTCCGAGACCCCGTAGTTGCCGACCTGCGGGTAGGTGAACGCGAGCAGCTGGCCGGCGTAGCTTGGATCCGTGACGGCCTCTTGGTAGCCGGACATCGAGGTCGTGAACACGATCTCCCCGACGGCCTGCTGATCGGCGCCGCAGGCGAGCCCGTCGAAGCGCGCGCCGTCCTGGAGCAGCACGTAGGCGGTCGCCTCACTCATCGGCTGGCGGCCCCCGCGCCGGCGGGCTCGGACACCAGCATCGGGCGCCGGAACGCGACCGCACCGGCCGCGACGGTCAGCAGCACCCGGCCCCGCAGCGTGCGACCGTGGAAGGCGCAGTTGGACGAGCGGCTCACGTACCCCTCGGCCCCCACCTCCAAGCGCGCATCGAGGTCCACCAGGCAGACGTTCGCCTCCTCGCCGACGGCGATCCGGGGCTCGGGCAGCCCGTACAGGCGCGCGCCGGCCGACATTCGCTCCACCAGGGTCCGGAGCTCGAGCTCGCCGCTGAGCACCAGTTCGGTGTGGATCGCGGCGAACGCGGTCTCCGAACCGGTCGTCCCCCTCGGCGCCTGCTCGAACGGAACCTCCTTCTCGTGGGCCGCATGCGGTGCGTGGTCCGTCGCGACGCACTCGATCACGCCCGAGCGCAGGCCGGCGACGATCGCGCGGCGGTCGGCCTCGGTGCGCAGCGGAGGGTTGCACTTGAAGCGGCTGTCGAGCGTGCGTACGAGATCGTCGGTCAGCGTCAGGTGGTGCGGGCTTGCCTCGCCCGAGACGCGTGCGCCGGCGTCGCGCAGAGCCTCGAGCGCCTGCACGGACTCGACGCAGGACAGGTGCTGGAAGTGGACGCGCGCATCCTCGTAGAGCGCCAGCGCCCCGTCGCGAGCGACCATGGTGGATTCCGACAGCGACGGGATCCCGGCCAGCCCGAGCCGCGCCGAGACGGCGCCCTCGTGCATCACGCCGTCCCCGGACAGCGCCGGGTCCTCCTCGTGCAGCGCCACCAACCCGCCGCACAGGCGTTGGTACTGCAGCGCCCGGCGCAGCACGCCCGCCGACACGACCGGCTTGCCGTCGTCGCTGAACCCGATCGCTCCAAGTTCGCGCAGCGCGACCATCTCGGTCAGCTCCTCGCCACGCAGTCCCCGGGTGATCGCCGCCAGGAACCCGACCGGGATCCGCGCCTCGCGCCGCGCCTGCTCGATCAGCGACCCGAGCACGGCCGCGGTGTCGAGCGTCGGCTCCGTGTTCGGCATCGCCACCACCGCGCAGTAGCCGCCGGCCGCGGCCGCGGCCGTTCCGGTCTCAAGCGTCTCCTTGTGCTCCTGTCCGGGGGTGCGCAGGTGCACGTGCGGGTCCACGAAGGCCGGGAACAGGTGACGGCCGGCGCCGTCGACCACATCGGAACCCTCCTCGGCGGCGAGCGACTCGGGGGGCGCGATGTCCGCGATCGCGCCGTCGCGGATCATCAGATCGTGCGGGGCGTCAAGCTCGGTGCGCGGATCCAGCACGTGCGCCGCGCGGATCAGCAGGTCGGCTCCGGGCCGGTTGGGTGCGAACAGTCGCTCGTGCACTAAGCCACCGCCGCCAGCACCGGCGAGCCGACCAGCAGCTCGTATAGGACCGCCATCCGCACCCACACGCCGGCCTTGACCTGGTCTGAGATCAGCGCCTGGGGCGAGTCGATCGCGGCGGCCGACAGCTCGACGCCGCGGTTGCCCGGCCCGGGGTGCATCAGCACCTGACCGGGCGCCAGGCGCGCCGGATCGATCTGGTAGGCGGCGGCGTACTCGCGCAGCGTCGGCACGAACGCCTGGCTCATCCGCTCGTGCTGCATCCGCAGCACGTAGACCACGTCCGCCTCGGCGAGGCGATCCAGCGTCGTCGCGGTCGCGCAACCGAGCGCCTCGATCCCGCGCGGGATCAGGGTCGGCGGCCCGCAGACCGTGACCTCGGCGCCCATCCGCGTGAACGCGAGGATGTCCGAGCGCGCGACCCGTGAGTGCGCGACGTCGCCGACGATCCAGATCCTGCACCGGTCCAGGGTGCCGAACCGGCGTCGCAGCGTGAACACGTCCAACAGCGCCTGGGTCGGGTGCTCGTGCTTGCCGTCGCCCGCGTTGACGACGACCGCGTCGGTCCAACCGGCGACCAGCTGGGCGGCGCCGGCATGGGGCGAGCGGATCACGATCGCCGCCGGGTCATACGCCGACAGCGTCATCACCGTGTCCTTCAGCGACTCGCCCTTGTCCACGCTCGAGCCCGCCGAGCGGATCGAGACGACGTCGGCCGACAGCCGCTTGGCGGCCAGCTCGAACGAGCTCGAGGTGCGGGTGCTGGCCTCGTAGAACAGGTTGACGACCGTGCGGCCCCGCAGCGCCGGGACCTTCTTGATCTCGCGGCCCGAGACCTCGGCGAACGTCTCGGCCCGGTCGAGCATCCTCTCGATCCCGGCGCGGTCCAGGTCGTCGATCGAGATCAGGTTGCGAGGCATATGGGCGCTCATGCGGCCCTCCGTGCGGACGGGCGCTGCGCGGGACCGATCGTCACCTCGTCGACCCCGTCGACCTCGACGACGCGGACGTTGACCCGTTGCGCCGGGGAGGTCGGCAGGTTCTTGCCGACATAGTCAGGGCGGATCGGCAGCTCGCGGTGGCCGCGGTCGACCAGCGTCGCCAGCTGCAGTCGAGCGGGCCGTCCGTAGTCGAAGATCGCATCGATCGCGGCGCGGACCGTGCGGCCGGTGTAGAGCACGTCGTCGACGATCACGACCGTGCGGCCGGCGATCGGGAAGTCGAGCGCGGTCGCGTGCACGACCGGAGCCGCCCCGCCCGGGGCCCGCAGCGCGAGGTCATCGCGGTAGAAGGCGATGTCGACCGAGCCCAGCGGAACCGGCGACTCGAGCAGCTCGCCGATCAGCGCATGCAGCCGCCGCGCGAGATGCGCGCCACGGCGGTGGATGCCGACCAACGCAACGCTGCCCTCTGGGTTCTTCTCGACCACCTCATGAGCGATACGTACGAGCGTGCGCCTGATGTCGTCGCGGTCGAGCGCGACCGTCGTGGCGTCCAACTGCGATGCTCCTTCCTGGCCTCACGGGACCGGGTTAAAGGGGGCCGCTGGTGATTACGCGCCTGAGCCTAGCAACGGCTCCGGCGGTAGACGACGTGCTCGAGCCCGACGTGCACGATCGCCCGCTCGTAAACGAAGCCGGTCTTCTCCATCACCCGCCGCGAGGCGTGGTTGTCGGCCAGCGTCAGCGCCACCAACTCGGTCAGGCCGAGCTGCTCAAAGCCTGCCTTCACCGCCCCCTGCGCCAGTTCGGTCGCCAGTCCGCGTCCCCACAGCGCGGGTGAGATCGTCCATGCGACCTCGACGGCGAATTCGCCCGCCAGCGCGTCGGTGTACTGCAGCCCGCCGCGTCCGACCGGGTCACCGGTGTCCGCCTCCCGCAGCAGCCACAGCCCGAACCCGTGGCGCTGCCAGTGCTCGATCGCCTCGTTTAGGGCGGCGCGGACGTCCTCGCAGGTCGGCGGCGTCGACCAGTGCCACAGGGTCGCGTGGACCCTGGGGTCGAGCAGCAGCTGCACGAGCGTGTCCTCGTGCTCGGAGGCCAGCGGCTCGCCGCGAAGCCTGGGCGTTCGCAGCTCGCGCTCGAACGCGGGCACGCCCGTCATCCGGCCGGTGCCGGGCTGGGCGTCTGCTCGGCTGATGCCGTCCCCGGCGACTGGTCGTGCGCGGCGCGGCTCGCCCAGCGGAGCACGCTTGGCTCGCCGCGCTCGGCGAACGGAATCTCGATCGTGTCGAAGTCGCGCGGGACGACCGTAGGCGCGAACACCGCTCGTGCCTCGTCGCGCAACAGCGCCAACGGGTGGCGTGTGGAGATGTGGTTGAGCGCCAGCAGCCCGACCTGCGCGTCGCGCGCGAGCTCGGCGGCTTGGCGCGCCGTCGAGTGCCCGTTCTGGTGCGCGCGGTGAAGCTCCTCCTGCGCGAACGTCGCCTCGTGGACGAGCACGTCGGCGCGGTGCGCGGCTACGCGCAGCGCCTCGCAGGGCCGCGTGTCACCTGACAGCACGAGCTTGCGACCCTCGCGCGCCGGCCCGAGGACCTGCTCGGGCGACACGCCCCGGATCGTCTCACCGCGCTGGACGCGCCCGAACTCCGGTCCGGGCTCCAGACCGAGCCTGACCGCCGCCTCGGGGTCGAACACGCCCGGTCGCGAATCCTCGTAGAGCACGTATCCGAACGCGGCCCCGCGATGCCAGACCGGCACCGGGCTGATCCGATAGCCGTCGCGCTCCAGCACATCGCCGGGCGCCAGCTCGACGATCGCAAGCTCGAACGACAGCCGACCGCCCATCCGCAGCGCCAGCGCGACCACGTCGCGCAGCCCCGCGGGGCCGTGGATCGTCAGCGGGCGCTCGCGCCCGCGCAGGTCGAACGTCTTCAGCATCCCCGGCAGCCCGAGCCAGTGATCGGCGTGGAAGTGGGTGATGAAGATCTCGGTCAGGTCGGCCAGCCCGACCGACGCGACCAGTTGACGCTGCGTCCCCTCGCCGCAGTCGAACAGGATCTGATCGCCGCCGCGGCGCACGAGGATCGCGGGCAGCCCGCGGCGCGCGGTCGGGATCGAGCCGCCTGTGCCGGCGAAGAAGATCGAAAGCTCCATCTGCGGCGCCTCAGTCTGGCAGCCCGCTCGAACAGTGCCCATCGCCGCCGTCGCTCGGCTATCGTCCCCGGTCTCCAAAGCGCCCGTAGCTCAGGGGATAGAGCGTCCGCCTCCGGAGCGGAAGGTCGCAGGTTCAAATCCTGCCGGGCGCGCTCGGGAAAGCCCCGCTAACCGCGGGGTTTTTTCATGCCCGCAGCCTCGCTCGCGACCGGCGCGAAGCTCACGTTCACGACACTGCTGCCCGCTGCTGCCCGATCCGCGGCGCCGACGAGCGCGCGCAGCGCGTTCCTCGAGGCCTCGTCGCGGCGCATCCCGTGCCGGTAGACGCGCAGCGTGAACGACGGATCGGTGTGCCCGAGCTGATCCATGACTGACCCCGGATCGACGCCGAGCGCGACCATCAGCGACGCGAACGTGTGTCGCAGCTTGTGCGGGCTCAGCCGCTCGGGCAGCGGCGCCTCGCCGCGCCGCTCAAGCTGCTCGTTCGCGAGCTCCACCGCCGGCCCCAGGATTCTCCGGCGGATGTTGCTCGGCCCGTGCGGCAGGCCGTTCGAGGTAGCGAACACGAGCGCGTCCGGCCGGCGGCGCGGGAGCTTCGCGAGCTGCTCGCCAAGCACCGGGAGCATCTCGACCCGCCGCACCCCGGCGTCCGTCTTGGACGCGCGGACGGTGAGCCGGCCCGCGGTCAGGTCAACGTCGCGCCACCGCAGTTCGCACAGCTCGCCGATCCGCAGGCCGGCGAACACCAGCGTTGCAAGGATCGCGCGACGCTGCACGTGCTGGCGGTCACGGCGGGCGCGAGCGTCCAGCTCGCCGGCGCCGTCGAGCAGCGCCCCGATCTGCCCGGCGCTGTCGAGCCACACCGGCGCCGGTCGTGACGCCTTTACCCGGCGCCGCTTGCCCTTCGCGGGGTTGCGCTCGATCAGCTCGTACTCGACCGCGACCTCCAGGATCTGCGCCATCCGGGTGATCGTCTTGTTGATCGACGTTGGCGACAGCATCCCCTCGCGGACCTTCACGGCGCGGTAGCGGTCGACCTCGGCGATCGTGATCTGCGACAGCCGGTGCCCGGCGAAGAACGGCAGCAGGTGGCTGCTGAGCTGCCACTGGTAGTCGACGCGTGTCTTCGGCCGCCACGCGCCCTCGTTGGCGCGAAACCACTGCGATGCGAACTCGTGAAACGTTGGGGCCTGCGGCTGCGCCGGCGCCGCGATCGCCCTCTCTCGGTCCGGCGGACGCCAGATGCCGCGTTCGACGTCGGCGAGCACGTGTCGCAGCGCGTCCTCGGCTTTCTGGCGCGTCCAGCCCTCGTCGACGCTGCCGAGCGTGACGAACTGCCGCCGGCCGTACGCGCGGAAGCGAAGCGCGAACACGGGCGACTTGCGCCGCTCGTCGATAGTCACGCCGCCTGTCGATCGACGCGCCATCACGCCACCGCCTCGGCGCCGCGCGCCTCCTGCGTCGCGGCGGGCCAGTGTCCCGCGCCGGCGTTCGTGGGGAGGGCCGCGAGAACACGGCCCTCCAGCTCAGTTGAGTGTGCCATCACGCCGCCTCGCTGGCGTCGTCCCGGTAGACGCGATCAAGGTCCGCGATCGGGCCGTCCAGCCCGCGGGGGCGCCTGTAGCGGTAGCGGACGTGATTCACCCGGAACACCTCGGGCTCACGCTCAAGTTCACGGGCGGTCCACAGCCGCTTCACCAGCCCGCCGATGTCGTTCTCCGACAGCGAGAACAACTCCGGGTCGAACCCGAGCTCGGCGGACATCCGCTCCGCGATCTCGCGCCGCGTCAGGCGATCGTCGGCGAGCGCCTGGAACAGCAGCGCCTCGCGCCGCTCAGGCAGCGTCTCGCGCCATGCGCGGCGCTGCTCGTCGTAGCGCTCACGCGGCGTCTTCGGGCGCTCGCCGGATGCGTCCTGAAGCGCGCTGACAACGACGTCGAGGCAGACTCCCGGGTGATAGTGGTGCTGGGTGCTGAGGTAGCGGCCGCCGACCACGAAGATCGACCCCTGCCGGCCGTCGATCTGCTCGCCGCAGTAGTCACACAGATAGCTCATCGTTCCCTCCTCGGGATCGCGGCATCGAGAGGAGCGCCAGGCTGCGAGAGCGCGGGCACGCGGCGGCTGCGAACGACGGCTGCGGCGTGTAGGTTGCGGACTGCATCGAAGTTCTCTTTCGGTGCCATGCCCCCGGCCGTTTGCGCGGTGCGGGGGCGCTTCGTTGGACACGGCGCAGCCTACTCCTATCCGCGGCGGGCAGCAAGTCGCACTGCTGCCCAATCGGCCGGCGTCGCCGACGGGCCGGGATCGCCGGGCGCCGCGACGGTTACGCGCTGCTCGGACCTTCCGCTGCCCCAGCGAGCGGTCGTTCGGCGGTTGAGCGTCGCCTACGCCGGCGAGGCTTGGCGACTTCGAGCAGCACCTCGTCCACAAGCCGCTCGACACGCTCGGGGTCGCGCGTCTGCTTCAGCAGCTCGCCGATCGCGGCAAACCCGATCGCACGCGGCTCGACGAGACGGTCCGGGGACAGCGCGTACTCGCACGCCCACGTGACGCACAGCAGCGCCCGCTCCCACTCGCGCCGCCGAAACGCGATCACGGCCAGCAGACTCCACGCTCCATGCACCGTACCGTTGACATCGAGGCTTTTGATGCCCGGGCCGCGGCTGGCGTCGAACTGGCGGCGGGTAAGCGTGTCGCCCGCTATCTCAATCACCTGCTCGGCGAGCCGCTCCGCGGCCGTGTAGTTGTGCGAGCTGTAGAGCTCCGCCTCGCCCAGCAGCAGGCTAAGGTGCGTGCGCGGCCCGGAGCCAAGACCTGACAGCGCGAGAGCGCGTTCGCAGCACTGCTTGACCATCGGCCAATCCTCAAGGCCGCGCGCCTCAGAGGCCGCAGCCAACATCGGACGGTCGTTCGCGGGCTCGCGTCGCGCCCAGCCCAGCGCGATGTCAAGGTCGCGCGTGCCGCGCGAGCATTCGCGCGTGTGGTGCCAGCGCAGCCGGCGCGTTATCAGCGCGGCGTCAAACGCGGGCTGCTCCCATGTCGGGCCGTCCCATATGACCGGCGCGCGAAGCAGCCGCGGACGCCACTGCCCGGGCGTCCGGGGGCCGCTCCACAGCGCGATGACCGCGCCCGCCTTCGGGCTGGCGATGAGCCGCGCCGCGGCGTCACGGAGATCGTTGCCGTCGGCCATGAGCCGGTCGTCGAGGTCCATCGTGACGTGCACGTCGCCGGTCGCGAGCGAGTGCGCGTACGTGCGCGCCGCGGCGAAGTCGTCGCGCCACCGGAACCGCCCGACGAGCAGCTTGCGCGCCTCGCCGTGCTCCCGGGCGTACGTTCGCGCCTGCCCGATGGTGCCGTCGCGCGAGCCGGTGTCGCAGAGGACAACCTCGTCCACCTGGTCCCAGAAGCTGTCGAAGCACGGCCGCACGTGGGAGCGCTCGTTGCGGGCGATCATCACCATCGACAGCTTCACGGCCGGACCGGGACGTGCCCGTCGGCGATCAGCTCGTCCGCGGTCGGCAGAGCGGGCTCGGGGTCCGGGCCGCCGCAGGACCGGCAGGCCCGGGCTCGGGTGGCGAGTTTTCGCCAGCAGCTAGGTCGTTGCGCACCGTGTCCTTGCCGACGGGCGAGCACGTCGCCGATCTCGCGAGTGGACAGGCCCTCCTCGGTCATCTCCGCCACCGCCTCGCGCCGATCCGGGACGCCTTCGCTCACCCGCGCCTCCGGACCTTCCGGGGCTCGGTGCAGGAGTAGTCCGCCCCGGTCGGCCGCAGCGCGATCGGCGCCGCGGCGAGCTCAGCGCGCCGTGCAGGCGCGACCGGGCGCCGGGGG
>JBOGYE010000316.1:0-5581 GCA_050696635.1 Solirubrobacteraceae bacterium | reverse complement strand
GCTACGTGCAGCGCGTCGCGGCCTGAAGCGCGGAGCGCTGCGGCCTGGCCTGCAGGGCGAAGCGCGACGCGGCGACGCGGCGGCGTGGCGACGTCCTACGCCGCGGCGCGCGCGACGGCGCGGTGGATCAGCGACACGAGCCGCTGTGGCGAACCGCCCTTGACCAGCAGCCCGTCGGCGCCCGCGCGCAGCATCGCCAGGTACGTGCTGGGGCTGTCGGACGCGGTCAGCGCGACCACGCGCGTTCCGGGCGAGCGCTCGTGGATCCGGCGCGCGGCCTCCGGTCCGCCGCCGCCGGGCATCAGAAAGTCCACCACCGCCACGTCCGGCCGCTGCTGCTGCACCAGCGCAGCGACCGAGTCGACGTCGGCGGCGCTGCCGACCAGGGCCAGCCGCTCACCGCGTCTGACGATCGTCTCGATCGCCAACCGCGCCAGGGCGTCGTCGTCGACGACCGCCACGCGGACGGTGTCGAGCAGGCTCGCAGGCGGGCGCGTCGGGCGCCCGGCGGTCCGCGGCGGGGAGGGTGCGGGAGTCGACGTCGGCGCCGTCGCGTATACGAGCACCGCGTCGGCGGTCCGGGACAGCACCAGGCGTACCTCGGCCTCAAGCGCCGCGGCGACGGCCAGCCGCCCGCGGCGGGCCTCGTCGAGCAGGTGCTCGCAAAGGCCGGCCAGCGCCAGCGCCCCGACGTTCGCGGCGCGTTGCGCCAGATCCTCGGCGATCGCGGTCAGCGCGCCGACATCCCCGCGGTTGGCGGCGCGCCACAGCCCCGGCAGGTCACCGAGTGCGCGCTCGAGGAAGGTGCTGCACAGCCGCGCCGACCGCGCGGCCGGAAGCGACGGGTTGGGGGCGAACAGCTGCAGCTGCTCGTGCTGCGAGCGAGCCTGGGCGGGCGGACGGTCTTCCGCCAGCAGTCCGAGACGCGCGCAGTCGGCGCGCAGCCGCTCGAGGCGCAGTGGCTTGGCGATGTGGTGGTCCATTCCCGATGCGATGCACACGTGGCGCGGGTGCCCGGTCACGGCGACGACCAGCGGGTCGGCACGCAGGCCGGCCTGCACCCGGATCTGGCGCGCGGCCTGATAGCCGTCCACCTCGGGCATGAAGCAGTCCATGAAGATCGCGACGTAGTGCCACGCGGCGGCCATCTCGAAAGCCTCGCGGCCATCCACCGCCACGTCCACGCTGAGGCCGAGTCGCTCCAGCAGCCCCTGGGCGGCGATCCGGCAGATCCGGTCGTCGTCGACCACGAGGACGCGCGGTTGCCAGGTGAGGACGGACCCCGCCAGCGAGGTCTGCGGCCCGTCGAGCTGAGCGGCGGCTCTGGACACCTGCCCGGTTTGATCGGTCCGTCGGGCCGATTCTTGACCCCGTTGGAAGCCTCACCCCAGCGTTCGCCCCGAGATCACCGATCGCGGCTGCGCCGCTGTCACGTCAGAGCCGGGACGGGCCCGGTCATCGCGGCGCTTGATCATCAGCCATTGCGCCGGAGCGCCCGACCGTGCCCGCGTGCGCTGCAGCGCGAAGCCGCCACGCAGCTTGTCGCCGTGGAGCACGAACACGGCGTGACCGCGGTCCAGCGCCTCCGGCCAAGGCACCCGCCCGCCCTGCTCGTAGCTGCCGCGGTCCCAGATGATCTTGCTCGCCCCCTCGACGTCAGGGCGGGCGGGATCGTGGTCTTGCACCTGGACGGCCAGGCGCTTGATCGCAGGGTCCATCGACGGTCCCCGGGGCAGCGCCCACGAGCGCATCACGCCGTCGAGCTCGAGACGCAGGTCATAGTGATGGGCGGTGGCGCGGTGCTCGGCGACCACGAACGCTCCGGCGCTGACGCCGCGAACGGCGAACTGCTCGTGGCCTTCGACCGCCACGCGCTCGGTCCGCTGAGCGGCCGCGAACGCCAGCAGCTGCTCGACGGCGTCCGTGTCGCCCTCGACATGGACCAGCAGCCGCGCCGGTTCGTCCGGATCGACGCGGACCCAGCCCAGCACTCCGAGCGCGCGGGCGTGGCCGGCGACCTGCGCCGCCGTCGCTGCACCGGGGTTGGCACGGGCGCGGAAGGCGACCGGACGTGCAGGCACCGCGGCCACGTTAGCGCCGCTCCACGAGGCCTTGGGGGGTTTCTACCGCATGCTGTGCGAAAGTCCCCAACCCTTCCGGCGCCGACCGGCCGTCAGCGGCGTCGGGAGACGACCACGACCCGAACCCGGCCGGTCATCGTCGGCGGCAGCGCCAGACGTAGGCTGCGCGCGGTCCGGCGCAGCGTCACCTGGCGCGTACACGGCGGCGGCGCGCCGCCGCCCCCGCGTGCGCTGCGCGGTAGCACCGAGCAGACCCACACCCGCAGCGTGCCGTGCAGGCCAGGGGCGCGGCGCAGCGTCAACCGTCGGGTGCCACCACCGGCACGAGCGCGCCGATGGCGGCCGCGCACGAACGGAGCGACCAGCGCGTCGGCGGCGAACGTGGCCGACGTGGCCACCCGCGCGACCGCCAGCTCGGTGCCGGTGTCGCCGCGCAGGATCGCCCGCCCGGACGACATCACGACCGATCCGGCGCCCGCCGAGCCGACCGGGCCGACGTACTGAGCAGACCAGACGACGGCGGCCCCGCCGGCATTGGACGCGGTCTCGCGCACGCGCATCACCGAGCCGACGTCGCCCGAGGCGATCGTGTAACTGGTGCCGGACGCGACCGACACGCAGGAGCTGGTGCATCGCATCACCTCGATCGCATCGGAGGTCACCGCCGGGCCGCTCCACACGCCCGGCGTGATCGTCAGCGTGTCCCCCACGGCTCCGCCGGTCGTGCTGAGGATCGGCAGCGCCTTCCAGCGCGGGGCGGCCGGCAGCACCACGTCCGACAGCTGCGACATCGATGCGACCGAGCCGTCGACGTCGGTCGCGGTGATCACGGCCCGGAGCGTCGAGGAGACGTCGGCCGCGCGCGGGGTGTACGAGAAGGCGGTCGCGTCCGCGATCGCGGCGCAGGAGCCGCCGCCGGCGTCGCACCGCATCCACTGCGTCGTATATGTGGTGCCGGCGGTCGTGCGCCAGCTCGCCGGGCTGACGCTGACCGGCGTTCCCTGCTGGACGCCGAGCGAGCTCAGCTCCGGCGACTGAGTGGCGACCGGAAGCAGGCCGCCGACGACCGCGGTCGGGATGCCAAGCGCCGTCGTGGCTCCGGCCGAGTTGGCGGCCGTGACCGCGATCGTGACCTCGAAGCCCTCGTCCGCTGCCGTCAGCACGTAGCTGACCTGGGTCGCGCCCGGAATCGCCGCGCACGACGCGCCGGCGCCGTTGCAACGCTCCCACTGGTAGGCGAGCGACGTCGGGCTGTTGGTCCAGCGGCCGCCGTCGGCGATCAGCGTGTGGGTGCGGGTCGGGGTGCCGCTGACCGTCGGCATCACGCTTGCCTGCGGCAGCGGCTGAGCCTCGATCGTCAGGGGCGGGCCCTGCGCGGTCCCCGCGCGACCCGGCGATGTGACGTCGGCGATCAGCACGATCGTGTGCCCCGCATCGGCGCCTGTGAGCGCGTAGTGCGCGACGTCGGCGGCGACGACCGTGCAGCCGCTGACGCCGTCGGCCCCGCAACGCTCCCACTGGTAGTTCGCGGTAGACAGCGGCACGCTCCAGGTTCCCGGGTTGGCGTAGAGCGTGTTCGGCGGCTGGGGGTTGCCGCTGATGCTCGGCGGCACCGTGTCGGTCAGCGGCTGGCCCGAGACGATGCCGGTCAACGCGCTGTCGACCGTCGTGAAGCCGCCGACGGTCGTCGCGGTGACGGCCACCGCGATCTTGAAGTTGACGTCGTTGACCGTCAGCAGGTAGCCGCCGGCGTTGGAGATCGACGCGCAGGCAGCGGTCACCGTCGTCGCCGATCCCGGGCAGCGCAGCCAGGTGTACGTGTAGCTCGCGGCCGCGTCCCAGGTGCCGTTGTCCGGCGTCAGCGTGTAGCCGTTCTCCAGCGTCCCGGAGGGGGCGGCCGGAGACGTGACGTTGACCGGCGGCTGTTGCACCGCGGGCGTCGGGGCGCTGGTGGCGCTCGCGCTGCCGTCCGGATTGGTGGCCGTGACGATGACGCGCATGTCGTCGCCGACGTCGCCGGACACGGTCGTATAGCTGGCCGCGGTCGCACCGGAGATCGAGCTGTAGCCGTCGGCGGCGTTGCCGTGCTGCCACTGGTAGCTGAGCGTCGCCCCACCTGGCGTCCAGCTGCCGCCGTCGGTCGACAACGTCTGACCGAGCGCCGTCTTGCCGGTCACCTGAGGCACGGCCTTGTTGATCGGCGGCGACTGCGCCACGGCCGCGGTGGCGGCGCTCACCGCCGGCACCGTCCCGTCGACGTTGACGGCCGTCACAACGGCGCGCACGTTGTCGCCCTCGTCGGCGAGCGCAAGCGTGTAGCCCGAACTGGTGGCACCGGCGATATCGGTCCAGCTGGAGCCGCCGTCGGCCGAGCGCTGCCACTGGAAGGCGAGCACGTTCCCGACCCCACCCCAGGAGCCGGACGTGAGGTTCAGCGTGAACGTGCGCTGTGGCGTGCCGGAGATCGCCGGCGGAGTCGTGTTCACGGGTGGCGCGCCGGTGATCGCGACCGTCGCTGGACTGGCCGCCTGGACGCTGGCATCCGGGTTGGACGCGGTCACCAGCAGCCGCACCTCGTCGCCCTCGTCGGCCGCCTCGAGCGTGTAGAGCTGGTTGGTGGCGCCTGAGATGTTGGTCCAGGTGGTGCCGTCGGCGGACCGCTGCCACTGCAACACGAGCGTGTCGCCGGTGCCGCTCCAGGTGCCGGCGCCGCCCGACAACGAGCTGCCGCGTCTGGCGATCCCGGTCGCCGAGGGCAGACCGGTGTCGACCGGCGGCGAGGCGCCGACGGTGCCGGTCGCGGCGCTCGGCCGGCTGGCCGTTCCGTCGGCGTTGGACGCGGTCACCAGCACGCGGAGGATCGCGCCCTCGTCGCCGACCGTGAGCGTGTACACCGACGCGGTGGCGCCGTCGATGTCGCTCCAGGTCGAGCCGGAGTCGGTCGAGCGCTGCCACTCGTAGGCGAGCGTGTTGCCGATCCCGCCCCAGTTGCCGGGGCCGGCCGTCAGCAGGTAGCCGCGCTGGGCGGTGCCTGAGAGGGTCGGCGCGACCGTGCTGACGGGCGGCGACTGCGGCACGCGGCTCGTCGGCACGCTGGTGGCGCTGACGGTGGCGTCCGGGTTGGTGGCCGTGACCCTGACGCGCAGCTCGCTGCCCTCGTCGGCGGCTGAAATCGGATAGGCGGCCTGGGTCGCCCCGCCGACATCGGTCCAGGTGGTGCCGCCGTCGGTCGACCGCTGCCACTGGTCAGAGTAGGAGTTGTCGACGCCGAGCCAGGTCCCGTCGTCGGCCATCAGCGTGCCACCGCGGACCGCATCGCCTGAGACCGGCGGCGCGACCGTGTTGGACGGCGGCGTGGCGGTCACGGCCGCCGTCGGAGCGCTCGCCTGTGAAACGGTGCCGTCCGGGTTGACCGCCGTCACCAGCAGGTGCAGCTCGTCGCCCTCGTCGGCGACGACCGGCTGGTAGGTCGTGCCGGTCGCACCGGTGATGCTGGTCCA
>JBOGYE010000315.1:0-5072 GCA_050696635.1 Solirubrobacteraceae bacterium | reverse complement strand
CCGATCACGGTCTTGGCGACCTCGCCGTTCTTGAACAGCATCAGCGTCGGGATCGACATGACGTTGAACTTGATCGCGGTCTCCTGATTCTCGTCGATGTTGAGCTTGACCACCTTCAGCGCGTCCGCGCGCTCGGAGGCGATCTCCTCGACGACCGGGGAGACGCGGCGGCACGGTCCGCACCACGGGGCCCAGAAGTCGACCAGCACCGGCAGGTCTGACTCGACGACCTCGGCCTGGAAGTTGTTGTCTGTCACATCGGTCACGGCGGCTGACATCGGGCTCTCCTTGTGGTCTCTCGGGTCGCTCTGTGCTTCAGAAAGTATAGCGCGCGACCCTTGGGACGCGCCGCCGCCACCGGCGCCGGGCACGTAGGCTGTGACGAGGGCATGCCGGATCTGACCAACTCAGAGATCGCCGAGGCGCTGGACGAGCTCGGGGACCTGTACGAGCTGGACGGCGCGATCATCCACCGGATCGTCGCCTACCGCAACGCCGCCAAGGCCGTGCGCGACGCGTCGGTGTCGGTCACGGCGCTGGCGCGCGCCGGACGGGCGACCGAGCTGCCGGGGATCGGCGCCACGATCCAGGAGAAGGTGCTGGCGCTGGCCGACGACGGGGCGATCCCGGCCGCGGTCAAGCTGCGCGCCAAGTTCCCCTCCGGTCTGCTCGAGATCACCCGCCTGCCCGGCCTGGGACCCAAGCGGGCGCGTCGGCTGCATGAGGAGCTGGCGATCGACTCGCTGGACTCGTTGCAACACGCGGCCGGCGAGCACCGGATCCGCGAGCTGAAGGGCTTCGGTCCGAAGGCCGAGGAGGCCATCCTGGCGTCGGTCACCGTGGCGCGCGAGCAGGCGGCCGCCGGCAAGGCCGGCCGGCGACGGGTGGTGCTGCACCGCGCGCTGGCCGCCGGCGAGCAACTGCTGGCGGCGCTGCGCTCGCACCCGGCCGCCGGGCGCGTCGAGCTGGCCGGCTCCGCGCGGCGGATGGCCGACAGCGTCAAGGACCTTGACATCGTCGCGACCGCGACCGACCCCTTGGCGCTGGCGTCCGCCGCCACGCAGCTCGAGCTGGTCGAATCGGCCCAGACGCCGAGCGAGTCCGGCGTCCGGCTGCGCACTCACACGGGCCTGGCCGTCGACCTGCGGATCGTCGCGCCCGATCAGTTCGGCAACCTGCTCCAGCACCTGACCGGCTCGCGGGAGCACAACATGGCGCTGCGCGACGCGGCTGTGCGGCGCGGTCTGCACGTCTCCGAGTACGGCGTGCTCGATGACGCCGATGGCGCCACCCACCGCTGCGCCACCGAGCAGCAGGTATATGAGCTGCTCGGCCTGGGATACATCGAGCCCGAGCTGCGCGAGAACCGCGGCGAGCTGGAGGCGGCTGCCGACGGGACCCTGCCGGCGCTGATCGCGCACGAGGACCTGCGCGGCGACCTTCACTCGCACACGACCGCGTCCGACGGGACCGCGTCGATCCAGGAGATGGCGCTGGCGGCCCGCGAGGCGGGCCTCGAGTACCTGGCGATCACCGACCATTCGGCGTCGTTCGGGTTTGGCGACGAGGTCTCGCCTGCTGCGCTGGCCGAGCAGGTCGCGCGGATCCGGGAGCTGTCCGGCACCGACGCGGTCGGCCGCATAGCGCTGCTGGCGGGCTCCGAGGTCAACATCCTGCCCGACGGCTCGCTCGACTATGACGACGAGACGCTGGCCTCGCTGGACTGGGTGGTCGCGTCGGTGCATTCGTCCTTCCAGATGGGCTCGTCCCAGATGACCCAGCGGATCGTTCGCGCGATCGCCAACCCGCTTGTGGATGTGATCGGGCACCTGTCGGGACGCAAGATCGAGCGCCGGCCGCCATACGCGTTCGACTTCGGCGCCGTGCTCGCCGCCGCGGTGGAGCACCGGACGATGCTCGAGATCAATGCAAGCCCGGACCGGCGCGATCTCAACGAGGTCCACGCGCGCGCCGCCGCGGCCGCCGGCGTGCCGATCGTGATCGACACCGACGCGCACCGGGTGGGGGGATTCGCCGCGGCGCGCTACGGGATCGCGACCGCACGGCGGGCGTGGCTGTCGGCCGCGGACGTCGCCAACACGCGTCCGTGGGCGCAGGTCGCCGCGCTGCGCCCCCGCACCCGCACCTGACCGACGCTCACGAAGGCAGCGGCTCGGGGCGGCCGATGTGAAAGCCCTGCGCGAAGTCGACCCCGTACTCGCGCAGCAGCGCCAGCGCGCCCGCGTCCTCGACCCCCTCCGCGACGGTGGTCATGCCGGCCTCGTTGGCGATCCTGACGATCGCGCGGACGATCCGCTGGTCCTGCTCGGACGACGACAGCCCGCGCACGAACTCGGTGTCGATCTTCAGCGACGTGACCGGCAGGTGCTTGAGCAGGACGAAGCTCGCAAAGCCGGTGCCGAAGTCGTCCAGCGCCGTGCCGCAGCCCAGCTCGGTCAGCGCCAGGGTCAGCGCGCGCGCGTCGTCGACGCTGGAGATCGCGGCCGTCTCGGTGAACTCGAAGGCGACGTCGCTCGGCCGCGCTCCGGTCTGCGCGAGCTTGTCCGCGATCAGGTCGGGCAGCTTCGGGTCGCCGAGCGAGCGCGCCGACAGGTTCAGCGCGACCAGGGTGCCGCGCGCCGCCAGCTCGATCCCGCGCGCCACCACCCAGCGGTCGATCTCGCGCACCAGCCCGAACTGCTCGGCGATCGGCAGAAACGACGAGGGCGGGATCAGCGTGCCGCCATGCTCGTCCTGCATCCGCACCAGCAGCTCGTAGCGCGGCGGTTCGTCGGGATCGCGCAGGGCGATCGTCCGCTGCCCGTAGAGCACCAGACGATCGCGTGCGATCGCCGCTCGGATCCGCTCCAGCCAGGTGAGGTTGTGGCCCGCCTGACCCGAGTACAGCGCGGTCCGGTCGCGTCCGCGCTCCTTGGCCTCGTACAGCGCGATGTCCGCGGCGACGATCGCATCCGACGCGGTCAGGCTGCCACCGGGCTGAAACACGGCCGCCCCGCAGCTGGCGGTGACCGACACGCCGGTCACGCTCGAGCGCACCGCCGCCAGCATGTGGTTTGCGACCGCCGTCGCCCGAGCCTGGTCGCACTCGGCCAGCAGGATCGCGAACTCGTCGCCGCCGAAGCGGGCCAGCGTGTCGCCGTCGCGCAGGCGGATGGCCATCGCCGCGGCGACCTCGCGCAGCAGCTCGTCGCCGGCCTTGTGGCCGAGCGAGTCGTTGACGAACTTGAAGTGGTCGACGTCGACGATCAGCACCGCAACCGGTCGCGCGCTCGCCAGCGCGGCGGTCAGCCGTCGCTCGAAGTAGCGGCGGTTGTGCAGGCCGGTGAGGTCGTCGTGCTCGGTCAGGTACACCAGCTGGCGCTCGGCCTCCGCACGGTGGGTCAGGTCGTGGAGGTGGGTCAGCACGAGGTCGGGCGGCACCCAGGCGAAGCTGCGCTCCAGGTGCTTGTGCTCGCCGGTGGTGCGCATCCGATACGGGCCCTCGTAGCGGACCTGCGCGCGCGTCGAGAAGCAGCGCTCCAGCGCGAGCAGGATCTGCGGCTCGTCGTGGAAGAAGACGCTCGCGAGCGCTCCCTTGTGCTCCGCGATTGCGCCGCGGGAGAACTCGATCGCTGCCTGGTTCCATTCCGCCAGCACGAAATCGTCGCCCTGGCGCTTCCAGATCAGTACCGGCAGCGGCACGCTGCGGAACTGCGCCTCGTAGCGTTCGCGGCTGGCGACCAGCTCGGCGGTCGCTGCGTGCTCGGCGGTGATATCGCGCTGCACGGTCGCCAGGCCCATCGGCTCACCGGTCTGCGGGTGGCGGACCAGGTAGGAGCTGATCCGCACCGGGATCGGGGCGCCGGTGCGCAGGTGACGCAGCGTTCCCTCGCCCTCCCAGTGGCCGTGCTCGAGCACCGCCGGCTGCTCGACGCTGGTCGATTCCAGGCGGCCCTGGTCGGTCAGCAGGTCCGGGATCCGGATCCGGCGGCCCTCCTGGAGCGACTCCAGCCCCACCAGCCTGCGGCCCGCCTCGTTGATGTACGTGACCGTGCCGTCGAGGTCGGCGATCCCGATGAAGTCGCCCGACAGCTCGACCAGGCTGGCGAATCGCTGCAGCTCCTCCTCGGCGCGGATCCTGTCGGTCTCGTCGCGGAGCGTCGTCACCAGGCCGCTCGGGCGGCCGTGCTCGTCGTCGGGGAGCGGCTCGTAGCCGAGGCTCAGCAGCCGGTCGGCGCCGTCGCCGCGGCGAACCAGCAGTCGCACGCCGAGCAGCCGCCGTCGCTCTCTGACGGACACCAGCCGGGGGCTCTGGTCGGGCGCCACCGGGCTGCCGTCGGGCCGGCGGATCCGCAGCCTCGCCCACCAATCGGCTCGGTGCAGCTCCTCGCTGGACATGCCGAGGATCTCCTGCGCGCGCGGGTTGGCGTCGATCACGGCGCCGGCGGAGTCCAGCACGACGACGCCGTCGAGGATCGCGTTGAACACCGATGCACGAAGCGCCTCCGACAGCGCCAGCGCGGATCGCGAGCGGGCCCGCTCGGAGACGTCGGTCAGCACGCCGATCAGCCAGCGCAGCTCGCCGTCGTCGTCGCGCACGGGCGACAGCCGGATCTCGTTGTGGAAGGTGGAGCGGTCGCGGCGGTAGTTGAGCAGCGTGGCGGTCAGCGTCGCGCCTGACCGGACCGCGGAGTGCAGCTGGGCGACCGCCGCCGGGTCGGTGTCGGGGCCCTGCAGAAAGCGGCAGTTGCGCCCGATCGCGTCGTCGGCGTCGTAGCCGGTGATGTCCGTGAACGCGCGGTTGACCTGCACGATCGGCTGGTCTGGAGCGCGGGCGTCGCACACGACCACTCCCGCCGCGACGGTCGTCATCAGCTCGTGAAGCAGCGGCGCCGCCATGTCGGCCAAGTCATGAGCTTGCGTGCTCGACCCCACCACCTTCATTGTGTACCCGAAAGCGCGCGGATGGGGAAGGGGTGGTGGACGACCTGCGCTCAGCGGCGCCTGGCGGCGCGCCCGCGCGATCCGGCCCGCCCCGGCGGCGCCGATCGGCCAGCAGGCGCCGTCCGGCC
>JBOGYE010000314.1:0-3274 GCA_050696635.1 Solirubrobacteraceae bacterium | reverse complement strand
GGGTCCGTCTTCGGCGAGCACCCCACGTGTAAAATGGAGTGCGATTCGTTTGCTGCCGTTCCCGCGAGTGCTCGGCGAAGACGGACCCCACCCGCCGCCTTGGAGCGCAGGGCCGCTCCCCGGCGTTGACGGAGATCAGCGACTTCTCTCCGGCGCTGGAGACACGCAGCTCGCCTTCTCGGCAGGCGAGCCCTCGCCCGGCGTCAGCTGCGGTTGCGGAGCCAGTCGGCGAATTGGTGGCTGGCGTCGCCCATCTGCGAGCCGAGCGAGGCGACGTTGTCGCCGATCTCCTTGAACAGGGAGCGGAAGCGCTCGGCGTAGAACTCCATCGCGTCCGAGGCCTCCTCGCGGACGTTGGTCTCGTCGCCGCGGCGGCGGTACTCGCCGCGGGCGATCCGGTCGTACTCGCCGCTCTGCACCCAGCGCATCACCTCCGAGACGCGCCGGACGGCATAGGAGTGCGTCGCTCCGATCTCCAGGAAGAAGCGGCGCACGCGGTCGTGCGAGTCCTCCCAGTTCTCGTACTCCATCGCCTGGGCCATGAACGCATCCAGATCGAGGCGGTCGGCGTCCAGGCCGCCGGCGGTGACCATCAGCGTGCGGCAGACGATCCGCGGGTCGCGGACGGCCAGCGTCGCGGCGCGGTCGCAGGACAGCTCGGCGGCGCGCATCCATTCGAGCAGCACCGCGCGCACGGCGCGCACCGGCAGCCCGACCAGCAATGGCAGGTTGCCGCCGGCGCGCAGCAGGATGTCGAGGGCGGTCATGTAGAGCACGTGGTCGGAGAGGATGTGCCCCAGCTCATGCGCGAGCACGACCCGCCGCTCGCCGGCCCCCAGCCGGTCGTACAGCGATGAGTCGAGAACGATGATCGGCTGCTTGGAGCCGATCGTGCGGGCGTTGGCCATCATCGAGGCGCTGACGTACAGGTCGTACTCCTGCGGCATGTCGAGGATCCGGCAGACGCCGACGTGCGCCGACCAGAGGTCGGGAAGCTGACGCTCCGAGATCTTCACGGAGTTGCCCAGGTAGAACTGGCGCAGCGCGCGCTCGTAGCGGAACTCGATCAGCTTTCGCACGACCGTGTCGAGCATCGGCACGGCCTTCAGTGCCGCCGTGGCGGCGCGATCGGCGGGGTGCTCGTAGGCCTTGGACGAGATCCCGGGGTAGGGATCGACCGCGTCTGGCAGCGTCTCGGTCATCGCTCTGCGGCAGAGCCTACTCGCGTCGGGCCGGACTCGCAGGCTTCGCGGCCGCGTCCGCCTCCGTGGCGGCGGTGTCGGCCCGCAGCGCGGCCTCGAGCCTGCTCAGCGCATCCGCGATCACGGCGCTCTCGGGCGGGCTCGGCGCGCCGCCCAGCGCCGACCGCGCGGCGTCCGCGACCGCGGCGCGGCGCCCCTGGAGGTCGACGAGCCGCTCTGCCAGCGCGGTGGCACGCGGCCCGGAGCCGAGTTCGGCGAGCGCCGCATCGAGCGCCGCCTTCAGCTGCAGCGCGGCCTCGCGCGGGCGTCCCTGGTCGAGGTCCAGCCGCGCGCGCAGCGCCAGTTCGGCGCACGCCAGCGGCGCGCGGCGGGCGCCCAGCAGCGCCGCCAGCGTGCTATCGGGCGAGCTTGCCCGCCTTCGCCGGCGGCGCTGGTCGGGCGGCGCCAGTTCGCGCGCCGCCGTCCACAGCCCGTCTGCCACCTGCTCGCCCGAGCCGAAGCCGATCCGTGCGGCGATCGTCTGATGGCGGCCGACCGGCTGCAGGTAGGGGTCGGCGCTGGCCAGTCGCCAGGCGTGCAGCGCCCGGTTGAGCACCTCCAGGCCGGTCTCCAGCTCGCGCTCGCCCGCGGCCCGCAGCCAGGCGCCGGCGCCATCGGGGTCGGCGAGCCGCTGCCCGGCGTCGATCACGGTTGCTCGGCCGGTCGTGACCGGCGTGGGCTCGGGCCGGGGGGCGACCCTCCGCCCGTGCCGCCCTCGCAGCGCCGCCAGCCGGCGGCGCTCCGGCGCGCCGAGCGTCGCCAGCACCAGCACGTTCGACGGCTGCGCGTCAGGCTCGCCGTCGGGCCGGATCAGGTAGCGGCCGTCAGGCGGACCGAGCGGCCACGGCAGCTCGACCTGAACGAAACTGAACAGGGGTCCGGAGCTGGTCACCGGCCGGTGCTGCTGAGGCGATCAGCCGTGGCGCTTGATCGCGAACGCGCTCGGCGCGATCGGGACGACCGGCTCCGAGATCCGCCCGATGCGATCGATCAGCGCCTGCCACTGGCCCGGCGCGAGGATGCTGCGGACCTGCGAGGCGAGCTTGGGATTGGCCCCATAGTCGGGCGTGAACACGATCTGGATCCGGTTGCGGTGGCTCGCGAGCGCCAGCGTCGAGGCCTGGTCTCGGTAGCTCATGTCGGAGACGATCTCGCTGGGCGCCATCGCGCCCTGGAGCGTGAGCAGCCGCCTGATCGTGATGTCGGTGATCGAGCCCGGGCCCTGGTGGCCACGCACGGGGATTCCATTGATCCTGTCGATGTCCACGCTCGCGCCGGTCGTGCCCGCGGCGTCGACGCCATCGGCACCGTGCGCGCTGTGACCGCAGGCCAGTCCGGAGACATGCGGGTCCAGGCCAGAGGTCGACAGGAACTCGATGCTGGCGAGCACCCGCCGGTCGATCAGCCCGGCCCCGATGTCGCGCCGGCCGCAGGCGTAGATCGAGACGCGCGGGTCGCGCAGGACCCGCTCGGTCAGCTGCTGCTTTGACATCAGCAGCACCTGCCCGACGCTCGCATTCTTGGCGCCGGGACCGAAGAACGGGTCGATCCCGTCGGCGCGGTAGACGGCCGTGGCCTCAAGCAGCTTCCAGCCGTCGAGGATCGGCTTGGGGTCGATGTATGGGGAGTGGGTGCCGGCGGGCTGGACCATGAAGTAGAGGTGCGAGGAGACGCCCTGCGATGGGCCGCCGATCCGTCCGAGGATCGTGCCGGCGACGACGATCGAGCCGACCCGCAGCCGTCGCAGCGTGTACTGATCGCGCGCGAGATGCAGGGTGTCCGAGAAATAGCTGCGGAAGTTGGCGATCTGCTCGGCTGGGTCACCGACCTGGAGGTCGCCGCCCGAGGCGTACGAGGCGGGGCGGTTGGGGTGCGCGAACAGGCGCTCCTTGGCCATCGGCGCGCCGATCCCCGGAGCGGAAGCCGCTGCCCGCCGGGCGCCGCGGGTGGGGTTGTGACGGGTTGGGGTGGGGGCGCCGGCGCGTGCGCTGGTCTGCGTGCCCGCGGAGGCGGCGGTGAGGCCTCCGCGACCG
>JBOGYE010000313.1:0-9227 GCA_050696635.1 Solirubrobacteraceae bacterium | reverse complement strand
CGCGCGCAGCGGGCCCGCCGCGCCGGCGGGCCCCTGTGGCGGCTGGTCGACTTCAGAGCCGGCGTGTCGGCGCCGGAGCGGTCGGGGCTCGAGGCCGCGCTCGAGGCGGCCGGCCTGCTCGACGCGTGGGTCACCCCTGACGGCCGGCTCGACGACCCGGGGCTCGCCGACGTGGTGCTCGCGGGCGGCGAGCCGGTGACGGGACGGTCGGCGCTCGACGCGCTGGCGCCGGTCGTCGACCAGGGCGTTGCCGAGACGATCGTGGCCGGGCTCCTTGGCCGCATCGGCCTCGGTTGCCGCGGGGCCAGTCCCTGGGTCGACTTCGACGGACGGTTCGCGCTCGGACCGCTCGTGGGCCGCGGCGCCAAGAGCTGCGCCGAGCACATCGGCGCGGCGGCGCGCGAGGCACGGCGCGCAGCGCGCATAGCTGAGCTCCGCGACCGGATCGCCGAGCTCACGGTGCAGGTCGGCGGGCACGACCGGGCGATCGCCGAGCTGGACCGGCGCCGGGACGCGGTCGGCGCCGAGCTTCAGCGGCTGCCGACCTCGGATGCCGTCGCGGCGGCGGTGACCGGCGTCAGGGTGGTGGCCGCGCTCGAGGCCGAGGCGGCCAGAGCGCACGAGCAGGCGGCCGTCGCCGCCCGGGTCGCGGCGGATGATGCGGTGGCGGCGGACGCGACGCGGCGCGAGCACGCGGCCGACCATGGCCTGCCCGCGCCGCTCGACGAGCCCCAGCTCGACGGGCTTAGCGAAGCCGCCGCGCAGCTCAGCGCCGCCGCGGCCACGGTCGCGCGCGCGTGGACCCACGCCGAGCGTGAGGCGCAGGCCGCCGACGCGACCGCCGCGCAGCTTGCGAACGCGCAGGAGCGACTCGGCGAGCAGGACCGCCGGGCTCGTGACGAGCGTGTGGAGGCGGATCGGCTGGCCGCCGAGCACGCGGCGCGAGCAGACGCGCTCGGTGCGAGCGGCGACGAGCTTCGCCTCCGCCACGAGCAGGTCGTCACGGCGCTCAAGGCCGCACGGGTTGCGCAGCGCGATGCCGGCGAGATCGCCCAGGCGGCGCGGGTCGCGGCCGCCGTGCTCGATCGGGACGAGAGCGCGCGGGCCGCCGACCACGACATCGCGCGCCGCGCGCGCGAGGAGGCCGGCGTCGCCTTCGGTCAGCTCGCCGCGGCCGGAATCCTGGAGCTCGTGCTCGGCGAGGCGACACCGCCGGACGTCGCCGGCGCGACCGGATGGACCTTCACCCGGACGCTCGAGGTCGCCCGTTCGCTGCCCGAGGAGCTGCTGTCGGTGCGCAGCAGCTCCGGCGAGCTGGCGGTTGAGGTCCAGCGCGGAGTGCAGCTACTCGATCGCGAGCTCGTCGAGGCGGACATGAGCGCCTACGCGATCAGCGGCGCCGACGGGCTCCTGCTCGTGCGCGTCGCTGAGGGGGGCGCGGAGCAGACGCTCGGTGCGATGCTCGACGCGCTCGCGGCGGAGATCGCCGACCGCGAGCAGATTCTGAGCACCGAGGAGCGCAGGGTGTTCAACGAGGCGCTGGTGGAGGAGATCGCAGACCACCTCCGCCACCGGATCCACGACGTCCGCGGTCGCGTCGCGAGCATGAACGCGGTCCTCAAGCGAAGCCCGACGGCGGCGGACAAGATCGTCGAGCTCGAGTGGCTGCCGGTCGACGACGACGCCGGCACTCAGCGCGCGGCGCTCGCGCTCCTGCGCCGCGATGTCCGCCACCTCGAGGATGGTGCGCGCGGGGAGCTGGTCACGTTCTTCCGCGGCGCGATCGAGACAGCTCGCCGCGAGCACGGCGTCGCGGGCGATCCGCGTCCGATGGCCGAGACGCTGATGGGCGCGTTCGACTACCGGCGCTGGTTCGCGTTCGGGCTCTACGAGCACAGCTCGGCCGGGCGTGTGCGCCTGACAAAGCGCCGGCACGCCGTCGGCTCGGGCGGCGAGCAGTCGGTGCTGATCCACCTGCCGCTGTTCGCCGCGGCGGCCGCGATGTACGGCAGCAGCCAAGGCCCGAGGCTGATCATGCTCGACGAGGCGCTCTCGGGGATCGACGACGAGACGCGCGAGCGGGTGCTGGAGGCGACCGTCGCGTTCGACCTCGACCTCGTGATGACCTCACACGAGCTGTGGGGAACCTACCGCTCGGTGCCGCAGCTCGCGATCTACCAGTTGCACCGGGAGAACGGCACGTTCGGGGTCCACGCGATCCCGTTCATCTGGGACGGCGACGTGCTGCGCGAGCGCGAGCAGGACGAGCTGCTGGTGTGAGCGCCGAGACGACGGGCGACCGCGCACTGCGGCGCGTGCTGCTGGCGGCGCGCGACAAGCGCGAGCAGCGTGGCGCGTCGGGCGACGGGAGAATCGTCGTGAACCGGCTGGAGCCGGAGGAGGCGCTGGCACTCGACGGGCTCCTGTCGTTCTCGATGCCCCGCCGCAGGCCGGTGCTGCCCGAGCAGACGCTACGGATCGCGCTGTCTCAGCTGGAGGCGGCGCTGCGCGCGTGTGGGATCGACCCGCGCCAGGCGTATGAGCGCGTCGGCGAGCGACCGCTCCGCGATCTCCCTGCGCAGCGCGCGGCGCAGCGACGCCAGCGGGCCGACTTCCAGGCATGGCTCGCCGAGCACGAGCTTGTCCGCTCCCGATCTGCGCTTGCGGCCTGGCTCGACGAGGCAGCTCGTCAGGGCCGTGTGCACGCGGGGATGCGATCACTGCTCGAGCAGGCGTTGCACGTCGTGGGCATGCTCCCCGCGCCCGAGCCGCTGCAGCGGACGGTGCTCGCGGCGCGGGCGCTCGCGGGCGATTCGCATGGTCTCGATGTCGACACACCGCTGCACGGCCTGACGATCGCCCTGCTCAGGGCCGCGGGAGGGCTCGCCGAGAGCGTGGCCGCACGCGAGGTGTGGGCCGCCTGGAACGTGGTCGTGGACCCGATCTCGTCAAACGTGGTTGCGCTCAACCTCCCAGCCATCGGTGCCGGTCCCGTCGCCGAGCTCGCGCGGGCGTGCACCGGCACCCATGTCGTCCTCACCTACGCTCACCTGTTGGCGAGCGAGCTGACGTGGCCGCGCCACCACCCCTGCTTCAGCTGCGAGAACCCATCGGTGCTGATCGCCGCCGAACAGTCGCTCGGCACGCGGTGCCCGCCGCTGATCTGCACCGGCGGTCGCCCCTCGGACGCGGTGCGGCTGCTGCTCGCCGCGGTCTGCGCCTCTGGCGTGCGAATCCGCCACCACGGCGATTTCGACGAGGCGGGCGTCCAGATCCTTCGAGACCTGGAGACGCGCTGCGGCGCGGTCCCGTGGCGCTTCGACGCCGATTCGCTGCGTGCGGCGACTGCGCGGCTCGGCGACGGTCCCGTGCGCGCCGCCCCGCGACCATCCCCGCCCGCGAGCGCAGCCAACGCGCTCGAGGACGCCGTGCGGACGCTCTCGCGCGCGGTGCCAGAGGAGCTCTTGATCGATGATCTGCTGGCGGACCTGGCCGCCGTGTCCGCCGGTTCGGCTGCCTGACGCCTGCTCAGGGCCCCTCAGTCGGCCAGCGCGCGGCGCTCGGCACCGGCGGCGAGCCGCGCGTAGGCCGGAGCGAGCAGCTCGCCGAGGTCGATCGCGCCGTCGCCCGGCGTCAGCGGCTCGCCGAGGTCGATCGCGCCGTCGCCCGGCGCCTGGAGCTCGCCGAGGTCGATCGCGCCGTCGCCCGGCGTCAGCGGGCCCAGCCATCGCAGCAGCGCGTCCGGGCACTCGCCCGCGAGCGGGCTGACGCGGAGCTCATCCAGCTGTGAGCCGGCGCGCCAGAAGCCATCGAGCAGCTCGGACAGCGGCGGTGGCGCGGCCTCCTCCGTGCCGGGTGCATCGGCCGCGCTCACGACGGCCGCTGCCCGCGACCTGTCGAGCGTCTTGGAGCGCCGCGCGCGCAGCGCGTCGAGCAGCTCCTCCCGCGTGCGCCCGCGCAGCGTGAACAGCGCGAACGGATCGGCGTCGAAGCGCTCGGCGAGGGTGTAGTACACGGCGGCGGTGTGCTTGCAGGGGTTCGCCTCGTCGGGGCAGGTGCAGCTGGCGCGCAGCTCGTCATAGCTGGCCGGCAGCAGCGCCAGCTTCGCGCCCGCCAGGATCTCCTCGATGTCGTCCGGCATCTCTCCCGCCAGCAGCGCCGCGAGCGTCAGCGCCCGCGCGGCGATCGCCTTCTCGGCTCGCCGCCACTGGTGCTCTGAGAACGTCTGCGGACGGATCCGCACGCGGTAAGGCGTAAACCTGGACCCCTGCACTTTCGCCAGCGCGATCCCCGGCTCCAGGTCCAGCTCCAGCACCTGCCCGGTGCGCGCGTAGTCGCGGCCGCGCTGAAGCCGGGAGCCGAGCCCGAAGGACTCGAGCAGGTCCAGGAACCGCTGCGACCACCAGCGGCGGTCGGGCTCGTCGTCCGGCCGCTCGGCGCTGGAGACGCTGGATGAGATCATCAGGCGGCCTCCACGGCGTCGCCGGTCAGCGAGACCAGCTCGCGCAGCTGCGAGGTGCCCAGCTCGGTCAGCCACGCCTCGCCTGAGCCGACGATCTGCTCGGCCAGGTCCCGCTTCTCGGCGATCAGGAGATCGATCCGCTCCTCGAGCGTGCCGACGCAGGTCAGCTTGCGCACCTGCACGTTCTTGCGCTGGCCGATGCGGAACGCCCGGTCGGTCGCCTGGTCCTCGACCGCCGGGTTCCACCAGCGGTCGAAGTGGATCACGTGATTGGCGGCGGTCAGGTTCAGGCCGGTGCCGCCGGCCTTCAGCGACAGCACGAACAGCGACGGGCCGTCGGGCGATTGGAAGCGCTGCACCATCTGGTCGCGCGCGGCCTTCGGCGTGCCGCCGTGCAGGAACAGAACCTCATGGCCGAGGCGCTCCTGCAGATAGCCGCGCAGCTGGTGGCCGAACTCGGCGAACTGCGTGAAGCACAGCGCTCTGTCGCCCTCCGCAAGCGCCTCCTGAAGGATCTCAACCAGGCGCGCCAGCTTGTCGGAGCGCCCGTGGAGCGCCGAGTGGTCCTTGAGCAGGTGGGCGGGGTGGTTGCAGACCTGCTTGAGCTTCATCAGCGCCTGCAGGACGACCCCGGAGCGCGCGAGCCCCTCGTCCTGCTCCTGCTCGAGCCGCTCGAGCATCTCGTCCACGACGGCCCGGTACAGCGTCGCCTGCTCGGTCGTCAGCCGGCAGTCGATCCGCATCTCGACCTTCTCGGGAAGGTCCGAGATGATCTCCTTGTCGGTCTTCAGGCGCCGCAGGACGAACGGGCCGGTGCAGCGGCGCAGCCGCTGGGCGGCGACGCCGTCGCGCCAGCGCTCGATCGGTGTGGAGAACTGCTCCCGGAAGCTCGTCGCCGAGCCGAGCAGCCCGGGGTTGAGAAAGTCCATAATCGAGTGCAGCTCGGCCAGCCTGTTCTCCACCGGAGTCCCCGTGAGCGCGAGCCGGTGACGTGCCCGCAGGGAGCGGATCGCGCGGGTCTGCTTGGCATCACGCGTCTTGATGTGCTGCGCCTCGTCGAGCACGATCCGCTCCCACTCGATCGAGCGCAGCATCTCGCGGTCGCGCAGCGCGAGCGCGTACGTCGTGATCACGACGTCGCTTCGCGCAGCGACGCGGGCGAACGCCGCGCCCTTGCGCCGCTCGCGCCCGTAGTGGACGTGGACGGCCAGGCTCGGAGCGAACCGAGCCGCCTCCCGGCGCCAGTTGTCGGCGACCGAGACCGGGCAGATCAGGAGCGTCGTGCCCGGCCGTCCGCGTCTCCGTGGCGTCGACTCGCGTTCGGCGAGCAGCAGCGCGAGCGTCTGCGGGGTCTTGCCGAGCCCCATGTCGTCGGCGAGGCACGCTCCCAGCCCGAGGCTCGACATGAACGACAGCCAGGCCAGGCCGCGCTGCTGGTAGGGGCGCAGCTCCCCGATGAACGTCGCCGGGGTCGGGACCGGTGCCAGGCGCCGGTCGCCGGTCGCGCGCAGCAGCTCGCCGAGCCACCCTCCCGCCTCGATCTCGATCTCGGGCAGCTCGCCGGCGATCTGACCACCGCGGACGCCGAGCCCCTCGCGCAGCAGCTCGGCAGCGCCGGCCCGGCCCTTGGCGCGCCTGCCCTTGAAGAACCGCAGCGCCAGCTCGACGTCCTCGGACCGCAGCGCGATCCACCGTCCGCGCGCCTTTACGAGCGGCAGCTTCAGCTCCGCGAGCGCCTCCAGCTCCGGCAGCGTCAGCAGCGTGTCGCCGATCGCGACCCTCCACTCATACGCGCACAGGCCCTCGACGCCGAACAGCCCGCTGCTCTCCCCCCACTCCTGCTCGGGCTGCGCGGTCAGCTTGAGCTTCAGACGCTGCCGCCACCACGGCGGCGCGATCACGCCGAAGCCGGCCTGCTCGAGCGGCGCGACCGCCTCGCGCAGGAAGCGGTAAGCCTGCTCGGCGGTCAGCTGCACCTCGGTCGGTGCCGCCTGCTGCAGCGCCGACCCCAGGTCGGGCCACAGCGCCAGCGCGTGGCCGAGCCCGCCGAGCAGGCGCTCCTGCGGGTTCTCGAGCATCCGTCCGAGCGCCTCAAGGCGCTCGCTGTGCGCCCACACGTCCGCGGCCGGCACCAGCACGCTCGGATCCTCCTTGTGCTGGAGCAGGAGCTCGACGCGCCAGGTGTCAGGCTCGGGGTCGACGCTGCGTCCCGCGCTGGGGTCGCGCGCGACGGGCGCCGGCCCGCGACCCTCGTCCTCGTCCTCATGTGGGGCCACCAGCCGAAAGCAGGTCCGGAACATGCGCTGCGCCGTGTAGGCCTGGCCGGCCGCCCACCACTGCTCCAGCTGCTCCGCCAGCCTGGCGAGCTCCGACGGATCTCCGTTCACCGCCGGGTCCTCGTCGACCAGCGCCAGCAGCCACGCCTGAAGCACCCCAGAGATCCTTGGGTCCTGCTCGGCCGCCGCGCCGAGCCGGCCCTCCAGCAGCTCCCGGGCGCAGGCGTCGACCGCGGCCGCGAGAAAGCCGCGCACGATCGCGTCAGGTCGATCGGCGTCCACCGGCGCGGACACCTCGGCGCGCAGCAGCGCCGGCATCGACGCGACCAGCAGCGCGACGCGGGCATCGTCCGCGGGGTCGTCGGTCACGGGCCGCCAGAGCCCCTCCCACTGCTCGCCGCTCCGCTCCAGCACCGGCCGCAGGCGCCCGCGAGCGACCAGTTCCAGGGCGAGCTTGCCGGCCTCGGCAAGGTGACGGATCGAGTCGCCGACCGCCAACCCGGCCGGCGCGCTCGCGGGCAGGCCGAGCAGTAGCCCCACGGCCGCGGCCGGCGCCACGCGGATCGCTTCGACCTCCCACACCTCCAGCCGCAGCGGCCGATCCGAGAACTCGTCGTGATCGACGACACGGAGCAGGTGAGGAGACGCCTGCGGCCCAAGCTCGGACGACGGCAGCGACAGCGCCAGCCAGCCGGTGGGCGGCCCGCTGGCCGCCGTCGCCAGCGCACCCAGCTGCCCGAGCGCATCTGCGACCGCCGAGCCCCCGGCCGCGAACGGGTGCGGACGCGGGCGGGGATCACTGCGCGGCCGTCCCGGCCGCCTCCGCGCCCGTCCCGTCGCCGACTGCTCTCCCCAGACGCACAGCTCCCCGCTCCGGGACCAACAGGCGTGCAGGACGATCACCCCACGATCCTCCCAATCGGCTCGGACGTCGTGTGCCGCGTGCCGCTTCGTGCCTTCCGGACGGCGCTGCGCCTCGTCCGGGAGTGTGACGCTACAGTGCGCCGATGCGCGTCCGCTGCGTGGTCGCAGTCTGAGGGGCCGGTGGCGGCGCCGCGGGATCAGCTGGCTCGCAGCACCGGTCGCCTGGCTGCCGCAACCCGGCTGGACGTTCGGGATCGACGGCGCCGATCCGATCAGCCGCCGAGCACCGACCGCGGCAGCGTCAGGCCGACGTTGAACACGCCCGCGTCCACCACCTCGAGCAGCTTCAGGTCGCCGGCGAGGCTGCACAGCATGTACGCGTCCGCCGGCGCGAGCGAGTGCTCGCCGGCCAGCCAGTCGATCATCGCGCCGACCGCCAGCCGGGTCGCTTCGAACATGTCTGGGGCGATCCCCATCACGCCGTGGTGGCCGCTTCCCTCGACTCGCGCCGTCAGCGGGCCGGGGGTGCGGAACTGAGGCGCGCCGATCGAGCGGTGCTCGACGGTGAACCGCAGGCTCGCCCGCATGTCGCACTCCAGCGCGGCCACGCAGACCTCGCCATCGCCCTGCATCGCGTGCGGGTCTCCGCAGGAGAACAGCGCGCCCTCGCACCAGACGGGCAGCCACAACGTACAGCCGGCGGTGAGGTGGCGTGCATCGATGTTGCCGCCACCCCGGTGGGGCGGGAATACCGACGCGGTCGCGGGCTCACCGGGGTGGTTGCCCATCGTGCCGAGGAAGGGCGCGAACGGGAGCGTGACACCGGGCACGAGCTCGGCCGTCTCGCCGTCGCGCAGGTCGAAGGTCCGCAGGTGGGGCTCTTCGAAGCGGTCCGGCAGCGTGCCCTGGCCGGGCATGATCACGCACCAGCCCCAGTCGCCCGCAGTCAGCTCGAGCACCTCGATCCGCAGCGTGTCGCCCGGCCGGGCGCCCTCCACATACAGCGGTCCCGACAGGCTGTAGAGCGTGTCGAAGTCAAACCGCGCCTGCTCGAACGTGTCGCCTTCGTGCAGCTGGCCGTGCGCCGCCATCAGCAGCTCGTAATGGACGGTGTCGCCCGACGCGATCGTCAGGGCGGGCTCCAGCGCGCTGTCCCACTGGTGGTGGATGCGGTGCGGGTCGATCCGGTGCTCGGCGGCGGCCATCGGCGTCGCCGGCATCCTCCCAGATCCGGCGCGGTGGCCGACGGCGCAGTACTGTGTCGCGCCGGGGGAGATGCCCGGTCCCGTCCACAGCCGCGACGCGTCGTGCAACGTCTCAGACCTGGTCTCGCGCCAGGTGCATGCGGGGCGGGCGGACAAGCGCGCGGTCGTGGCGCACGACGCGACGCTGAGCTACGACGAGCTGCGCCGCCAGGTCAACCGCGCCGGGCGGCTGCTGAGCGAGCTCGGCATCCGCCGCGAGCAGCGGGTGCTGATGGTGCTCGACGACAGCACCGTGTTCCCGATCGTGTTCCTGGGGGCGATCCGGATCGGCGCGGTGCCGGTCCCGGTCAGCCCGCTGGACCGCGATCAGAACTTCCGCCACTTCGTCGCGGACTCCTACGCCGAGCTGGTCGTGACCGA
>JBOGYE010000312.1:0-10725 GCA_050696635.1 Solirubrobacteraceae bacterium | reverse complement strand
GTGATGATCGACATAGACCGCACGGACCGTCTTGCGATACTCCTCGACCAGCGTTGAGGGGTAGAGCTTGGCGTAGACCATCACCGTGTCCAACGACGCATGGCCGAGGAGCGCCTGGATCACGTGCACCGGCGTGTTGTTGTTCAGATGCTCTGAGGCGAACACCCGCCGGCAATCGTGAGGGCGCACGACCAGCGGCGACCCGTCCGCCCGTCGCAGCTCGGCGAGCCGGGAGAGGCGAGCCAGCCGGATCCGGATCGCGGAGAACCCGAGCGGGCTCGGGTGCCGGCAGCCCTGCAGCAGATACGGCGCGCGCGGCAGCGCCCGCTTCTCGCTGGCGTCGTAGTGGTCGCAGTCCGGGACGCGGTCGGTGCCGTAGAACGCTTTGACGTGACGAATGATCTCGGCGATCACCCGGCCGAGCCCGTCGCCGATCGGGATCACCCGCGCCCGGTCAAACTTCGACGGCTTGACGTGCAGCATGTAGTAGGTCCGCCCATCACGGTGACGGCGACGCAACACGTCCAGCGTGGTCAGCTCGCTGGCCTCCTCGATCCGCAGCCCACTCTGCAACAGCAGCTCGAGCACCGCCCAATCCCAGAACGCCTCAAGCTCCGCATCCCTCCTCGCCCGCATCCTCGGTGCGATCGCGAGTTCCTGCTCGGCCTGGTCCCAGCGGCGGACCGCGATCGCGCGCATCTTCGGGATCTCCCGCTCAAGGTCGATCACCTTCTCCGCTGTGCGCGCGGCGGCGCGGCGGCGGTTCTTCTCGAACCCGAGGTTGCGCAGATCGTGGCGCTCCAAGGGCACCGCCGCCGGCGCGTGCGGCTCAAAGGGCGATCCCGGCTCTGCGCCCCATGTGCACACGTCGGCGAAGAAGCACCGCAGGTTCGTCAGCCACTGCATCGCCGTGGAGCGATCATCGCGCTCCCCGGCCGACGGTCCGCGCTGCACCCGGCGGGCCAGTGCGATCGCTTCCGGGATGAACGCGCGCACGTGCGCTGGGCGGACGTCCGCAGATCGTTGGATCTCGGGGTAGCGCTCGTCGATGAAGCACCAGAAGTGCTCGAGCGAGTTGTGCTTGTGGCGCGTCGTGGCGTAAACGTCGGAGATCCGCTGCTGATACTGCTCGAGGTAGAGGACGTGCACCGCCCGGAACCGCTCCGGGATCCGCGAGCGCTCCGCCAGCTCAACGGGCGTCAGCCGCCGGCTGCGCATCCGCCGCGCCGAGCCCCGCAGCGGCGTCCGTTTCAGCACTCCGAGCGAGCACAGCCCGGCGTCGAGCACGTCGCAGCCTGATCCGACGCGGACCGGCACGCTCCGGAGATCCTCGTCGGTGATCGCGTCAAGCTCGGTGTAGCCGGCGACCATCATGATCCGCAACGCCGTCTTCAGCGCCTTATCGCGCAACGCCATCGTGCTCCACGAGACATCCTCGAGTGCCGGGGTCAGCCGTCGGGCGGCGAGCTGCAATGGCGCGTCGTCGGGCAGCACCTTGACCCACTTGCGGGTGTAGGTGCACTCCAGAAACGGCCAGCTCGGCCGGACCGCCTGCGCGCTCACGAGGGTGCTGACGCCGACCGACCAGCGATGATCAGAAACACGGCCGATTCCGCGCAGCCACTGCGGCCAGACCCGCCACTCAAACCCGCCCCACCGATCCTGCAGCGTCTCGCCCACCAGCCCATCGAACACCTCGCCAAGCTCGCGGATCGACAGCTGCGTCCGCAACTGCCGGTCGCGATCCATCCGCAGACGCTCCACCAGCGCTTCCAGCTCGCCCACCAGCGCACCACGGTCATAGGCGCGCTCAGCCAGCTCGGGAAACCGCCAGGTCGAACTCATCGCTCCGGCTCTCCACCCGCAGCGTCGGCGGCTGCGTCCAGCTCCTCAACCGTCGAGGCGTCGTAGGGGAACACGTACCCCTTGCCCGTCTGGGGCCGGTCGCCCGACCTGCCGGTGCTGGCCTGCAGATCGAACAGATCCCGTGCTCGCGCCACCGCGGCGACCATCGCCTGCTCATCCACGTGCGAATAGGTGTCCGCGGTCGTCGAGATATGCGCGTGGCCGAGCATCTCCTGCGCGACCTTCAACCCAGCCACCTCAACCACCGCCTGCGCCAACGCGTGCCGAAACATGTGCGCCGTCACCCGAACCCCCACCGCGCCGCACAGGTGCCGGAGCGAGCACTCAAACGCCGGATAGGACAGCGGCCTGCCCTGCCCGCGGCGGAACATCACCCACGCCGGCTCCTCCGGCTCGCCAAGCCCGCGCTCCCGGCCGAGATATCGCGCGAACACGGGCCAGGAGTCGTCGCTGACCGGCACCCGATGCTCATCGCGAGCACCCTTCAGTCGCACCACGATCGTGCCCGACCGCCGGTCGAGATCCCGCAACTGCATCCCGAGGATCCCGTGCTGACCGTGCAGCTCGCTCCAGTCCCCGATCCGCTGACCGGTGCGCCACAGTAGCGTCAACAACGCGCGATCGCGCTCCGAGCCCGCCGCCTCGATCAGCCGGACCGCGACCTCGGGCTCCACCCGCCGCGGCAACCGCCGCGGAACCCGCTGGCGATACTCACCCCGCCGCCCGCGGCGCACCGGGTCGCGGCCCGGCATCCCATGCGAGCCGTCCATCAACGACCGACCAGTTGGCACCGGGCACGGCCGCGTCGCCCACACCCCCGACCCGCGGTCACGATCACGCGTTGCCAGAAACTCGAAGAACGACGCCAGCACGCACAGCCGGTGGTTGACCGTCCGCGGTCGGCGCCCCAACGCCAGCCCGTCCTCGACGCCGGCGCGGAACGCCATGACGTAGTCGCCGACCACGCGCCTGTCGACATCGACGAACTCGACGCCGGTTCGATCCAGCCAGGTCAAGAAGTGCGCCAGCCCCAGCGCGTAGGCCCGCTGCGTGTACGAGCCCCGGCCATGCCCGGCAAGCCACACCAAGAACGCCGACGCCTCCTGCGCCCCCACACCAGGACCGACAACCACGAACCCCGACGGCCGGCCCGACACCGCTCGATCGACACCCACCGCGAACGCTCCGACCACCACAACCAGCTCCTCGCTCGTCGCTGGCACACACGCTACGTATCCGGTCGGTCGAATCACGAGATAAGACCGCGCCCAGGTCGCGCCCCTGGAGGGCGCGCAGGCGGCAGCGTTGGAGGCGCCGTGAGAGCCGTTGACCGGCGACTCGGACGCGCATCTGCTCGCGCGGTTGCAGCCGGACGCCGCTCGTTCACGCCCGCCATCACCACCTCGAACCGTCGCCACCCATCCGGTGACACGATCACATTCCCGACCGGCGAGCGCTCCGCGATCGTCGTGCGCGGGAGATCAATCCACGACGCCGGCAACAACACTCTCGCCCCGTCAGTCGTACGGCACTGGACGCACAGCTCTCCCTCAACGTGACGCCCCCAGTCAACCTCAACCACGCGGCCGCGCAGCGCGCTCGGCACAGCATCGCCGATCAGCGCCACCCGATCGGGCAGAGGATCAACAACATCAGTAGTGCGACGGGTACCTGCACGAGGGATGCTCGACCGGCTCGGCGTCGCCGCTTGGTGCGCGCTACCAGGCCACGCCTACACCGGCCACGGCGACTGCGTGGCCGCTCTTCTCGACGAGAGGCAGCCGACCGATCGAGGTCGGTAGTTGGCCGCTCGCGCGCGCTGCTGTATCACGACGACAGTCATGGCCGCCAGCGCTTCTCTCGACAGACCAGGATGGCCGCTACGAATCGTCTGAGGCCGCCTGCTCCGCGACCTAGATTTGATCACCTTACTGCCGCTTCAATCGGTCGCGTCGGAGACTTGGCGGCGTCAAATCGGTTGATGATGGACCTTGGCACGGAGCTGGCTCGTAGTGCTGGTGATGCGGCGAGGTAGTCTGTCGTGGGTCGGCTGTTGTGGGCTGCTGGCGCTGGCCTTGGTCGCCTGCGGTGGGCAGGCCGCCGGCGCCGGCATCGCACATACGGTGCCCACCGCCGGTCATGCCCAGCATCTGGCTGGCCGCTATCCGCCGATCCGGCTGCCCCGCGCCCGGGCAGCGCCGATGACCCAGACCCCGGCGCGGGTGCTGGCCAGCTGTAAGACGATGCGGCTGATCCGCCACGCGTGTCCGCGCTCGGTGCCCCAGGGCCGTTTTGCGCAGGTCAACCTGAGCAACGTGTGTGAGAACCGGCACGGCGCCGGCGTCCCGATCAGAAGCCCGGCGTGCGTGTATGCCAGCTGGGAGTTTGTCGCGGGCGCTCCGGCCGGGCTGCCGCCCGACGCGCCGCCGGGGCTTTCGGGCAAGCGGCTGGGACCGCGCGGCACCCGCCCGCCCGGGTTCGTGCACGTCGTGATCTACGCGTCGCGGCGGCCGTTGGCGAACATGGTCTCGTGGGCGTGGCCGCAGGGACAACCGGTGCCAGTCAGCGACGGGCTGCTTTATCGCAAGCGATCGCGGCCGGTCCAATTCGGCTGGGTGCAGTGGGCCGGCCATCGCGGGCAGTTGGTGCTCGCGCCCTCTGAGCCGGGCGGCGGGATGCTGGCCGACCATCTGATCGACCGGTTCAGCGTCGGCGGGGTCAACTACGCGGTCACGCTTCACTCCTGGGCGCCGCTGGCGGCCGCGATCGTGACACTCCACGCGGTTGTGGCCTCGACGCGCTGAGCAGACCATGGGCTGGTGCAAGCACGGAGCGGTCGTGCTGGCGCTGGCGGCCGCCGTCCTGGTGGTGGGATGCGGCGCTGGCGCGCCGCGGCGTCGAGCGCCGTCTGTCGCGACTCGCACCTGCTCGGCGGTCGGCTACGGCGGGCTGCGGGTCGGCTGGCGCCGCCGAGCGCTGATCCTCGGACCGTTGGCGCTCGCCGATCTGCGCGCCTACACCGCCCGCCCGCCGCTGCCGCCCGCGCTCGGCGACCGCCGCGGCGGCTACGAGGTGATCGCGGTCGTGACCCACGGCACCAGGCCGGTGCTCAGCTTGCCCCGCGCCGACTGGTCGACGGTCGGGCTACTCTATGACCCGAACAAGTTTCGTATCGACGGCGCCTACCGCCTGTCCGACATGGACCAGGTCGTTCGCTTCCGCGCCTGTGAGAACCCAGCTTCAACCACGGCGTCAGCCAGTTCGACGGCGGCTTCGTGATCACTCGCCCCCAGTGCGTGCACCTGATCGTCCGCGCAGCAGGACGCACCTACCGGGGCGAGTTCCCCGCCGCAGCACCCTGCGCGCCCGCCGGCCGCCGCTGAGAAGGTCCCGGAGCCCGCGCGGACCGCGTTGCGCTCACCGGCGGGAGGCTCGGCGGCCTCGCCCGCTCACGTCTACGCCTCGCGCTCTTCCCGAGCCATCGTACGGTCACATCTTTGGCAAAAGTACCGCGCGGTGTTCGGGCCTGCGCGACGAGCTGTCAATGGCCATCGGTTTCTCCCCATTGGTGGCCACATAATTCCCCACTGGTGGCCATCGAATCTCCCCACTGGTGGCCATCGAATCTCCCCACCGGGGTTGGGGTGGTCGGGTCAGGTCAGGGGCTTCACCCCGTTGCCGGCGGTCGCTTGCGCGAGTCGGTAGCTGTCTTGGCCTTCGGTGACGATCACGTGGGCGTGGTGTAGGAGTCGCTCGACGGTCGCGGTCGCGAGGGTCTTTGGCATCAGTTCGTCGAACCCGGAGGGGTGGATGTTGGAGCTCAGCGCGATCGAGCGTTTCTCGTAGGCAGCGTCAACGACCCTGAACAGCGCTTCGGCTGCGTCGGGGGAAACGGGCAGCAGGCCGACGTCATCGATCAGGATGAGATCGGTGCGGATCAGTTTCGCGATCGCTTTGTGGATGCTGTCGTCCGCGCGGTGGCGGCGGAATAGCTGGGCGAGCGTCTCGAGCGTGTGCCAGGTGACGGTGCGGCCGTTATCGATCGCGAGGTGTCCGAGCGCTTCGATGAAGTGGCTCTTCCCGCTGCCGCTGGGACCGCACACGACGAGGAATTCGGCGCGGTCGATCCATTCCAGGGTGCGCAGCGCCCGTTGCGTTTGGGCAGCGATCACGGACTTCTCGGGCTCCCAGGCGTCGAACGTCTTGCCGGCCGGTAGTCCTGAGGCGCGCCGGCGGGTCCGGATCGTTGCTTGGTCGCGTCCTTTGGCTTCCTCGGCGAGCAGGACCTTGAGGACCTCGGCGGGCTCCCAGCGTTGCGCTCTCGCGGTCGCGATCACCTCCGGCGCGGCACCTCGGACGTAAGGCAACCGCAGACGGCGAAGGAGCCGCTCGAGCTCGTCAGGGAGCGGCGGTGGGATGGGCGGCTTGACAGTCATCGCTGGCCCCCGATCCGTTCGGTCTGGCGCCCTGGCGGGCAGGGGATCGGTCGCGGCGATGTCCCCCAGCGCCGCAGGCGCTCTCTCAGAGCCTCGGTTTGCTGCCGATCAGCGCATATTGATGCCCTCATTGCCCGAATCCCTCCCAGGACCGGGTCGAGCGCTGCAGCGACGCGTCCTCTGCCGCCCGCGTGGGCAGCTGGATCACGGTCGCGGTCTGCTGGTGGACAAGGATGCTGGCGAGATCACCATCGGCGAACCGGCCGTAGCTGGCGCATCGCGCGAGCGCGTCGTTGACCGGTCCGGCACCGTGCAGCTTGGCCAGGTCGACCGCCTCGGCCATCTTGCGCCGGATCCGCTGCGTTCCCTCGGCGGCGGCCCGCTTCAGCCACTGCTCGGCGCCGTCGCCGATCGCCATGAACTCCCGCTCCTCCGCGCTGCGAGCCCGAGGCTTGCGTTCCAACGCGCCGGCAGGCCGGGGCGGGTAATGCTCGTCGTTGATGCTCGGGCGCCCCGGCGTCGTCAGCGCGTGACGGGCGACCTCCCGCGGCCCCTGCTGATCGATGTGCACCACGACCAGCTGCTCGCCGTCGGCTCGGACCCACACCCGCTCGCCGATCAGCGTGTGCGGGACCGAGTAGATCGCATCCCCGACCGAGACCGTCGCTTGCCGATCGACCTTCCGGGTCTGCCCGAAACACAGCGTGTGCCCCACCCGCGGCAACCTGTGCAGATGCTCGTGCTCCTGACCGAGCAGCACGACCGGCGCCTCGCGGGTCGAACGGTGCGGTCGCGTGTTGACATCGGCCATGAACTCCTCACACGCGCGCTCCAGCGCCTGCCAGTCCGGATACTCCTCACGAAGGTTGTGATCGGTCGGGACCAGATCGGCCTTCGCGATCTTGACCGTCGCCTCCACACCACCCTTCGATTGTGGATCCGCCGGCCCGCACGTCGCGATCGTCAGCCCGTAATGACGGGAGACCTCAACGATCGTGGGGTTGCGGACCGCGATCCCGCACACGTGCTCGACCGTCACCGTCTTCTCGTTATCCGTGAGTGCGTATGTCGGAACCCCGTCGAGCATCCGCAACGTCCGGTCCAGGCCGATCACGACCGACGGCATCGTCTTATCGCGCAACGGGACCACCACCCGAAACCGTGACCACGCCAACCACGCGCAGAACAACACCGCCCGCCGGCCCGCGATCTGTGGCCCGTCCCCGTAATCCCACTGCAACCACAACCCCGGCTGCGGGATCCACGGCCGCGTCCGCCGCCCGTGCCGCTGGCGCCACCGTCGCTTCGCGTCCGCGACCGCCCGCCGCGTCGTCCGATACGACCCCTGATACCCCATCGAGACCAACACCCCATGCGTCTTATCCGCCCGGACCTGCCCGCGGGAGCGGTCCACCAGCTCATCGATCTTCTCCGCGAACGGGTCAACCAGCGGCCGCTGACGCGCCCGCACCGGCAACCCACCACACGCCGCCTCCCGCGCAGCAACCAGCCGCGCGACCGTCTTGTGATCACACCCCGCCAGAGCCGCCGCTCCACGCAGCGAGCCCGTCACGTCGTACGCCTCCAAGATCTCCATCGCTTCCTCGCCTTTCTTCACGATCGCCTCCTCGGCAGTGCGTTGACCATCAACGCACCACCGAGTACCGGCACCACAGGACAGAACGTGGGGAGAAACCGCGGCCACACGGGGAGAAACCGTGGCCACCAGCGGGGCGTTTCAGCGGCCGCCTACGGGGAGCTTTGCATGGCCACCGTCACGAGCCGCTCGGGGCGAACGGTTCATCGAGGCTGCTCCTCAACCAGGCTTCGAGCCAGCGACCGGCTGGCGTCAGCCGCGATCATTGGCGTTGATCACTCATTGAGGATACGTCTGGAGTAGCCCTGGGACGCGATCTTCCCAAATCGCACGGGAGCTCCTTTGACGTCTTCGTCCAGTGGTTCGTGCAGTTGAAATCTCCGCCAGCGTGGAGAGCGGGCGCCGACGATCCAGAGCCCCCGACCTCTATGACGGTGAGTGGCGCGGCGACAGCGACCGTGGCGAGCGCACCCGCGACCAACGTCCAACGGCGATGAAGGATGACTTTTCCAGCGCGGGCGGCGCGCTTCACCAAGCGCGCTCGGCAACGCTGCACAGTTCTGGCGCTGCCGGAGCGCTTGATCACGGCTCGTTTGCGTGGGAGATCGGCGACGATCGCGTCAAGTTCACGGTAGGTGCGCGCGCTGGGAGCCTGCTCCAAGCGCTCGTCGAACTCGTCGACGAGTAGTCGTCCCTCGGCGGTGGCATCGCGCAGGCGCGCGGCGATCCGGTCCCGGTCGGCATCCGAAGGTCGTCGCCCAGCAGAGTCCCGGCACGGCCAGCATGCTTCACCGCAACGCGTCTGCGGGGCAGGTCGGCGACGATCGCATCAAGCTCGGTGTAGGTGCGTGCCTGCAGCGCCCTGTCGAGGCGCTCGTCGAATTCGTGAGCAAGAAGCCGGCCGTCGTCGGTGGCACACCGCAAGCGCTCGGCGATCTGCTCGCGGTCGGCGTCCGACGCTCGCATGTCGCTCGGGCGCCGGGCCATCTCACCTGAGGACGGTACGGCACCCGGGTCTCCGACCCGCAGCACAACGGTCACGAGTTTGGACAAGAAGTGAGCAGTCGGTCTCGCGAGAGGCGCGGTCGGCGTTCGTCGCTTCCGGCGCGCTTGTCGCCGGCCGAGCCAGGGCCGTTTCAGCCCGCCCAACAACACGCATCCCGACCTCAGGTCTCCGCACGGTGAGGTGATCAGACACTGGTTATTAGATGGCAAGCAGAATTGGCACGGGCTCTTGACAATCGACACGGGTTGTTTATCTTACGCCCATGTCAACTACTGCTTTGTAAGGAATCTCCCGTGTCTGACGTGACTGTGTCTCTGACCCCCGAACTTCGCCAGCGCGCGAAGGGCGAGGGCATCAACCTCTCCCGGATGCTTCGCGTCGCGCTGGAGAACGAACTCGCTCGCATCGATGCGATGGACAACGCTCTGACCGACGTGCAGACCTATCTGGTCGAGATGGGCACGTCGCACGTTGAAGGAGAGTCCGTCTACACCGGCCGGATCACCGGCAAGCTGATTGCCGGCGGGGAGGAGTTGGGCATCTACCTGACGTCCGACAAGCGCGTGCTCGGCTACCAGGCCCAAGGCTTTTCGGCAGACGGCAAGCCGGTGTGCGAGCGCCTCGATGATCCGCGAGAGGATCTGGTCGCCAATCTCAGGCACTGGCTGCGCTGGTCGGACATGGACTACCTCGGGGCCTGCACGGCACTTGGTGTTCGGGCGGTGATCGACCTGTGAGCTCGCGTCACGCCAAAAGAGCTTGACCTGCTCACCCCGGGGCACGTTCTGCGCTGCCCGACTGCGCGCCGAGCGGGCCGCTCGACACGCCGCGAACCACCGACAGACCTGGACGTGATGGGCCAACACTTCGACTACGGTTTCTCCCGCGCCGAGCGTGGGCTGTTGGCTCGCATCAACAAGACTCGCCGCGCGGTTCGCGATCGCGGCGCTGGGCAGCGCGGCGCTGTTCAGCGCCGAGGCTGTGGGTGATGGGGCTGTCCTGCCCCGCCCGCTTCCATGTCGCCCGCTCGCGCGGGCGCCCGGTCGACGCCTACACCAGCTACGCCGACGCCACTGCTGCTCCGCGGCGACAAGGGGGAGCGCCACGACGACCGATCCGTGACCGTGGGGCCGTTGCCAGGCGCCTGGTGGATCCGATCCTCGTGCCGTTGACCGCCGTCGATGCTCAGGGGCCGGGCCGCGCACGGCCCCTGAGCCCGTCACGTTACGGCAGCTTTGACATGCCGGGAACTGTCACGGTGTTGCCGGAGGCGCTGTTCATCGTGATCGAGGTCCAACCGGTGTGGGAGCCGATGGGCACGCTGTAGATGTTGTCGGTGACCGGGACGATGGTGGAGCCGCCGTCGGCCCACGAGATCGTGACCGAGGTGTTGCCGTCTGGCGCGGCGCCGAGGAGCACCTTGGTCTTGGCGCCGTCGGTGCCGTAGGGAACTGTGTCCAGCGTCCAGAGATCACCCGCTCCGACAGCGCTTGCGCGGTTGCAGCCGCTGCCGGCGCCCTGGGGTCCTTCGACGTCGACCAGGCACGCGCCGGCGCTGCCGGGCACCAGCCACACGTCGACGTTCCCCGGGCCGACGGTGGTCTGAGCGACCTGGGAGGGGTCGGCGCCGTAGGTCGCGTGCAGCGCGTCGAGCGGAGCGATCGCCGCGGCCACGATGTGCTCGGCGGAGGCGTCGGCCGCCCTCGCGCGCGAATGCGCCCGTCGGAGAGCGGCGAACTTGTCTAGCAAGGCCCGGTCAACTTTGCCGGCGTGGGCTCGGACGCGGGATGTCGATCGCTGTCTCGCCGCTTGGCCGGGGG
>JBOGYE010000311.1:0-7420 GCA_050696635.1 Solirubrobacteraceae bacterium | reverse complement strand
GAGTAGGGCATCGTGAACGCCTGCGGCACGTCAGCCCCCCTCCCTCGACACCTGCATGTCCGCGCAGCGTAGGAGCGCCTCAAGCCACGCCAGCCGGTGCACGCCATATCGGCGGCGGGCGGCGGCGCGCAGCAGCTCGTAGCGCCCGTACGCTCCAAAGAGGTCATGGACGCACGCCTCGATCTCACGCGGGCAGTCCGTCCAGTTGTCCAGCAAGTCGGAGGCGCAGCGATCGAACAGAGCACGCCCTCTCCCGTGATGGGCGCCGACCAGCGACACGACGAGGGCGTCAGCATTTCCGTTGTGGGCGGCCCAGGCGGCGCTGAGCTGCTCGTGCCGCCAGCCATCGCCTCGGTCCGGGCGGTGACCGGGCCGCGGCTTGGCGAGCGCCACGTCACCGTCGCGCGCGCCCATCCGGTGCTGGAAGCGAGGGTGCCGCTTACCCTCGTCGTGACAGCGGGCGGCGCAGAGAAGCGCCTCGCGCTCAGCCTCTGGCAGCTCGAGCGAAAGCGCGTCGAGCACCTCGATCAGTCGCCGCTCCACCGCGGCCTGGTGGGCATCGAGCCCCACCGGCTCGTCAGTGGCGAACGCAGGCGACTGGACCGCGCGCAGGCTCATGTCGGACGCAACGAGAACACCGACCTCAGCGTGGGCGCCTCCGCACCAACGAAGCTCGATCTCCGAGAGGCGGCGGTGCCGACGCAGCCGTTGGGCGAGCTCGGTCTCCGACGTCGACTCGAGCACCATCGCGAGCTCGTTCCGTGCCGCGCGGCTTCCCAGCGACCGGTCGGTTGCGAGGACGCCCTCAACCTCGGATGCCGCGAGCGGAATGATCCAGTCTCGCGCTGCGCCTGGTGGCGCTTCTGCGAGCACGTCCTGCAGCGGTTTTCCCGGTCGTTTGTCCCCGCCCGGCCCGACGATTCCAGCCGTGCAGATCCGGGCACCGTCTGCAACCACAAGCGTGTCGCCGGGGAGTAACCGAAACCGTTCATCGAGACGTACGGCGACGAGGTCGCCGTCGACTGCGCGCACGACCCAGGCGTCTTGGCCAGCGATCTCCCGGATGCGCTGCAGCTCCTTCGATCCCGATAGCGACATCGATGCGATCTCGTGCGCGCGAGGTGAGCATGCCATCAGCATCGCGGAGACCACCTCGGGCTCGAGATCGAGGTGGCGGCGCGCGACGATGCCCACCTGCGGCGCCGCCAGGCTGGGATCTTCGAGATAGAGCTCGGGGTCAGGATCGGCCGATTGGATCTCGCTGGTCAGCTCGAGTGTCTCCAGGTCGACGGCTCGTAGCGCCGGCAGCAGCGGCCGGGGCTGTTCCGGGACACCGGCGACAGCGATCGCGCGCGGGGAGATGGAGCCGCCAAGCTGACCGAGCCAGCGAGCGCCCGCGATCAGGTCCTCGGCGGGGTAGGGTCCGGAGCGTGGGGCGTCGGCTGGCTCAAGCTCGCTCAACCCGGCCGGCATGATCACCGTCAAGGTCGACTCTGGCAGGCTGCCGGAGCGGTTGAGCCGGCCCGCGCGCTGCGCGAGCGACGATGCGGGGGCGATCATCGTCACCATGGCGGGCAGGTCTACGTCCACTCCGACCTCCAGCGATTGCGTGGAGACTAGGAAGTCGACCTCCTGCTCGCCGGTCGCGGTTAGCAGCCCAGGCCGGCGCTCTCGAAGGCGTTGGAGGTCCGCCGGGCGCATCCGCCCGCAGACGAGCTCGACCGCCGCACGGTCCTCGGCTAGAGCGCCGGCGACGCGCAGCGCGGTTGGGACGTCGTTGACGAATACGCCGACGGTGCCACGGCCGGCCGCGTTGCGCGCCGCGGTGACGAGCGCGGCGTCGCCGCCACGGCTCAGATCATCGACCGCCACGGTCTCGATTCGTTTGACCGCGTTCACGCGGCGCGAGAGAGCCGGATCGGCGACATCGAAATCGGAGAGCCCGATCTGACCCGGCCCAGGACGTGCCGTGGCGCTCATCGCGACGACCTGCAGCGATGCGGGCCCGTGAGAGCGGGCGGCCAGGTTGCGACCCGTTTCGACGAGGCGCTCGTGCAGGTGCGCCTCGTCCACGATCGCAACCGCGTCGTGCGCGAGCAGGCCCGACTCCAGGTTGCGCGACGCGCGCGACGCGCCATAGCCGCGCAGGAGCAGCCGGGAGCCCCACATCTGCGGCGTGGCGCAGATGACCTGGCAGGCGGCTGGCTCGAGCCGCCATCCGGTCTCGAGACGGACACCCCCGCGAAGTCGCCAGACCCCGAGTGGAGAGGCCGGCGAGTCGACGCTCGTGCACAGCTCCCGAAGCGTCGCCGCGGCCGCCGCGAGTGCCGGCTCGTCATTGGGATCGGCCTTCGCCAATGCGACCGCGAGCTTGGTGGCCCGCTCGAATTGATCATCGACGAGCACCCGGCGCGGCGCGACGAGCACCAGACGACGCGGTGGGCGAACGCGCAGCCGGCCGGAGGCGTGCTCGGTGACCAGGAAGGCGTGGACGTCGATCACCGAGGACTTCCCCGAGCCCGTGGGCGCGCCGATGTCGGGCCAGCTCCCGGTGTCGGCAACTTCCTCAGCCAAGGCGCATTGCCATGGGTAAGGTCTTGCGCCGCCGTTGGCGGCAGCGAAGAACTCGGCGAAGCGATCAACGAGCGCCACAGCTCACCGGGTTTCGAGCGGACGGATCAGTCCGCCGCCGAGATGTCGCGCTCGTCCGAGCGCCAACAGCCCGCGCCCGCCAGACGTGAGGTCGCCGAGCTTGACCGCCGCGTGAACCGCGACCAGCAGGTCCCCCTCGCGTCCGCGGTGCGCAAACCGGGCAGCGTCACGCGGGACGCGCATCGCCCGCGCCGCCGCTCCCCGGCGTCGCAGCTCGGCCACGAGTTCCTGACGAAACGACCAGCCGACCCCCCATCCGAACCCCTGAGCTTCCAGCACCCCCCGGAGCGCGTATCCGAGCGAGCACAGCGCCGCGGAGTCAAGCGTCCACGGCCCGTGCCGGGGCGTTCCCGGAGCGTCAAGGACGACCGGCACTTCGGTGGCGAACGTGTAAGCCGCAGCGGGCCAGAACGACAAAGCCGGTTCAACGTCAGGCGGCCCGAGCCGCAGCACTTGGCCCCCGACCCGGACCGCCGGGCCACGACCCAACGCACTGAGCAGTGCGGCTAGATCGGCCTCGGGAACGCCGGCAGGAACGCCGAGCACAAGTGCCGGCGATGCGCCCTCCTCGCGCGCGGCAAATTGGACTGCGAGATGCCCAGCGCCGACGAGCGGACCGTCGCCCTCGCGGCCGGTGACAAACGACGGGACGTCGTCTCCGATCGCGGCGACGAGCGCACGGTGAACCAGAACCGCGGTGGGCACACGCTGCTCAGGCCTGGTGGACCACCGGGGCAAGCTCGGCGTGACGGGCACCGTCCAGGTTTCGGCGTATGGCCATGGTCCCTCCGGGCGCTGCGGCGCGAAGCGGCGCAGCCGAGTGGCATCCTCGTTCGCGGTCGCCACGGGCTGGTCGGGTGCCTGCTTGCCCTTCGTGCCGGCGCCGTGGCGGTGCGGGCCTGGTGCCAGCGCGCGCTGATGCGCTCGAACGAGCGCAGCGAGCCGTCCGGGCTCGGGGACGCGAAGCTCACGTCCCGGCCCGCGGCCGGCAGCGATCACAAGCGCCCCGCTGTCGCCGGGGTCGAACTCGCCGTCCGACACGCGGACGACGACCGTCGAGTCCGCACACCCCACGTGGGTGATCTCCTGAGCGAGCGCCGCGAGCCGGTCGCGGACCTCCTGCTCCGCGGGCGGCCATGCGTAGATCATCGGAGCGGCGAGCGCACTGAGCGGCTCAAAGGCCGTCTCCTCGCGGTGATGCTCGTGGCGCTCCTTCGGATCAACGGCTGCCCGTACCCGGTGGCGGCGCGCGGCGTATGTCGTGAGTCGTGTAGGCGGCGCAACGACTCCCAGCGGTTCGGTGCTCTCCAGCCACGCCACGGCGTCCCTGTCGCGGTCTGCGGCGACGAGGACAGCGCCTTCAACCCCGGCCTCGGGGCCTCCCGCGGCGGCAGCAACGAACGCCGCGTGCAGCCGAGCCGGCGACGGGAGATCCTCGGGACGGCCGAGATCGCCTCCGCGATAAGCATCCGCGGTGAAGCGAACGCTGATCAGCAGGGCTGCCGGCACCGCGTCAGACCTGTGCGTCGGAAACGTCCTGTGCGCCGCGGTTGAGCGCCTCGTCGCCGGCGAGGATCTGGACCTGGCCGCCCCAGCCCAGACGCTCGGGCAGGCGTTCGACGGCCGCGGCCAGAAACGCCTCACATGCAGTGATCGAGAGATCGACGTCGACTGGCTCGTCGTCCAGCAGCGTCTGCGCGCTCGGGGCCGACACGTCGCAGTACGCGCGCAGATCTGGGTCCGCGTCGGCGTATGCGACGCCCAGCATCAGCATGGCGAGCAGAGCGCCGCGGGCGGCCACGTCTTCGTCGGCATCGCCGCCGAAGCGCAGCCGCCGAAGCCCGGCGAGGGAGAATGTGCGAGCACGGCGGACCTCCGGCACGGAGACCCCAAAGGGTGACTCGAGCGACGGCGGGATGCCGCCCAGGTTGAGTCCCGAGGCGGAGATCGTCTCGACCTTCTTCTTGCGGGCGGCGTCGAGTTCCTTGTGCAGCTTCTCGACGAGGTTGGGGGACAGGTGCTCTCGCTGCACCTCGATCAGCCGTTCGAACTGCTCTGGTGTGATCTTGAAGTCCTGCCCCAACGGATCGAGCCTCGCGCCGGATCGGCGAGACAGACGGTCGTCGCGCTCGTCGACGACCCCGAACAGCTCCGAGACCAAGAGCCCGCGCAACCGCAGCTGACCGCTGCCACGGCTTGAGTCCCAGCCGCCGAACGCAAGTGCGACCGGGGCGGTCACGAACACCGGTGACAGGTCGGCGTGCGTGGCGTCGCGCAGCGCCTGATACCAGGGCCGCTTGACCACAGGCGCCCCATCCTGGGTCGCGAAGCGGACGTGCGCGTCGAAGGCGCGGTGCGGCAGGCTCAAATCAGCGAGCGGCTCGCGCCCAACGTAGTGGACCTCGATCGTCGGGATGCGAGCGGCTGCACCACCGTCTCGTCGAGCGGCGAGCAGGCCCTCCTCGGCGCGATTTGACTGCGACTGCTTGGAGTCGATCAGGACCGTTCGACGAAATTCATCGTCGACGAACCGCGTCTCGAACACAAACTCAGAGCCGTTGCGGCCGGCGTAGCGAGCGGGCGCGATCACGGCCCCGCCGGCCACCGAGTACCTCGCCGGGTGGTTGAGGGTCGCGGCCCCGCCGCGCCGCAGATGGTCATAGAGGTCATGAAGCTGCACTGGTCACTTGCTCCTCGCCGTTCGCAGCGCTCCCACCGAACCTGGGTCGCCACCGGGCCGTTATCCCTGACACGTCCGGTTCGACGTGCGAACCGCAAACCCTCTCAGACGACAGTGGCGGCAAGGCCAGACCAGCGGGGCGCGGGGGCGACAACCGCCGCAAAACGCTCGTAGCACGGTGCGACAACATCCACCGCGTCCAGCTGGTCCAATGCGTCCGGCAAAGCTCGCAATTTCGACGATCTGGATGCCGATTAACCCAGCTACGCGAGGCGAACGGGGTTGAGGGCCGTGTGGACCCCATTGGCCCGTGGAAGTTCGAGTCTTCTCGGGCGCACTGAGAAGGCCCTGCTAGCAGGGCCTTGTGTCGCCTGCGGCAAGATAATCGGTGTGACGGAGCCCGATTTGACTGATTTGACCGCCGCAAGACGGAGACGCCGCCTCGACGCGAACATAAGCGCCGCGGCGCGTGCCGAGACGCTACGGCTGGACGGGGCAAAGAGCCTCGGTGAGAACCTCGAGCAGGCTGACGCTCTCACTCGGGCCGCATTCGAGCTAGCGCTGATATGGAGAGCGTTTTGTCAAGGGGTGCGTCACGAATTTCCTGCTTTCGCTGGTCGGGGTGAGGGGTGGTGTGGTCGGCTGGGTGGGTGGCGGTCCGGCGATGCTGTGCGCGACGCGGGTCAGGCTGATATACGCGGATCCGGGTGGCCGCAGGACCATGGTTCGTCGTGGGGAGCCGCTGTCTAGGATCGAGCGTCGCCAGCGATGCTGGCTGCTCATAGCGCTTCCGCGGGTTCCCCGCGCGTGCCGGGCCGCCACCGACCCAGCCGACGGGATGTTTGTTCGTGGCTCGTGATGCGCTACTCGATCTGGGTGATCGCCCAGCAGAACCCGGCGAGTTCGCGGGCGGCCGCGACCGCGATGATCGTCCGGCGCTTGGAGCGGGCTTCGAGTCGTGTCCAGACGCGATGCAGCCGGCGTTGGGCTGTCCACGCGACTGCGACAGCCTCGGCGGGCTGGTCCTGCTGGCGCTCGGTGAGAGTCGCGCCGACCTGGGGACGCTTGCGATAATGCCAAGAGGCCTCGACCAGCAGCCGGCGGGCGTGCGCGGACCCGGTCTTGGTGATCGACCCGAGACGGCGGTTCTCGCCAGTGGTGCTCTCGGACGGGACCAAGCCGATGTAGCTCATCAGCTGCCCCGCCTTCGCGAACCGTGCGAAGTCGCCGATCTCGGCGCACAGCCCGACCGCGGTCAGCGTGTCAACCCCGCGCAGGCATCGCAGCCGCGCGGCCTGCGTCGCCCACGGCGCGCTGGGAAGCAGGCAGAGAATCTCACGCTCCAGCTGCCCGCGGCGGTGCTCAAGCGCGTCGATCGCGCCTTTGGCGTCCTGAAGCGTGGTCTGCGCTGCTGGCCACTCGAGCTCGATCGCGTCCAGCCACCGGCGGTGGCGATCCGTCCACGCGCGACCGTCATCGAACCGGATCCCATGCCGCAGCAGCAGCTTCGAGAGCCGATGCCGGCAGCGCATCAGATCCACGCGAACCGCCTCCCTGCCCCGAACCAGATCCCGCAGCGCCTCCTCCTGCGCCCCCGGCACGCGGACCGGGTGAAGCTTCCCGGCCAGCAGCAGTCGCGCGAGCAGCTCCGCGTCCCGACGATCGGTCTTCACCCTGTCCCCAGACCCGCGCGGAATCTTCGATGGCGCCGCGACCACGCATCCCACCCCACGCTGGGCGAGCTCGCGCGCCAACCCGTACCCGGTCGGGCCCGCCTCATAAGCGACCCGTACCGGACCCGGCAGCGCAGCGCAGAACCCAGCCGCCTTGCTTACATCCGCGGTCATCCCGAAGAACTGCAACTCGCCCGTCTCGACGTCCAGGACCGCCGCCACGATCTTCATCGCGTGCACGTCCAAGCCGACGATGGATCTAGCCTTCGCCATGGCTGGTTCCTCCTATGGGAGAGACCGGGTTCCACGGAGACTGGATTACGTGGGGTCTGGGGTCGTTAGGTTGTTGATCTTGTCAGCCAGTCTGCCTGTCTTGAACCCGTAGATCGGAGACGACCCCCGAAGGGGGCCGTAC
>JBOGYE010000310.1:0-7324 GCA_050696635.1 Solirubrobacteraceae bacterium | reverse complement strand
GCGCCGCCGGGCGGGCGGGCGGGCGGGCGGGGCCGTTTCCCCGACCGGGTCTGCTTCCGGGTCGCCAAGGCGCGCTGAGCATACGCCGCCGGCGCCGCACTATCCTCGGCTCCCCGATGAGCGGTTCCGAGATCGGCCTGGCACTGTCGGTATTTCTTGCCTGCACGGTCGAGGCCGTCGAGGCGCTGACGATCGTGCTGGCCGTCGGCTCGACCCGCAGCTGGCGCTCGGCATTCACCGGCGTGGGCGCCGCGGTCGTCGTGCTGGCGGCGGTCACCGCCGCGCTCGGACCGGGCCTGACGGCGCTGCCGCTCGGGGTTCTGCGGCTGGTCGTCGGCGGCCTGCTGCTGGTGTTCGGGCTGCAGTGGCTGCGCAAGGCGATCCTGCGCGCCAGTGGCCTGAAGGCGCTGCACGACGAGGATGCGATCTTCACGCAGGGGCTCGCAGCAGCGCGCGAGGCGGGCACGCCCTCAGCCGGCCTGGACGGCTACTCGTTCACGATCGCGTTCAAGGGCGTGCTGCTGGAGGGGTTGGAGGTGGTGTTCATCGTGCTCACGTTCGGCGCCAACCAGCACGATGTCGGGCTCGCAGCCGCCGCGGCCGGACTCGCGATCACGGTGGTGGTCGCCGCGGGCTTCCTGATCCACGCCCCGCTGGCGCGGGTGCCGGAGAACACGCTGAAGTTCTGCGTCGGGGTGATGCTGACCTCGTTCGGGATGTTCTGGGGCGGGGAGGGCGCGGGCGCCCACTGGCCGGGCTCGGACGCATCGCTGCTGGCGATCGTGCCGGCCACGCTGATCGGAGCTCTGGGGATGGTGTGGGCGCTGCGCCGCATCGCGGCGCGGCCGGCGGCCATCAGGCCCGACGAGACGGCGGCCCACGCATGAGGCGCGCGATGGCGGGCATCTGGGACTTCGTGGTCGGCGACGACTGGCGCGTGGCGCTGGGCGTCGTGGTGACGCTGGGCGTCACCGCCCTGGTGGCGGGCTCGACCGTCGCCGCCTGGTGGATCGTCCCCGCCGCCACCACCGCGCTGCTGGTGGGATCGCTGTGGCGCGCGGCGCGCCCGCACCGCTGAACCCCCCGTCGCTGGCTGTCAACCGGGCTCTGGCCCGGGCGGCGCCCCGGACTCGGCTCCTGGCAGCGCTCCGGGCTCGGCGACCTCACGGAACAGGCCGGTGACGACGAACACCACCTGCTCGGCGATCTCGATCGTGTTGTCACCGATCCGCTCCAGGCAGCGGGCGACCAGGATCATGAACATCCCCCACTCCCGCAGCTCGGCGTCGTCGCCGATCTCCACCGCGCGCCGGAAGATCTCGCGGTTGAGCCGGTTCACCTCGGCGTCCTGTCGCACCAGGTCCCGAGCCAGCTCCACCCGGCGCGAGCGCAGCGCCTCCTTGGACTGCAGCACCTGAGCGCGGGCCAGCCGTCCCATCCGCTCGATCGAGCCCAGGATCTCCTGGTCCTTGGGAGCGTCATGGCCAGACAGCGGCACCAGCTTGGCGACGTTGACGCATTGGTCCCCCATCCGCTCGACGCAGCGGATGCAGTGCAGCAGCGCGGCCACGAAGCGCAGGTCGCCGGCGACCGGCGACTGGCGCGCGAGCAGCGACAGGATCCCCTGGTTGACCTCCAGGTAGCGCCCGTCGATCCGGTCGTCGTCGGCCACCACGATCGCCGCCAGCTCCACGTCCTGGTAGCTGAGGGACTCGAGCGCGCGGTCGAGCTGCTCGACGACCAGGTCAAGCGCGCCAACCACTTGACGCTCCAGGCCCTTCAGATCCTGGCGGAACTGGTGGCGCGTCTCCTGCATCAGCCGAACTTTCCGGTCACGTAGTGCTCGGTGCGCTCGTCGGCGGGGGTGGTGAAGATCCGCTGCGTCGGGGCGTGCTCGATCAGCGAGCCGTCGAGCATGAACGCGGTCGTGTCGGCGACCCGAGCGGCCTGCTGCATGTTGTGGGTCACTATCACGATCGTGTATCGGTGCTTGAGCTCGTCGATCAGCTCCTCGACGCGGAGGGTCGCGATCGGGTCCAGCGCCGAGCAGGGCTCGTCCATCAGGATCACCTCGGGCTCGACCGCCAGGGTACGGGCGATGCACAGGCGCTGCTGCTGGCCGCCGGACAGGCCCACCCCCGGCTTGGCGAGCCGGTACTTGACCTCGTTCCACATCCCGACCGCGCGCAGCGCGCGGTGCACGCGCTCGCGCACGGCATCGCCGCGCATCCCGGACAGCTTCAGGCCGGCGGCGACGTTGTCGAAGATCGACATCGTCGGGAACGGGTTCGGCCGCTGGAACACCATCCCGATCGCGCGCCGCACGGCGGTCACGTCGACGCTCGGCGCGTACACGTCCTCGGCGTCGAGCAGCACGCGACCCTCGGCCCGCGCGCCGGGAACCTCCTCGTGCATCCGGTTGATACAGCGGATCAGCGTCGACTTGCCGCACCCTGACGGGCCGATGATCGCGGTCACCTCGTTGGCTACGAACGTGAGCGTCACGTCCCTGACGGCCTGGGTCTCGCCGTAGAAGGCGCTCAGGCCCTGCACCGCGACGCTGTGGCCGGCCTCGCTGCCGAGCGAGCGCAGCGCGTCACGGTCCGGGCCCTGCTCGATGTCCGGGGTCGTCATCTGCTCACGCGGGGACATGATGCCATTCAGCCCCGGATCCGCCCGCGGCTGCGCTCGTGCAGGGCCCGTGCGGTCACGCTCAGCGCCAGCACGAACGCGATCAACACCAGCGCCGCGGCCCACGCCCGCGCATGGTCGGCCGGGCTGGCCGACTCCGACAGCGAGAAGATCGTCACAGGGATGTTGGGCATCGCCCGCGACGGGTCGGTCGTGATCCCGAGGTTGGAGAAGATCGAGGAGGTGAACACCAGCGGCGCGGTCTCGCCGGCCACTCTGGCGACCCCGAGCACGGCGCCGGTCACCAGCCCCCCGACGGCGGTCGGGAGCACGATCCGCAGCACGATCCGCCAGCGCGCCAGCCCCAGCGCGAGCGCCGCCTCACGCAGCCCACGCGGGACCAGCTCCAGCACCTCCTGGGCGGAGCGCGCGACGATCGGCAGCTGCACGATCGCAAGCGCCAGCGCCGCCGTCCAGCCCGACTGCCCGTGCCCGACGACCAGCACGCCGAAGATCACCACCCCGGTGACGACCGTCGGCACGCCGTTGAGCATGTCAAGCGAAAAGCGGATCGCCGCAGCGATTCGGTCGCCGGCCAGCTCGGTCGTGAGGATCGCGACCATGATCGCGACCGGGACCGAGAACGCGGTCGCCAGCGCGACCAGGATCGCCGACCCGACGATCGCGTTGGCGATCCCGCCGCCCGCGTGCCCGTACGGCGCCGGATCGCGGATGAACAGGTCGAGGTTGAGCGCCGGCAGGCCCTTGACGAGCACCGAGGCGACCACCAGCGCCAGCACCGCCACCGTGACCACCGCGGCCAGCGTGCAGACCGCCTCGACCGCGCGGTTGACAGCCCGGCGCCGGCGATGCCCGGGGCCGCTCCCCGCCAGCCGCGAAGCGCCGGGGAGGGCACGTGCCGGCATCAGCTCGCCCCCGCCGAGCCGACCCGGCGCACGATCGCGCGCGCACCCACGTTGGCCAGCAGCGCGATCACGAGCAGGATCGTCGCCAGGTACAGCAGCGAGGAGATCCCCAGGCCCGGGTTGGCGCTCTGATAGGCCGAGGCGATCTCCGCCGCCAGAGACCCACTGGGCGCGAACAGCGACGCCCTGATCTGGGTCGTGTTGCCGATCACCTGGGTGACCGCGATCGCCTCCCCAAGCGCGCGCCCAAGTCCGAGCATCACCGCCCCGACGATCCCCGGCCGCGCGCTCGGCAGCACCGTCATCCGGAGCATCTCCCAGCGCGTCGCGCCCAGACCGTAGGCCGCCTCCTTCAGCTCTGAGGGAGTGGCCTCGAGCACCTCGCGCGTCACCGCCGTGACGATCGGCAGCGCCATGATCGTCAGGATCAGCGCCGCGTTCAGCAGCCCGTACGGCGACGGCGTCCCAGCGAAGATCGGGATCCAGCCCAGGAAGCTGTTCAGGAACGGCTCGGCGTGGTCGGCGAGGAACGGTCCAAGTACGAGGATTCCCCACAGGCCCAGGATCACGCTCGGGATGCCGGCCAGCAGCTCGACCAGGATCGCGACCGGCCGCCGCAGGAGGCGCGGCGCGAGCTCGGTCAGGTAGATCGCGATCGCGACCGCGGTCGGCGTGGCGATCACCAGCGCGATCAGCGAGCTCACGATCGTGCCGTAGAGGAACGATCCGGCCCCGAAGTCGTCCTTGACCGGGTTCCACGCCACGTGACCGACGAATCCGAGACCGAAGTGAGAGATCGCAGGCTGCGCCTGGCGCACGACCGTCTCCGCGATCCACACCAGCGCGCCGACGGTGAGCACGCCCGCAAGCGCCGCCAAGGCCCGGAACGCCGGCTCGCCGAGACGATCAGACAGCGGCGGGCGGCGCTCGTCCAGCCTCTGGCCGGGGAGCGCGACCGTGGCTCTGTCCGCGGACATGGGCCGTCACCCGCCGATCAGCCGCGTGTCCGCGGTCGCCACGGCGACCACCCTGGATGGCAGCGGCGCGAACTGCAGCCTGGCCGCGTCGCTCTGTCCCTTGGTCAGCGCCCAATCGATGAACGCCCGCAACGATCTCGCCAGCGGCGCCGGCGCGGTCGCTCTGGCCAGCACGTAGCTGAAGGTCGAGATCGGGTAGGCCGCGGTCGCCGAGCTCCGCGGATCGGTCAGCGAGATCCCCTGCTTGCCCCCGCTCGGCACCGACCGGCGCGCCGCCGCGGCCGCCGCGATGCTCGGCACGCCAGGCTCCGGGTAGCGCGCGGCAGCGTTGCGGACCAGCCCGATGTGAAAGCGGCCGGCCTTCGCGTAGGCGATCGCGAGATAGGCGATCGCTCCGTTGGTCGACGACAGCACGCCGCCGACGCCGGAGTTGCCCTGACCCCCGAGTCCGCCGGACCAGGCGACCGCGGTGGCGCGTCCGATCGCCGTCTGAAAGCGCGGGCTGACCTTGGACAGGTAATCCGTGAACGCGAACGTGTCGCCGCAGCCGTCGGTGCGGTGCACCGGAACGATCGGCGTCGCGGGCAGCGTCACGCCCGGGTTCAGCGTCCGGATCGCGGGGTCGTTCCAGCGCTTGACCTCGCCCATCCAGATCTGGGCCAGCAGCGGCCCGGTGAACTTCAGGCCGTCGGGTACGCCGTCGACGTGGTAGGCGACGACGATGCCCGACAGGGCCCACGGGATCTCCAGGCAGCGCCCGCACGCGGTCGCCTGGGCGGGGGTCAGCGGCGCGTCGGATGCTCCGAAGTCGACGGTGCGCGCGGTCAGCTGGACGATCCCGGCGCCGCTGCCGATCGCCCCGTAGGTGACCGCGACGCCATGCCGAGCCAGGTAACGCGGCTGCCAGACCGACACCAGCGGCGCGACCAGCGTGCTGCCGGCGCCCACCAGCGTGGTCCCGCCGCCGCCGCACGCGGTCACGGCCAGCGCCGCCACCGCCGACGCACCGGATAGGCCGATCGCGCGCAAGCGCCGTTTGCGGTCGCGCGTCATCTCGCGCCAGAGTCTTCACCCGGGCGCGGCGGATCGTGTGACCTGGTTGTGAACGCGCCCGTGTAGGGTTCGCGGCGTGCGCGAACCGGGCCCAGGCGTGGAGTGGGTCAACTGGGTCGGCAACCGCTCGTTCACCCCGCGCCTCGCGGCGGCGCCTCGCAGCGAGGACGAGGTCGCCGAGTTCGTGCGCGCGGCCTTTCACCAGCCTGCCGGGCGCGGTGCGCGGGTTGCGGCTCGTCACCGCCGCCGGCGAGGTGCTGGAGATCGGGTCAGACCGCCCCGACCTGCTGCGCGCGGCACAGGTGTCGATCGGCACGCTCGGGGTGATCACCTAGCTCGAGCTGGTGGTGACCGGCGCCTACCGCCTGCGCGAGCAGGTCGGTCTGTGGCCCTGGGACGAGATGCTCGAGCGCTTCGACGAGCTCGTGTCCACGCACCGTCACTTCGGGTTCTTCTGAATGCCAAGCGAGGCGTCGGGCGAGCCTTACAACCTGTCGGACCACGGGCAGCAGATGGCCGACCGCTGTTACGTGAAGATCTACGACGAGGTCGCCGGCCACGAGCCCGACGACGCGACCCCGGGCCGCCGCGTGGACCGCTGCTACCGCATCTATCCGATGCTCTACGAACCCAACTTCCACGAGCTGGAGTACTTCGTGGCACTCGAGCGAGGCCCGGAGGCGCTGGCCGCGATGCGCGAGCTGATGCTGGGCGCCTGCCCGAGTCGGTCTACCCGCTGGAGGTCAGGACCGTCGGCGCCGAGGACGCGCACCTGTCGCCCAACTACGGCACCGCCACGATCGTGATCTCGGTCTCAGGCACGCCGGGAACCGACTACTGGCCGTATCTGCGCGCGGTCGACGAGCTGCTGGCTCAGTTCGACGCGCGCGTGCACTGGGGCAAGCTGCACTTCCTCACCCGCGAGCGCCTGGAGGCGCTGTACCCGGAGGCGGCAGGGTTCATCGAGCTGCGCCGGGCGCTCGATCCGCAGGGGGTGTTCCTCAACGACCACCTGCGGCCGCTGCTGGCGTAGGCCGCGCCGGCGCCGGCTCGCTGCCGAGCTCGGGAACGAACCGGTATCCGACCCCGAAGTGCGTTCGGATGTAGCTCCAGCCGGGCGAGGCCGCGCGCAGCTTGCGGCGCAGCTTGCGTACGAACACGTCCACCGACCGGTCGCCATGCACCATCGCGTAGCCCCACACGCGCTCATAGATCTCCTCGCGCGGGAGCACTCGATCGGCGGCGGCCAGCAGCGTCAGCAGCTCGAACTCGCGCGCCGTCAGCTCGAGGCTGCACTCGCCGACATAGGCCTGATGCAGATCGGCGCGGATCGTGATCCCGCCGACCGTGAGCGGTGGCTCGGCCGGCCCCATCTCGGCGCGCCGATGGCGGCGAACCGCCGCCTGGATCACGCAGATCAGCTCCTCCGGGTGACACGGCTTTGTGACCCATGCGTCGGCGCCCAGCCGGAACCCTCGGACCCGCTGCGCGACCGAAGAGGGCCCGGTGCAGACGACGACCGCGAGCGTCGGCAGGCTCGCGCAGACCTGTTCCAGAAACGACCACCCGCCCGGCCCCAGGATCGCCGGATCGAGCACGAGCGCGTGCGCGCGAGCTGCGACCAGCGCGTCAAGCGGCGGCGCGGCGGGCAGCGTGCGGTGCTCGCCCCCTTGCTCCACCAGCCGCTTGGCGAGGACATGCACGAACCCGGAGTCGCGGTCGATCACCACCACGCGC
>JBOGYE010000309.1:0-3784 GCA_050696635.1 Solirubrobacteraceae bacterium | reverse complement strand
CCGTGTACCGCAAGTTCGGCGTGTGCCGGATCTGCCTGCGTGAGCTGGCCCACAACGGCTACGTCCCCGGTATTACCAAGTCGAGCTTGTGAGCACCGCCCCATGTCGATGACCGATCCCGTAGCCGACTTCCTGACGCGACTGCGCAACGCCGCCAACGCGCAGCATCACAACGTGGCGATCCCGTCCTCCAAGCTCAAGCGCGACCTGGCGCGGATCCTCAAGGAGCAGGGCTACATCGAGGCCTACCAGATCGATCCGCCGGCGCCGGGCCGTCCCAGCGAGCAGATCACCGTCACGCTCAAGTACACCGATGACCGCAAGCCGGTGATCTCGGGGATTCAGCGTGTCTCGCGTCCCGGTCAGCTGACGTACGTCGACCACGCGCACATCCCCCGCATCCAGGGCGGCATGGGCACGTCCATCATCTCCACTTCCAAAGGCGTCATGACAGGCCACGAAGCCCGCCAACAGGGTGTCGGTGGCGAGGTCGTGGCGCGGGTCTGGTAAGGGTGAGCGGGAGCTAATACACCATGTCCAGGATCGGCAGACAACACATAACCGTCCCCGCGGGCGTGACCATCGCGATCGAGCCCGAGCGCGTGACCGTCAACGGCCCCAAGGGCGAGCTGACAGAGCGCATCAACCGTGACATGTCGATCGAGCAGGTCGACGGCGAGCTTCGGGTCACGCGGCCGACCGATCGCTCGGAGCATCGCGCGCTGCACGGGCTTACCCGAACCCTGGTCGCGAACATGGTGCTCGGCGTGACCGACGGGTTCGAGAAGCGGCTTGAGATCCAGGGCGTCGGCTACCGCGCCCAGCTGCACGGACGCGACCTGGAGCTGGCTCTGGGCTACTCGCACCCCGTGTCGGTCAAGGCGCCGGACGGGATCGAGTTCGAGGTCCCGCAGCCGACGCGGATCGTCGTCCGCGGAGCCTCCAAGCAGCAGGTCGGCGAGGTCGCCGCATACATCCGCAAGCAGCGCAAGCCCGAGCCATACAAGGGCAAGGGGATCCGCTACGAGGGCGAGTACGTCGCCCGGAAGGTCGGTAAGAGAGCATGAGCGAGGCGCAGCCGAGCGGTCAACGACGGCTGGATGCCGTCGATCGCTCTCAAGAATGCCGACTGGATGGAGGCAAGCGGTGACCGTCAAGACGAAGGGGGCGGCGCGTCTGCGCCGCCGGCGCCGCGTGCGCGCCAAGGTAACGGGCACCGCGGGGCGCCCGCGGATCTCCGTGTTTCGTTCCAACCGCGGAATCGGGGCGCAGCTGATCGACGACGAGGCGGGTCGCACGCTGGCCGCGGTCAACTGGACAGAGGCCGAGCTGCGCAAGCTCACCGGTGCCGAGCAGGCGCATCGCGCCGGCGAGCTGCTGGCCGCGCGTGCCGCCGACGCCGGCGTCAAGAGTGCCGTGTTCGACCGCGGCGGGTACCAGTATCACGGTCGCGTCAAGGCTCTGGCCGAGGGCGCGCGCGAGGCCGGGCTGGCGTTCTAGTGACCGTCCAAACGGGCCACTAGCCCCGACCAGCCGCTACATTCACTCAACGCCCATGCCCGATCGCTCAGTCTCATCCGCCGGTCTCGACCTCCAGGAGCGGGTCGTCGAGATCAACCGCGTCGCCAAGGTCGTCAAGGGCGGCCGGCGCTTCTCGTTCACGGCGCTGGTCGTCGTCGGCGACGAGCGGGACGTGGTCGGGATCGGCTACGGCAAGGCCAACGAGGTTCCGGTCGCGATCCAGAAGGGCGTCGAGCGCGCGAAGAAGAACCTGTACCGCGTCCCAAAGCACGGCGCGACGATCACCCATCAGACGACCGGCGTGTTCGGCGCGGGACGCGTGTTCCTGAAGCCCGCCGCGCCCGGCACCGGCGTGATCGCCGGCGGCGGCGTGCGCGCCGTCCTGGAGCTGGCGGGGATCCACGACATCCTGTCCAAGAGCCTCGGCTCCCAGAACCCGATCAACCTCGTCAAGGCGACCATGGCAGGACTCGAGTCGCTGCGCACGCCGGACGAGGTGGCTTCGCTTCGTGGGTTGTCCGTGAATACGGTGCTGGGGCTGGCTGCGGCCCCTGCGTCCGAGTCCGCCTCGGCGGACGCCGCTGCGGCGGTGAACGGCGATGGCGTGCAGCAGGGACCGCGAGCGTCCGGCGAGGCGGGCTCGGACTCCGAGGCCGTTGCCACGTCCGCTTCGGTCAAGCCGCCCGCTGCGCCCGACGCCGAGATGGCCGCAGAATCCGTTGAGCCCGGTGCCGGCGCGGAGGCCGAAGGGGCCTCCGGGGATGCCTCGTGAGCACCGTCAAGGTCACGCAGCGCAAATCTCGTAACGGCTGTGACAAGCGTCAACTCGATACTCTGCGCTCGCTGGGGCTGCGGCGGATCGGGCACAGCGTCGAGGTCGCCGATACGCCGCAGGCACGCGGGATGATCGCCAAGGTCCGGCACCTCGTCGAGGTGCACGACTCGTGAGTCCCGCGGCCGCGAAGCCACCCGACGAGCGCGTCGAGGAGACCGCGGAGCGGATCGGGCTGCACAACCTCAGACCCGCACCTGGGTCGCGGCGCCCGCGCAAGCGGGTCGGTCGCGGCGAGGGCTCGGGCACCGGCAAGACGGCGGGCCGCGGCCAGAAGGGCTACGGCTCGCGGTCGGGCGCCAAGCAGCGGGCCGGCTTCGAGGGCGGCCAGAACCCGATCCACATGCGGATGCGCAAGCTGCGCGGGCCGCACATGAAGAAGTCGATGCCGTTCGAGCCGTTTCGGACCCACACCCAGCCGGTCAATCTGTCCGACCTCGAGGCCCGTTTCGACGCCGGCGCCGAGGTGACGCTCGAGGCTCTGCATTCCAAGGGACTGGCGACGCGCAAGGGAATCCCCGTCAAGGTGCTCGCCGATGGCTCGCTGTCCAAGGCGCTGACGGTCCACGCGCACGGCTACTCCAAGGCCGCGCGCGAGGCGATCGAGGCCGCCGGCGGCAGCTGCCAGACGCTGGAGAGCTGAGGGGCGCCGCAATGCTCACGACGATCCTCGGAGCGTTCAGGGTCGCCGAGATCCGAAACAAGGTCCTGTTCACGGCCGCGATGTTGTTCCTGTACCGGCTCGGGACCCACATCCCGGCGCCGGGGATCAACTCGCAGGCGGTGGCCGAGATCCAGCGCCAGCTCAGCGGCAACAGCATCCTCGGGCTGCTAAACCTGTTCAGCGGCGGCGGGCTGGGGCGGATCGCGCTGTTCGCGCTGGGGATCATGCCCTACATCACCGCGCAGATCATCCTGCAGCTGCTGCAGGTCGTGGTGCCGTCGCTGGAGAAGCTGTCCAAGGAGGGCGAGCAGGGTCAGGAGCGGATCACGCAGTACACGCGATACCTGACCGTGGGGCTGGCGTTCGCGCAGTCGATCGGCTACGTGTTCCTGTTCCGCAGCTTCGAGAAGCAGGCGGGCGCGACGCTGATTGCCAACTTCACGCTGTTCAAGGTGTTCCTGATCGTGCTGTCGCTGACCGCCGGGACGGTGCTGTTGATGTGGCTGGGCGAGCTGATCACCCAGCGCGGGATCGGCAACGGCATCTCGCTGCTGATCCTCGCGTCGATCATCGCCCGCCTCCCCAGCGGCATCAGCTCCTGGTGGGGCAACCCCGACCAGGTGTTCCGCGTGGTGATGCCGTTCATCGCGATCGGGGTGGTGGCCGCGATCGTGTTCGTCCAGGAGGGACAGCGCAAGATCCCGATCCAATACGCCAAACGGGTGATCGGCAGGCGCATGACCCAGGGGGGTCAGACCTACCTGCCG
>JBOGYE010000308.1:0-3945 GCA_050696635.1 Solirubrobacteraceae bacterium | reverse complement strand
CACCGATCGCGACCCGCAGGCCCTGGCCGGCGGCCGCCTCGCCCGCGTGGGCCGCCACGGTCGCGCCGGCCCCCGCCGCCGCCGTGTACAGCGCACCTGCGGCGGCGACCCCGATCGCGGTGCCCAGGCCGCGGGTCATGTTCAAGAGCCCTCCGACCAGCCCGGTGCGCTGTGGTGGCGCGGCGCGCATGATCGTGGCGTTGTTGGCGGGCGTGAAGGCGCCGATCCCGAGGCCGATCAGGACGAGCCCGATGAGCAGGCCTGGTGTCTGCTCCCAGGCGGCGAGCTCGAGCAGCCCGGCTCCGGCCAGCAGCAGCCCGCCGCTGGTGAACGGCCGCGCGCCGAAGCGGTCGACGTGGCGCCCGGCGATTGGCGCGGCGATCCCGATCGCCACCGGCAGCGCCGCGAGCTGCAGGCCGGCGAGCGCCTCCCCGATCCGATGGGAATATAGGTAGTAGGGCACCACGAACAGCGTTCCGAACAGCACCAGGTAGGAGACCAGGCCGCTGCTCAGCCCTCCTGACAGCGCTGGCCGGCGCAGGATCGAGAGGTCGATCATCGGTGCGGCGTGGCGCCGCTCGTGCCGCACGAACAGGCCGGCGGCGATCAGGCCGGCGACCAGCGCGGCGACGAGGGGAGCGCTGCCGTACCCGTCGCGGCTGGCGAGCGACAGGTACAGGAGCGGTCCGCCGGCGGCCACCGCCAGCAGGGACGGGCCGAGGCGGTCAGAGGGACCGGTGCGCGTCCGTCGCCGGTGGCTGCGCGGCAACAGCACCCAGCCAAGCGCGAACCCGACCGCGCCCGCCGGCAGGTTGACGAGGAAGATCAAGCGCCAGCCGCCGAGAGCCAAAAGCGCCCCGCCGAGGGCGGGTCCGAGCGCCAGGCCAAGCGCCTGGGCGGTGCCCTGGATCCCGATCGCCCGCGCCAGCAGCGGCCGCGGCACCGCCTCGGTGATCAGCGCGACGCTGTTTGCCTGAAGCATCGCCGCGCCCACCGCCTGGAGCACGCGCGCGCCGATCAGCAGCTCAAGCGTCGGCGCCAGGCCGCACAGCCCCGAGCCGATCGTGAACACGCCGAAGCCGTAGACATACAGAAGCTTTCGTCCGACTGAGTCGGCGAGATGGCCGACTGGGGTGACCACGGCCACCAGCACCAGCAGGTAGGACAGCGCGACCCACTCGACCGCGCCGACGGTGGCGTGCAGATCTCGTCCCAGCCGCGGCAGCGCAAGTGTCACGATGCTCGCGTCGAGCTGGCCCATGAACGCGCCGATGCAGACCGTCCCCACCACCAGCCACGACGCCCTCGGGCTCTCGCGCACTGCGGCGGGGCGCCGCGGTTCGGTCAGCGCGCGGGCGATCAGCGAGCCGACGCGAGTTGGCGATGGGCGGGTGACCACGACCTCCCCATTGGAGCGAGACACAACTCATAGGTCAAAGACCAATATATAATCTAAATAATTGTGGTTGCCTATGGATGAGCGGCGCCTTCGCTACTTCCTCGCGGTCGTCTCGGAGGACGGCGTGACGCGGGCCGCCGCCATGCTGCACGTGGCGCAGCCCTCGGTCTCCCAGACGCTGCGCTCGCTGGAGTCAGAGCTCGGCGTGGCGCTATTCGATCGCGTCGGTCGCGGGCTGCGGCTGACCAGCGCCGGGCACGAGCTGGTCGCCCACGCCCGCCAGATCCTGCGCTCGATCGACGAGGCGCGCAACGCGGTCGCCGGCGTCGCGCAGCTGCGGACCGGCACGCTCGAGCTGGCCGCGCTGGCGACGCTCGCGGTCGATCCGATGGCGGCCCTGATCGGCCGCTTTCGCGCGCGTCACCCCGGGGTCGAGGTCCGCGTGCGCGCCCCCGACAGCGCCCACACCGTCGGCTCGCTCCTGCGCGACGGCACCTGCGAGATCGGCGCGGCGCACCTGCCCCCGCCCGAGGGCGGGCTGCTCGCCCACAAGCTCGGCGAGCAGGAGCTGCTGTTCGTGCTGCCGCCGAGCGCGGCGGGCGAGCGGAGCGGTCCGATCCTCGCCCGCGAGCTCGCCCGCACGCCGCTCGTCGTCACCCCGGCCGGGACCTCCACTCGCACCCTGCTCGAGCAGGCGCTCGCGGCGGCCGCCGTGACCCCCCGGATCGCCGTCGAAGTCACCGCCCGCGAAGCGATCGTCCCGCTGGTGCTCGCCGGCGCCGGCGCCGCACTGCTGCCCGCGCCGCTCGCCGACGAGGCCCACCGCCGCGGCGCGATCGTTCGTCCCGCGCGCCCGCAGATCACCCGCCCGATCGGGCTCGTGCACCGTGACGCCGTGCTCTCGCCGGCCGCGCGGACGTTCTTGGCGCTGGCGTGAGGTCGGCGCGCGGCAAGCGCAGGCTCGCAGACGGCCGCATTCCCCTGCTCCTACGGGAATCGATCTACTTCTACGGAGAGGGAGGGATTCGAACCCTCGATGGACGAAACCGCCCGTGCCGGTTTTCGAGACGGGCGCGGATGATGCGCTGGTACGCTAGTTTTGCAGGGAGTTTCGGGCTCCGGTTGCCGCTGCGGGGAAGTGATCGCTCTTGATCGGTGCGCACATGTGGCGTACACTGTCGGTGCGATGCGAGAAACGAAAGACCAGCGCGTGCATCTTCGCGTGGCGGCCAGCGATGACGAGCTGTTCCGTACCGCCGCAGCGGCCGCGAACGAATCGCTGTCGGCGTTTCTGGTGGAGAGCGGGCGACAGCGCGCCGAACGGCTGCTCGCTGACCGAACTCGGTTCGTGCTCGCGCCGACGCAGTGGCGCAGGTTCACAGCGGCGCTCGATCGTCCGCCTCGGGAGATCCCGGAGCTAGTCGAGCTATTGCGCCGCCCGCCTCCGGAGTAGTGGCAAGGTTCGGTGATCCCGAGCCCCTGGGCTCTGGCCAGGTCCTTGCTGGCTTTGACTGCGGTCGGGCGTCCTTGAACGCGTGGCTTGAGAGACACGCGCGCCAAGCCGCGGGCATCGGCTCGGCGCGCACCTACGTGATCGTCGATGCACAGCAGCAGCGCGTCGTCGGCTACCACGCGCTCACCGCTGCGGCTCTCGAACGCAGCGCCGCGACCGCGCGGGTCATCCGGGGAATGCCGCAGTATCCGCTACCGGTCGTGCTGCTCGCTCGGCTGGCGGTGGACCTTTCGGTAGCCGGGTGCGGTTTGGGGGCATCGCTGCTGCGCGACGCGATGATGCGCACCGTCGCCGCGTCAGGAACGGTTGGCGTGCAGGCGATGCTCGTTCACGCCGTCGACGAGCAGGCTCGCTCGTTCTACCTCCGATACGGGCTTGAGCCCTCGCCGACGGATCCCTTGCACCTGATGATCCTGATCAAGGACATCGCCGTGGCCTTGGACGCGGCGGCGAGCGATCCGTAACGTTCAAACCATGCACGCACGCCCTCAGGCGCCGCCCTCCCGTCCACTGAAGGGCGACCGCCGGGGGCTCTGGGAGAGACGCGTCCGGACGTGAACGTAGGTCCGGGACCTTACGATCGCTCGCGTGGTAGCGAAGGGCTCGGCAGCCAGCGGGGCCCCCCGACCAGCGCCTCGTCGCCATAGGCATGGTGCGCGCCGCGGTCCGACCGGCGACGCATGCAATCGCCAGCTTGATCGCGCTCGTCACCGGAACCGCCGCCCGGGACGCGCTCTCCCAGGAACCGCGATACCCTCAGCGACAACGCAGATTCCCGCTGATCTGCTGCTCGGGGTGGACATGACGGAGCTCTATGGAGGTGAAGATCTGGCGACCGCCTCGCGCGTTGTCATCTCGCAGCTGAAGTACAGCTCACGGCGCCCCGACAAAGCCTGGACTGAGCCAGGCCGGGTTTCACGGAGACCTTGAAACGAGGGATTCGTCCCTCGAGAGAGGAACTCCGTTTCATGCCACGACAGAAGAAGTATCCCGACGAGTTGATGGATCGCGGTGTCCGGCTGGTGATCGAGTC